>JAEWJH010000011.1 GCA_023386635.1 Pseudomonadota bacterium
ACATATTGATTCGTCCCAACATGAACCCGTGCTTGATAGATGCCGTCACGGTTGAAGATCGATAATTGACCGTTGTGCAGCCTCATCGCTGAACGATCAGAAGCAGATCGATCGCCCGATTTCCCCATTCCAAAGCAGCGCCAGTTTCAACTCCGCAGCATGCTTTGCTTCAAAACCGAAAATGGGCAATCGCTTCCGCAGAAATGTGCGCAGGATATTGTGATAAAAACCGGTCCCGCCCTGGTGAAACACGACGCTTCAACACGAAGCCGACAACGCTCTCCGAAGTGAAACGCCGAACAATCTCAGCATCCACTGCTGAGCGAAACGAAGCGCACCTTCAACATGGCGTCGCTGCCGTGTGAAATGCTCACGACACGATTTTCAGCGCGAGAACGTGAGACGATCAGACTTCATCCTCGGCAACTCTCGACATTCCCGTGTGACACGAAATTTCACGCCGAATAAGTCATTGATTTCCAAATGAAAATAATTCCAGCTGGGTGTACAAGCATTGCCACAGACGGCACGCCTGAAAGCGGAGAGGCGGGTCGATGTTCCGTTGCGCTTTGCGCGCGGCGAATCGCAACCACCGTGAGCGATACCGCAATGGCGGCCTGCAGCAGTCTTTGCTGCCGACGATTCGAATGGCCAGTTCATCGAACTCCGCTCGCCCCTTCATGTGCGGCGGCGCTTCGGCTCAAAGACAGTCTCCCGTACCGCTTTAAAAACTTGCTGACTTTTGTGTTGGGCTGGTTAGGCAAACCGCTCAACGACTCTGAGCGGCTACCAAACAGTTTTGGCGTTGGTTGATGCCTTCAGCTCGCTGCGAGAGGTTGTGGTGCTAGACGATATATCGAGAAGACAAAATGCCTTCCTTCCCGCCCGCTGCTTCTGTATTAACGACTTTGCCATCGCCTGCGCCGAAGGGAATGTCAGAGTTCAGCATGATTATTGATACGCACACACATGTTTGGAGCTTTCCGTCGTATGGCGATCTCAGCCCGTACATCAAAACAGCGGCTGATCTGATCGCACTTCGCACGCGACATCCGGAACTCTACAATCTCAGTCTAACGGAGTCGCCAATCGATAATTCTGACGACCTCATCGGCGACATGGATAAGAACGATGTCGCCTTCGCGCTGATTCAGGCCCGGCCCGGATATGTGACAAATGATCAGGTTGCTCAATCCGTTGCGCGCCATCCGAACCGGCTCGCGGGCTTGGCCCGTGTCGGGCACGATCAGGAAGCTGCAGGCTATCATGAAGACCCCGGCCCTACGCGGGAGTGGGCTCCCGGCGAAATCGAGCGCTGCCTGACGGATCTCAGGATGAAAGGCGTCGGGGAGATCTTTGTTCGGGCGCTCACGAATGAGATCAATCCAGAACATATTGCACGCGACTTGGACGGGCTGATGAACGTCGTTTCAAAGCATCGCGTACCGATCCAGTTTCCGACGGCCTGGACTCAGTTTCCAGGAGGCTTGTTTTACGGCGATCCTCTCTGGGTGGATGAGGTCGCTTGCCGGCACCCGAATGCGCCGATCATTCTGACGAAAATGGGCCGCAGCATCGGCAGGTACTTCGACAGCTCGATGACCGTGGCGATGCGCAACGTGAACGTCTATCTCGATGTGGTGGGGACGACCGCGGAGCACCTGCGCTTCGCCATCGATCGGATCGGCGCGCACCGGATTCTGTTTGGAACGGACTGGTCAGCGACTTGGCGCTGGGTGACCGTGCCCGGCCCTCTGCACCAGCAGCGGTTGAAGGTTCTCGATGACGCCAGACTCAGCGCGGAAGAACGAAGGCTGATCCTGTGTGACAACGCAGTGAAGTTGTTCAAGCTGGATGCCGAGATCGCGAACGTGAAAGCCGCCTAGTCTTCGCCATTCAATATCTTCGGCCTTGATAGCCTCCTTGGCCATCCCGACCATTTTCCAGAACAGGTAGAACCATGACTAAACGTTTCAGCCGGCGCACGTTTGCCAAATCGCTTGCCTCGGTTTCTATGCTGATGGCAGGCAGCACCGTCGGCCAGTTCTCGCCGGCGATGGCGCAGGCCAAATATCCGTCTCGCCCGGTGACGATCGTCGTTCCGTTCGGGGCCGGCGGCGTCGGTGACCTGACTGCGCGCCTTGCTGCCATGCGCCTGAGCGAGAAACTCGGCCAGCAGTTCGTGATCGAAAACAAGCCTGGGGCCGGCGGCATCGTCGCGGCCCGTGCGGTCACCGGCGCCGCGCCGGACGGCTACACGCTTGGTCTGGTCGCAAACGGCACAGCCGTCAGCGTTGCGATGTTCAAGTCCTTGCCGATCGATCCCGTCAAGCAGTTCGAAATGATCTCGCTGATGGGAACATTCGATCTCGTGATCGTTGCCTCAGCAGATTCTCAGTATCAATCGCTGAGGGATTTCATCGCCGCCGCGAAGGCGAAGCCCGGCGCGCTGAATGTCGGGACGATTTCCATCGGCAGCGGCCAGCATCTCGCCGCCGAGCTGCTAAAAATGACCGCGGGCGTCGACGTTCAAATTGTCCCGCATAAAACCAGCGGCGATGTCATCACCTCTCTGTTGCGGAACGATGTGCAGATCGGCGTCGAGATCCCCGCGGCGGTCAACAGCGTGCTTGCCGACCACAAGGTGCGCGGGCTGGCAACAACGGGATTGAAGCGTTCGCAAGTGAAAGAGCTGGCGGGGATTCCCACCGTCCAGGAGCAAGGGATCGCCGGCTTTGAGGTTGTGTCTTGGAACGGCTTTTTTGCACCGGTCGGAACGCCCAAGGACATCATCGCCACCATCAACACGGCCCTGCACGAGATCATGGCTGAGCCCGATATCCAGAAGCGTTATCTCGATCTCGGAGTCCTGGCTGAAGCAAGCTCTCCGGCCGATCTGAAAGACAAGCTCATTTCTGATATTAAGAAGTGGTCTGATGTGATCCAGCGCGCAGGCATCGAAAGGCGATAGGAGGCGCGAGTATAGGCCGGGCATGTTTAGCTCGTAGGCCACGCATTAGTTTCCGGCGAGCTAACGCACAGCTAGCAATTTTCGCGGAACTGCGCCGAAAAACAGCGAACGGATGGGCGCGAGTAAAATTCAAAATATGCCGATTTTTAAAGGATAAATTGAACGTCTGCGTATGTGGACAAAAAGCCCGGCCCACCGCAGATAGTTAACGGCGCCTTAACCCCACCGCTCCTATCCTCCGGCCACGTGTTTTTGCCGCTGGGGGCGGCCGTTTCGTGATGTCCGATCAACAAGATGCGCAAACCCAGGACGTGAACGCCGACGATCGCCGCTCGCCCTTCGTGCGCCTGACGGAGCTTCTCGGCGACACCCCGCCCGGCATGCCACCGATCAACCTGTCGGTCGGCGAGCCACAGCATCCGGTGCCGCCGTTCGTCGGGCCGGTGCTGGCCGCGCACATCGCCGAATTCGGCCGCTATCCGGCCAACAAAGGCATCGAGTCCTATCGGCAGGCCGCCGCCGCCTGGCTCGGCCGCCGTTATGATCTTCCGCGCCCCGTCGATCCCGAGCACGAAGTGCTGGTGCTCAATGGCACCCGCGAAGGGCTGTTTCTCGCGGCGATCGCGGCGAAACAGTTTGTCGGACCGCGCGCGGGCCGTCCGGCGATCCTACTGCCCAATCCGTTTTATGCCGCTTACGCGGCGGGTGCGGCTGCCGCCGGTTGCGAGACCGTCTATCTGCCGGCCTATCGCGAGCACGGCTTCCTGCCCGATCTCGATGCGCTGGGCGAAGACCTGCTCAAGCGCACCGTCGCTTTCTATTTCGCGTCGCCCGCCAACCCGCAGGGCGCGGTCGCGGATCGCGCCTATCTCGCGCAGCTGCATGCGCTAGCGCAGCGTCACGGTTTCCTCGTCTTCAACGACGAATGCTACAGCGAGATCTACAGCACCACGCCGCCCGCGGGCATGCTGGAAGTCTCCGGTCCGGACTTTGCGAACGCGGTCGTGTTCCACTCGCTGTCGAAGCGTTCGAACCTGCCGGGTCTGCGCATGGGTTTCGTCGCCGGCGACCGCCGCTTCCTCAAGGATTTTCTCGAACTGCGCAACGTCGCCGCGCCGCAGGTGCCGGTGCCGGCGCAGCGCGTCGGCATCGCCGCCTACAGCGATGAGGCGCATGTCGACGACAACCGCGACATGTACCGCGCGAAGTTCGATCTCGCCGATCAGATCATTGGCGACCGTTACGGTTACACGCGGCCCGCCGGTGGATTTTTCCTCTGGCTCGACGTGTCGGCGCAGGGCGGCAGCGAAGCCGCCACCAAGCTCCTGTGGGGCAAGGCCGGCGTGCGCGTCGTACCCGGCCGTTATCTCGCGCGCATGCAGCCGGACGGGCGCAATCCCGGCGAAGGCTTCATCCGCGTCGCCATGGTTCAAGACAAGGAGACCACGGCCGAGGCGCTGCACCGCCTCGTCGCGGTGCTCGGCTGACGGAGGCCCGCATGTCCGCAATCGATCGCACTCACGACGCTGTCGCGTATCTGCACGATCATTTGCGCGAGATGCTCAAGCGCCGCCTGTGCGAGGGCGCCGGTCTCGTGTTGATGACGCTCGCGCTGCTCGGTGCGATCGCATTGGCGACCTGGTCGGTGCAGGACCCGTCGCTCAGCCACGCCACTACCGCGCCGATCCGCAATCTGCTCGGCGCGCCGGGCGCGATCATGGCCGATCTGGCGACGCAATTGTTCGGCATCGCCGCGTGTCTGCTGCTGCTGCCGGTCGCCGTGCTCGGCTGGCGGCTGATCGCCCATCGTCCGCTGGGCGACCTGTGGCGGGTGATCTGCTGGGTCGCGCTGCCGTTTGCCGCAGCGGCGGTTGCCGGTTGCCTGCCGCGCACCGCGCATTGGCCGCTGCCGACCGGTCTCGGCGGCGTCGTCGGCGATGCCGTGCTCGCCGTGCCGGGCTGGCTGTTCGGCGATCCCAATGCGCTCGGCCGTCTCGTTTACGCGCTGATCTTCGCCAGCGCCGCTGTCGCTTTGCTGATCGTCGCCTTCGGTTTCTTCGCGTCAGCCCCCGCCGCGCGTGATGCGCATGTGGAAGAAGAGGACGAGGAAGAAGACACGGCAGAGGACGCCGAAGAGCGCGAAAGCCGGTTCGCCATCGTGCTCGGCCTGCTCGCGCACGGCATGATGAGCCTGAAATCGCGGCTGTGGCGCGCCATCAAAGGCACGCCGCGCGTGATGCAGCGCACCGCTTCGGATACGGCCGCACCGGCACGCGGTCGCGTCGAGCCGCGCTTCGATGCCGGTGCCGCGCGCCGCGCGCCGGCGCCGCAGGCCGCGCAAGACGACGCCGAGGAAGAATACGAGGACGAAGAAGCGGACGAGGAAGAAGCTGCGCCCGCGCCGCGCCGTGTCGCCGCCAAGCCGGCGAAGAAGCCGGCCCGCAAAGGCAGCGGTTACGACTTCCCGCCGATGACGATCCTGGCGCAGCCGAAGGCCAGCGACCGTCAGGTCATGAGTCAAGATCAGCTCCAGAGCAACGCGCAATCGCTGGAAAGCGTGCTGCAGGATTTCGGCGTGCGCGGCGAGATCATCAATTCGCGGCCCGGCCCCGTCGTCACGCTGTACGAACTCGAGCCCGCACCCGGCATCAAGTCGTCGCGCGTGATCGGCCTTGCCGACGACATCGCCCGCTCCATGAGCGCGGTGTCGGCGCGCGTCGCGGTCGTGCCCGGCCGCAACGCCATCGGCATCGAATTGCCGAACGCGCATCGCGAGAAGGTCTATTTCCGCGAGCAGTTGCAGAGCCGTGAATACACCGACACCACGGCGAAGCTACCGCTATGCCTCGGCAAGACCATCGGCGGCGAGCCGGTGATCGTCGATCTGGCGCGCATGCCGCATCTCCTGATCGCCGGCACCACCGGCTCCGGCAAATCGGTCGCCATCAACACGATGCTGCTGTCGCTGCTGTACAAGCTGCGGCCCGATCAGTGCCGGATGATCCTGATCGATCCGAAGATGCTCGAACTCTCGGTCTACGAAGGCATCCCGCATCTGCTGACGCCGGTCGTCACCGACCCAAAGAAGGCCGTCGTCGCGCTGAAGTGGGCCGTGCGCGAGATGGAAGAGCGCTACAAGAAGATGTCGAAGCTCGGCGTGCGCAACGTCGACGGCTACAATGCGCGCCTCGCCGAAGCCAAGGCCAAGGGCGAAGCGCTGACGCGCACCGTCCACACCGGCTACGACAAGGAAACCGGTGAGGCGATCTACGAGAAAGAAGATCTCGAACTCGACGATCTGCCCTATATCGTCGTCGTCGTCGACGAAATGGCCGACCTGATGATGGTCGCGGGCAAGGACATCGAAGGCGCGATCCAGCGCCTCGCGCAGATGGCGCGCGCGGCCGGCATCCATGTGGTGCTGGCGACGCAACGCCCGTCGGTCGACGTCATCACCGGCACCATCAAGGCGAACTTCCCGACCCGCATCTCCTTCCAGGTCACATCGAAGATCGACAGCCGCACCATTCTCGGCGAACAGGGCGCGGAACAACTGCTCGGCCAGGGCGACATGCTCTATATGGCCGGCGGCGGTCGCATCAGCCGCGTGCACGGCCCGTTCTGCTCCGACGACGAAGTCGAGAAGATCGTGCGCCATCTCAAGACGCAGGGCGTGCCGCAATATCTGGAAGAGGTCACTGCCAGCGACGAGCCGGAGGAAGGCGAGGACGGCGCGGTGTTCGATTCGACCGGCATGGGTCTCGCCGAAGGCGGCGACATCTATCAGCAGGCCGTCGCCATCGTGAAACGCGACCGCAAGGCCTCGACCAGCTACATCCAGCGGCGGCTGCAGATCGGCTACAACCGCGCCGCCACCATCATGGAACGGATGGAGCAGGAAGGCATTGTCGGCCAGGCCAACCATGCCGGCAAACGCGAGATTCTCATTCCCGAGGACCCGGGCAACGACCGGTTCTGAGGAACGAGCGAGCCAATAAGAGCGGACCGGAACCGGGCCGTGAAAACGCCACAGCGGCTCCCTAGATAGATAAAGACGAGCCAGCGAAAAGGATGTGCCGAGCGATGAGCCGAACGACCAGCCGAGCCGCCATTTTGGGCGCGATTGCCCTGCTGACCGCCGCGGCGGCGGTCACGCCGGCTTTCACGTCAGCTTTGGCGCAGCCGGCCGACGCTTCAAAGCCCGCGCCGGCCGCGAAACCCGCCCACAAGCCACAGGCCGCGAAGCCGAAACCCGCCAACACCGCGCAGCAAACGCCGCAGCGCGCCGCACCGCCGATGCAGGCGGAGCCGCCGGCGATCCGTCCCAATCCGGTCGCCGCGCTGTTCGGCAAGACCGGTGAAAGCGCGACCATCACGCCGGAACAGCGCGCGCTGGTCGACAAGATCAACGCATACATGTCCGGCATGCAGAACCTGAACGGCAGCTTCATTCAGGTGGGGCCGGACGGCAAGAAATCGCAGGGCACGTTCTATATCCAGAAGCCCGGCAAGGTGCGGTTCGAATACGACCCGCCATCGCCGATGGAGCTGATCGCCGACGGTGACTCGGTGGTGGTGCGCGACCGCAATCTGGCGACGCAGGATGTCTATCCGCTGTCGCAGACGCCGCTGCGCTTCCTGCTCGCGGATCGCGTCAACCTGCTGCGCGACACCAATCTGCTCGCGGTCTATGCCGACGACGTATTCATCACCGCCGTGATCGAGGAAAAGAACGGCATCGTCGGCAACAGCAAGCTGATGATCATGTTCTCGGCCAAGGACATGTCGCTGAAGCAGTGGACCATCACCGATCCGCAGGGCTACGACACCACCGTCGCGGTCTACAATCTCGACACGACGAAACGCGCCGATCCCAACGCCTTCCGGATCGATTACACCCGCAATATTCAGTAGCGCGACTGAGTTCGCATCCTTCAAAGCCCGGCCTTCTGGCCGGGTTTTTTGTGCCGATTTTCTGGTGGATGGCTGCGACAAGCCCGGCCATGACGTGGCGGGATGGCGATCGGCATCCTAGATTGCCGGCATGCAACTCAAGGTCACCACCTGGAATATCAACTCGGTGCGGCTGCGCATCGATCTCGTCGCAAAATTCATCAAGGCCGCACGGCCCGACGTCCTGTGCCTGCAGGAGACGAAATGTCCGGACGATGCGTTTCCGCTGAAACGCTTCCGGCGGCTCGGCTATGAGCACGCGGCGATCAACGGGCAGAAGGGCTATCACGGCGTCGCCGTGCTCTCGCGCCTGCCGTTCGAAAGTTTCGAGATCCAGAATTTCTGCGGCAAGACCGATTGCCGGCACATGACGGCCATCCTCGGCGAGCGCGCAGGCCTGCGCGACCCGATCACAATTCACAATTTTTATGTGCCGGCGGGCGGCGACATTCCTGACCCCAGCGTCAATGTGAAATTCGAGCACAAGCTGTCGTTCCTCGACGAGATGCGCGCGCATCCGGCGTTGCGGCCCGGTGCCACGTCACGCGCGATCCTTGTCGGCGACCTCAATGTCGCTCCGCTGGAGCACGACGTATGGAGCCACAAGCAGATGCTCAAAGTGGTGTCGCACACGCCGATCGAGGTGGAAAAACTCACAGCGGCGCGGCTCGCCGGCAACTGGATCGACAGCATGCGCGTGCTGACGCCGGAGCCGACAAAGCTCTTCACCTGGTGGAGCTATCGCTCGCCGGACTGGCAGGTGTCCGATCGCGGCCGGCGGCTCGATCACATCTGGACCTCGCCGGCGCTGGCCGATCGCGTGTCGAAGATCAAGATCGCGCGCGATTATCGCGCCGCCGAGCGGCCGTCGGATCATGTGCCGGTGACGGCGACGATCGAGGTGTAGAGTTATCGTTCGGTTGATCCGTCATTGCGGGGCTTGACCCGGCAATCCGTCTTGAATTTTCAAAGATGGATGCGCGGATCACCAGGACGTTCACGCCCGTCATCGACGGGCTATGTCCACGCATGACGACGGCTGATTCAGCAAACTTATCTCAGCCTCAATCCGTCTCGTCGTCGAGACCGAGCGCGAGCCGTGCCCGCACCGGCGTGAGATCGCGGGTGACATGCTCGACCCGCTGGGCGATGACGTCCCGCAACGCGAGCGCCGCGTCGGGATAGCCTTCCAGAACTTTCAGGAACAGCGTGCGCGGAATGCGGATCACCATCGTTTCCTCGAGCGCGATCGCCGTGGCCGGGCGCGCATTGCCGGTGATAAGCGCCAGTTCGCCGATGAGCGCGCCGGGGCCAAGCGTGCGTTCGCTGTCGCCGTCACGCTGCGTGCCGGGCAGCAGACGCATCGCGCCGTCGTGGATGACGTAGCCGGCATTGCCCGGCTCGCCGGCATAGAACAGCACGGTGCCGCTCGGCACCACTTGCGATTCCGCGCCGATGGCGAGAATGCGCAGCGCTTCATCGCCGAGCAACGCCAGCGTCGGAACCTGCCTGAACAACGCGATGTCGTCGTCGAGCGCCATGATCGCCATTATTGTTTGCGTATGATCTTGTCCGAAACCGGTTACCCCTCGGATCGTACCGAGGGGAGGCTTTTCGGGATCACATGCTCAGGGGACCAACTTATAGCCACCGGCTTCCGTCACCAGAATCGCGGGCGTCGCCGCGTCCTTTTCGATCTTCTGCCGCAGGCGATAGATATGTGTTTCCAGCGTGTGCGTGGTGACGCCGGAATTGTAACCCCACACTTCCTGCAGCAGCGTCTCGCGCGACACCGGCTTCTGCCCGGCGCGATAGAGATAGCGCAGGATCGCCGTCTCCTTTTCGGTGAGCCGCACCTTGGTATTCTTCGGGGTCATCAGCAGCTTGGAGCTTGGCCGGAACGAATACGGCCCGATGGTGAAGATCGCATCCTCGCTCGCTTCGTGCTGGCGCAATTGCGCGCGGATGCGCGCGAGCAGCACGGCGAAGCGGAACGGCTTGGTGACGTAATCATTGGCGCCGGATTCGAGACCGAGGATGGTGTCGGAATCGGTGGCGTTGCCGGTCAGCATGATGATCGGCGCCTTGAACCCGTTCTTGCGCAGGATCCGCACCGCCTCGCGACCGTCCATGTCCGGCAGACCGACATCCATGATCACCAGATCGATCTGTCCGGCCTTGGCCGCCTGCACGCCTTTGGTCGCGGTGTCGGCCGACTCGGCCTGAAACTCCTCGTGCAAGGTCAGTTGCTCGACCAGAGCCTCGCGCAGCTCGGTATCGTCGTCGACGATGAGAATCGTGCGCGTATTGGCCATTCCAGTGTGCCCCCAAGGCGGTCCTGACGTCGGCGCTACCGTGCCGGTCCTCGCGAAGTAGAACATTCGGGGCTAAAAGGGCAAGCGCCGGGCTTTTGGACA
The DNA here is from genome assembly GCA_023386635.1 of Pseudomonadota bacterium. Classification (GTDB taxonomy): domain Bacteria; phylum Pseudomonadota; class Alphaproteobacteria; order Rhizobiales; family Xanthobacteraceae; genus Pseudolabrys. The sequence goes on from JAEWJH010000011.1 coordinate 10,342, forward strand.
GCGTCAAAATTGTCGTGATTCGAGGGATTTAGGGGGATGACGCAGCAGGACTTGAGGCGGATCGCGGTCCGCGCCCGCGCGGGCCACCCGACCCAAGGCTGGCTGCTGGCGGACGGGCAGCCCCTTCCGGTGGCGCTCGGCCGCGGCGGCATCCGCGCCAACAAGCGGGAAGGTGACGGCGGCACGCCGCGCGGCCGCTTTTATCCGGTGCGGCTGTGGTGGCGGGCCGACCGCCTGCCACGGCCGAGGACCCGCCTGCCGGTCCGGGCGATCCGGCCCGAGGACGGCTGGTGCGAGGACCCGCGCGATCGGCATTACAATCAGCCGGTGCTTGTTCCCGCCGCCAGCGGAGCCGACCGGCTGGCCCGGACCGACGCGCTCTACGACCTGATCATCGAGCTCGACCACAACACCAGGCCGCGGATCGCCGGCCGCGGCAGCGCCGTGTTCGTGCATATCGCCCGGCCGGCTTTCGCGCCGACCGCCGGCTGCGTTGCCCTCGCCCGGCCGGCGTTGCAGCGGCTGCTGGCACGGATCGGACCCGATACCGCGATCGAGATCGGCATCGACCACCGTCCGGTAACCAACCGTTAGCCATCTCGCGGCACCGGCGGCTTTTGACCGATCCGGTTCATAAAAATTTTTTTCCCTGCGGGTAACGTCGCACCTCGACCGGTTTTTGATGGCCGGCCGCGGCGCGCAGGGCACTATGACACTTCAGACTCTCCCCGATCATGCACCCCGCATGCATGAACCCATCGGCCGTGTAGTTTCCGTCACCGGTGCGCAGGCCGTGGTCGGATTGACCGGCATCCCCGGCTCACCGGCCCAGACGCGCGCCACTGTCGGCAAATTCATCGCCATCCAGACCGCGACCGCGATGACCATCGGCATGATCACCGAGATCACCGAGAAGCCTCCGGCCGTCGCGCGCGATAATGGCTATCACGCCGTGGCGCAGCTCGATCTCGTCGGCGAGATCAAGCAGGCGCCCAACGAAAAGCCGCAGTTCCAGCGCGGCGTCACCGAATATCCGTCGATAGGCAATCCGGCGCAGCTGATGACCGAGAACGCGCTGCGCCTTCTGTATGAGGCGCACGACGCCGACACCATCTGCATCGGCGAACTGCAGCACGACAGCGGCGGCGCGGCGCATATCGACGTCGACGAGATGATCGCCAAGCATTTCGCGATCCTCGGCACCACCGGCGTCGGCAAGTCGAGCGGCGTCGCGGTGCTGCTGCGCCAGGTGCTGGAAGCGCGGCCGCAACTGCGCATCTTTTTAGTCGATCCGCACAACGAATATGCACGCTGCTTCGGCGACAAGGCGCAGGTGATGACGCCGCGCAATCTGCGGCTGCCGTTCTGGCTGTTCAATTTCGAGGAGATCGTCGACGTGTTCTTCGGCGGCCGCCCCGGCGTCGACGAAGAGACGCAGGTGCTGGCCGAGACGATACCGCTCGCCAAGAGCGCCTATCTGCAATACCGCAACGGGCCGGCCGACCGCTCGTCGCTCAGCAAGAAGCGCGATCCGCGCAATGTCGGCTTCACCGCCGATACGCCGGTTCCGTATCGCATCGAAGACCTCGTCAACATGATCGACGAGCAGATGGGCAAATTGGAAAACCGCACCTCGCGCATGGTTTTCCATAAGCTGATGACGCGCATCCAGACGGTGCGCAACGATCCGCGCTACGCCTTCATGTTCGAGAACGCCAATATCGGCGGCGACACCATGGCCGAGGTGTTGGCGAATCTGTTCCGCCTGCCGCCGAACGGCAAGCCGATGACGATCATGCAGCTCGCGGGCTTCCCCGCCGAGGTTGTTGACTCAGTGGTCTCCGTCCTCTGCCGCATGGCGTTCGATTTCGGCCTGTGGAGCGACGGCGTCGCGCCCCTGCTGTTCGTCTGCGAGGAAGCGCATCGCTACGCACCGGCGGATCGCAAGATCGGCTTCGGCCCGACGCGGCGCGCGCTCTCACGCATCGCCAAGGAAGGCCGGAAATACGGGGTGTTCCTCGGCCTCGTCACGCAGCGTCCGGCGGAAATCGATCCGACCATCATCTCCCAATGCAGCACGCTGTTCGTGATGCGCATGGCCAACGAGCGCGACCAGAACCTGGTGCGCTCCGCCGTGTCCGACGCTGCCGCCAATCTGCTGACCTTCATTCCCTCGCTGGGCACCCGCGAAGTATTCGCCTTCGGCACCGGCGTGCGCGTGCCAACGCGGCTTCGCTTCAGCGAGCTGCCGCCGACGGTGCGGCCGCAGAGCGAGGCCGGCGGTCAGACGCAAGCCGGACCGGGCGGCATCGTCACCCACGATCTCATCAGCGGCGTGATCGATCGCTGGCGCAGCGCGACCATGAGCCAGAAATCCGCCGACGACGCATTCCTCAACGAGCCGTCGTTCCCGGCGGACGCCATACCGCTGGCGCCCGCGCAGCCGGTCTATACGCCGCCGCCACCGGTCGCGGCGCCACCGCGGCAGACGCCGACCCTGTCGCCGCGCGCGCCGACCGCGCTGGGTCTCGACCCGCAACGGTTCTCGCTGCTGCGCCGCGACGTCAATCTGGCGGAGATCGGCTCGACACCGCCGCCGCCGAAACTGCGCTGACAATTTTAAGCCTCATGGTGAGGAGCATCACGTCAGTGATGCGTCTCGAACCATGAGGCTCTTGAATGGCTGCCTCGCCCGCCCATCTCGGGTTTATCCGAGATGGGTTTCTTATTTGCGCAAGTCGGCCTTGGCCGACTTGCGGTGACGCGGGCTGCGCCCGCTCCTCAGGACGAGGCGGAACGACAGCCGCCGCTATCCTCGCGTGCCGAAGATCGCGCTGCCGACCCGCACATGGGTCGCGCCGAGCGCGATCGCTTCGGCGAAATCCGCGCTCATGCCCATCGATAACTGCGATAGCCCGTTACGGCGCGCGATCATCGCCGTCAGCGCGAAATGCGGGGCAGGCGGATCGTCGGCCGGCGGGATGCACATCAGTCCGCTGATCGTCAGACCGTGATGACTGCGGCAGCGGGCGATGAAATCGTCGGCATCCTGCGGCAGCACGCCGGCCTTTTGCGGCTCGGCGCCGGTGTTGATCTGCACGAACAGATCGGGCTTGCGCTGCTGCTGGGCGATTTCCCTGGCCAGCGCCGCACACAGACTGTCGCGGTCGACCGAATGAATGGCGTCGAACAGCGCGATCGCATCGCGCGCTTTGTTCGACTGCAGCGCGCCGATCAGATGCAGCGCGATGCCCGGGGTTTCACTCTGGAGCGCCGGCCATTTCGCCCTCGCTTCCTGGACGCGGTTTTCACCGAAGACCCGCTGACCGGCGGCAATCACCGGCGCAATCGCCTCCGCGGGAAATGTCTTCGAGACCGCGACGAGCGTCACCGAGGCCGGGTCGCGCTGCGCATCGCGACACGCGGCATCGATAGCGGCGCGCACTTCGGCCAACGCGGCAACAGCGGGATTTGCGGAGGATTCGGACGGATGGTCGGTCATAGCGATGGATGCGTGCCCGATCCGTCGGGCGATATCAAGACGGTGTGGATCGCGTCCGCTTTGGCGGGATCAGATGAATGGCCGCGCCTGATGCAGGGTCACATTCTCGCCTGCGTTTTTCACCAGCAGATCGCGATCGATAACCTCGAAGACGCGGCCGGTCCAACGCACGGCGCCGGTCGCAAACAGGCGCTTCAGCGTCTTGTTGGTATGGACCAGCGACATGCCGAGCGTATCGGCCAGATGCTGCTGCGTGAACGGAAACTGGATCGCATTGTCACGGACCATACCGGCTTCCTCCGCGCGGGCGAATAATTGCAGCAGGATGTAAGCGGTACGCTCGAGCGCGGTGCGACGACCGATGTTGAGCAAACCGGCATCGAGAATCTGCTCCTCGCGCGCGGCGAGCCAGGTGATGTCGAACCCAAGCGACGGAAAGCCGGAATAAAGCTCCCACAACTTCTTGCGCGGAAAGACGCAGAGCGTCACGTCGGTCAACGCTTCGACCGAATGCTCCAACTGGTTGAGCACCGAGCCTTGCAATCCCACCAGATCGGCGGGCAAGACATAGTTCAGAATCTGCCGGCGGCCGTCATCGAGCGTTTTGTAACGAATGGCCCAGCCGCGCAGCAATGTGTACAGATGTTCACTTGCGCTGCCTTGCTGCAAAAATGTCGTGCCGGCAGAGAGATGCAATTCGTCGGTCTTGAAGGTTTTGACGAACGTCAGCTCTTCAGGCGTGAATTCGCGTAGTCCTTTACGGCTGCGCAGCGGACAGAGATCGCAGGGCGTCACATGCCCGTTGTTTCTTTGCCCGCCGTTTTTTTGAAGCATTGCCATCGCGGTGACAAACTCTATCGAAGCACTATGTCATTTTTAAATGATGACCATTTTCAAAATATAGCATAGTGCCGCTACCGCTTTACATATACCCAGCATCCGCACCATAGAAATCTGACGCCAACGGCGGCGCAAAAAAAGAAATGCAATAACGATGTCGGCAGAGGAACAGAACTCTCCGCTTTCCGGCCTTCATTGTCTCATTGTCGAAGATGAGTTCTTGATTGCCGTCGATTACGAGCGGATTCTGCAATCGGCGGGCGCGGCGCGTGTCGTCGCGGCACGCGATCTCGCGTCAGCGCGCGACGCGCTAGTGAAAGCCGGACCGTTCGATCTTGTCGTCCTCGACATGAATCTCGACGGCGAATCGACCCTGCCGCTGGCGCGGGAATTGATCGCCGCGCAAACACCGTTCGTGTTCATCACCGGCTATTCCGTGAAGACCGCGATGCCGGACGATCTTGTGACTGCCGTGGTGCTGGAGAAGCCGTTTGAGGAGCGCACGCTTATCACCACACTGGCGCGGATCGCCAAGCCGGCCCGCTGAGTTCGCGAGCCGCATTTCCTTCCGAACCCGAATAACCCATGAAAAACCCGATGCCGCGGCATCGCGGCATCGGGTTTCGTCCTGCCTCGCGCCTTGGTCCGCGTCGGATCAGGCCGCGGTCTGCCACTGAGAGGTGGCAAAGTCGCAGGACTTGTTCAGATGAACGTGCTCGTCGACGTGGTCGACCCAGTCCACCGGTATGAGGTGATGCTCGCCGTTGGCCTTGGGGTCGTTCTTGGCCAGCTTGATCCCGCGGCCTCCGTCCATATGGTCCACGATTCCGACGTGTTTGCCGTCGGACCCCAGAACTTCCATATGTTCCTTGATTTTGGCGGTGTTCTGCATGATTTGCCTCCTTCTCAGGAGCTAACCCGGCAACGGCAGCAGCGGTTCCTTATGCAGTTGACCCGCCCGGGTGTTCATGGCCTAGTCCGGCGCAATCTAACGATTTGATCTTGCAAGGTTTTGAAAGCGCGGCGCGGCCCACGGAACGGGCGAACGCCGTTGGCCAGAGCCACCGACAAGGCATCCAGACAGGGCACCCAGACAGGGCAGTCACACCCACGATGACGACGGAACGCTACAACCCCCGCGACGCCGAGCCCCGCTGGCAGGCGCTCTGGGACGAAAAAGGCATTTACGCCACCCGAAACGACGACACCCGCCCGAAATACTACGTGCTGGAGATGTTCCCGTATCCGTCCGGGCGCATCCATATGGGCCATGTGCGCAACTACACGATGGGCGACGTGGTGGCGCGCTACAAGCGCGCGCGCGGCTTCAGCGTGCTGCATCCGATGGGCTGGGACGCGTTCGGCATGCCGGCGGAAAACGCCGCCATGGAGCGCAAGGTTCATCCGCGCGAATGGACCTACGCCAATATCGCGGCGATGAAGAAGCAGCTCAAGTCGATGGGCCTGTCGCTCGACTGGGCGCGCGAGATCGCCACCTGCGATCCGTCCTACTACAAGCATCAGCAGAAGATGTTTCTCGACTTCGTGCGCGCCGGCCTGGTCGAGCGCAAGCAGTCGAAGGTGAACTGGGATCCTGTCGACCAGACCGTGCTCGCCAACGAGCAGGTGATCGACGGCCGCGGCTGGCGCTCCGGCGCGATGGTCGAGCAGCGCGAGTTGACCCAGTGGTTCCTGAAGATCAGCGCCTATTCGCAGGAATTGCTCGACGCACTCGACACGCTCGACCGCTGGCCGGAGAAAGTCCGGCTGATGCAGCGCAACTGGATCGGCCGGTCGGAAGGCCTGCATGTGCGCTTCGCGCTCGAACCGGCGACGATGCAAGGCGTGTCTTATCCCGGCGGCGCCGAACTTGAGATTTTCACGACGCGGCCGGACACCTTGTTCGGCGCGAAATTCCTGGCGCTGTCGCCGGACCATCCGCTCGCGGCGGCGGTCGCACAGCGCAATCCGAAGCTCGCCGACTTCATCGTCGAAGCCCGCAAGATCGGTACCGCGCAGGAAGCGATCGACAAGGCCGAGAAGCTCGGCTTCGACACCGGCATCAAGGCGCAGCATCCCTTCGATCCGACCTGGCTGCTGCCGGTTTATGTCGCCAATTTCGTGCTGATGGATTACGGCACCGGCGCGATCTTCGGCTGCCCGGCGCACGACCAGCGCGACCTGGATTTCGTCAACAAATACGGTCTCGGCAACACACCCGTCGTGTGTCCGCCCGACGTCGATCCGAAAACCTTCGTCATCACCGACACCGCCTATGACGGCGACGGACGGATGATCAATTCGCGCTTCCTCGACGGCATGACCATCGCACAGGCCAAGGACGAAGTGGCGCGCCGGCTCGAAAGCGAAACCCGCGGCAACCGTCCGGTGGCGGCGCGGCAGGTGAATTTCCGCCTGCGCGACTGGGGCATTTCGCGGCAGCGCTACTGGGGCTGCCCGATTCCGATCATCCATTGCGAGACCTGCGGCGTCGTGCCGGTGCCGGACAAGGACCTGCCGGTGACGCTGCCGGACGACGTGGACTTCAACACGCCCGGCAATCCGCTCGATCGCCATCCGACGTGGAAGCACGTCGCCTGCCCGCAGTGCGGCGGCAAGGCGCGGCGCGAAACCGACACGATGGACACGTTCGTCGATTCATCGTGGTACTTCGCGCGCTTCACCGATCCGTGGATCACCGATGCGCCGACCGACCGCACGCAGGTCGATCGCTGGCTGCCGGTCGATCAGTATATCGGCGGCATCGAGCACGCGATCCTGCATTTGCTCTATTCGCGGTTCTTCACCCGCGCGATGAAGAAGACCGGGCATACCGGGCTGGACGAGCCTTTCGCCGGACTGTTCACACAGGGCATGGTGGTGCACGAAACCTATCGCCGCAAAACCGGCGAATGGGTGATGCCGTCGGAGATCAAGATTCTCGGCAACGAGGATGCGCGACGCGCGGTGTTGATCGAGAATGGCGAAGAGATCGAGATCGGCAGCATCGAGAAGATGTCGAAATCGAAGAAGAACACCGTCGATCCCGACGACATCATCGCCGCCTACGGCGCCGACACCGCACGCTGGTTCATGCTGTCGGATTCGCCGCCGGATCGCGACGTCAACTGGACCGAGAAAGGCGTGCAGGGCGCGTGGCGCTTCACGCAGCGGCTGTGGCGGCTGGTGCATGAAGCTGCGGGCATCGCCAAGACGGCGCCGGCGCAGCGCCCGGCAAGCTTCGGCGAACCGGCGCTGAAACTGCGCAAGGCCGCGCACAGCGCGCTCGCCAAGGTCTCGGCAGCGATCGAGACGCTGCATTTCAACGTCGCGGTGGCGCATCTCTATGAATTCGCCAACGCGCTGTCGGACGCCATCGGCGACGTGGACAGCAAGCCGGAACCGGACTTGGCCTGGGCCATGCAGGAAGCGGCGGGCGTTCTGGTACTGCTGTTCCAGCCGATGATGCCGCATCTCGCCGAGGAATGCTGGGCCGCGCTCGGTCACGATACGCTGGCCGCAACCCAGCCTTGGCCGGCCGTCGAGGCCGATCTGCTGATCGAAAACACCCTCACCCTGCCGGTGCAGATCAACGGCAAGAAACGGGCCGACGTGACCGTGCCGCGCGACGCCGGCAAGGACGCAATCGAGGCTGCCGTTCTGGCGCTCGATGCGGTACAAAAGGCGCTGGACGGCAAAGCGCCCAAGAAGGTCATCGTGGTTCCGCAAAGGATCGTCAATGTCGTGGCTTGACCCCCATCAGCCGATCATGAAGCGGCTCATCCGCGTCGTCCCTGCCGTCGCTCTCGCGGGGTTGCTCGCCGGCTGCTTCCAGCCGATGTATGGCGACCGCTCGGCGATGGCGCCGGGCGTCGTCTCGAACAGCCCGACGCTGGAAGCGCTGCGCGCGGTCGACGTCAAGCAGATCGTCGCGCCGAACGGCACACCGCTGTCGCGCATCGCCGTCGAGGTCCGCAACGACCTGCTGTTCAATCTCACCGGCGGCAGCAACGCGGCGCCGCCGACCCACGAGCTCGACGTCAAGCTATCGACAACGAATCTGTCGGTGATCGTCGACATCAACACCGCGCGACCGGACATGCAGAACTACGGCATCGACGCCGTCTATACGCTGCGTGAGATCGGCACCGGCAAGATCGTCTTCACCTCGCGGACGTTCTCCCGCGTGTCCTACGACACGCCCGGCCAGCAACAGCGTTTCGTCGGTAACCGCGCGCTGCGCGATGCGGAGAACCGCGCCGCCAAGGTGATCGCCGACCAGATCCATGCGCGGCTCGCCTCCTATTTCGTCGCAGGGACGTAACGGACCGGCGGCCCGCGTCCTGCAGCAGCGTTTCGCATGACCGCGCTCAAGACCACCGACATCGACAGCTTCATCGCCAAGCCGGATGCGGCGCGGCCGGTCGTTCTCGTGTATGGCCCCGACACCGGCCTGGTGCGCGAGCGCGTCGAGACGCTGGTGCGCGGCGCGGTCGACGACATCACCGATCCATTCTCGCTGGCGCGGCTCGAAGGCGACGACCTCTCCGCCAATCCCGGACGGCTGGTCGAGGAAGCCTATACCGTGCCGCTGTTCGGCGGCCGCCGCGCCGTCTGGTTGCGCGTCGGCCCGCGCCATAACGCGGCTCCCGCGGTGGAAGCGCTGCTCGCCGATCCGCCGCGCGATTGCCGCGTCATCATCGAAGCCGGCGAACTGCGCAAGACCGCGCCGCTGCGCTCGGTCTGCGAGAAGGCCCGCACCGCGGCGGTGATCGCCTGTTACCCGGATAACGAGCGCGACGTCGGCCGCCTGATCGACGAGGAAATGCGCGCGGAAAATCTCACCATCGCCCCGGACGCCCGTGCGGCGCTCGCCGCGCTGCTCGGCGGCGATCGCCTCGCCTCGCGCAGCGAAGTGCGCAAGCTCGTGCTTTACGCCCGTGGCAAAGGCCGTATCGAACTCGACGACGTTCTCGCCGTCGTCACCGATGCCTCCGCGCTCGGTCTCCATGGCGTGATCGATGCCGCGTTTGCCGGCCGTCTTGCCGATGTCGATCAGCAATACGGCAAGGCGCTCGCCGACGGCGCGTCGCCGGGGGCGCTCATCAGCGCCGCGCAGCGTCATGTCGCGCAATTGCACCGGATGCGGCTCGCCATCGACGACGGCGCCCGCGCGCAGGAGGCGATGATGCGCACGCCGCCGCCGGTGCATTTCAGCCGGCAGAGCGCGGTCGAAACCGCGCTGCGCCTGTGGTCATCGCCCCGGCTGATGCGGGTGATGCAGCAGCTTGCCGACATGGCGCTCGATATCCGCCGCCAGCCGGCTTTGGCACTCGCGCTCGGTCAACGCGCCTTCATGGCCGTGGCGATGGCGGCGCGCAAAGCGAACTGACGACCCGAGAGTGTGTCCCACGGTCATTCCGGCACACGCCAACCTTGCGCGAATCCGGACTCCAGCACCACTGAAAATCTTCCTGATCTGATTTCGGGTCCGATGCTTGGCGCCGTCCCGGAATGACAGTATCAGCGGCGGCTCGCTTCGAGCTGCTGGCCGAAATAGGCGATCGTCCGCGCATAGACCTCCGCCTTGTTCCAGTCTTGCACCACCGAGAAATTCGGCTCGCCCGGCTGCCAGCCCTGGCCGCGCTGCCAGCCATAACCTTTAAGATAATTGGCGGTGGACGCGAGCACATCGGGAATGCTGCGCACCAGATCGCGGCGACCGTCGCCGTCATAGTCGATGGCATATTTCAGATACTGCGTCGGCATGAACTGGGTCTGGCCGATCTCCCCAGCCCACGCGCCTTTCGCCGTCTGCGGATTGATGTCGCCGTGATCGACGATCTTCAAAACGGCGATCAGCTCCGGCCGGAATTTTTCAGGGCGGCGGCAATCGTAGGCGAGTGTCGCGATCGACCGCACGGTGTTGAAGTCGCCGAGGTAAGCGCCGAAGTCGGTTTCCAGCCCCCAGATGGCGACGATCACTCCCGCCGGCACGCCGAACTGCTGCTCGATGCGCGAGAGCAGCGCCGCATGTTTAGCCATCATCTGCTTGGCGCGGCCGAGCCGTGGCGGCACCATGCGGCCGGAGAACTGCTCGAAGGTTTGCGTAAAAACCTGCTGCCCGCGATCGCGCGAAATGACGCCTGGATCGAAATGCAACCCATCGAGCGCGGCGAGACCGCGCTGGCGCACGCCCTGGGCCGTCGCTTCGCGGCGCATCTGATCGAGGAAGGCGGGGAACTTGGCAGGGTCGACGCAGTTGCGCGGCGTGGTGCGCGCATAGCGATACGGCACCGCTTCGGTCGGCGCCTGGGTTTGCGCGAGCACGGGACCGGCGGCGAGGGAAAATCCGAAGGTCAAACCAAGGGTCAAACCAAGCAACGGCAATCGCAACATGAATCTCTCCGCAATGGCGCCTCGCGGCGCGAATGAACCCCCGGTCCCGCGAGCAGCGCTTATAGCATGCGAACGGGGCACGCCAGAACGGCGACCAAAGACGAGGGCAAGAACAGGAGCGCGCGACGACCTCGCCCGCCGCAGCGTCAGGAGAGACGGCGCACGACCTCGTCAAGCTGGTCGAGATTGCTGTAGCGGACGGTGAGCGAGCCGCCCTCACCGCGATGGTCGATGGCGACCTTCAAGCCGAGCACATCGGACAGCCGCTTTTCCAGCGCGCGGGTATCCGCGTCCTTGACGGCCGCCGGCTTCGGCGCGGCGACACCCGATGAAGGCGCAGCCGGTTCGCGCATCCGCGCTTCAAGCTCGCGCACCGACAGGCCGCGCGCCACAACATCCTGCGCGATCGCTTCCGCATCGGCGTGACCGACCAGCGCGCGCGCATGACCGGCGCTGAGCGCGCCGCTGCGCACCAGCATCTTCACCGCTTCCGGCAACCGCGCGAGACGGATCGTGTTGGCGATGTGCGGCCGGCTCTTGCCGACAATCCGCGCCACGTCTTCCGTACTGTGCTTGAACTCCTCGATCAGCGCGAGATAGCCCTGCGCTTCTTCGATCGGATTGAGATCGGCGCGCTGCACGTTCTCGACGATGGCGAGTTCGAGAGCTTCCGCGTCGCTTACCTCGATGATCACCACCGGCACGTCATGCAGACCGGCGCGCTGTGCCGCGCGCCAGCGGCGTTCGCCGGCGATGATTTCGTAAGCCTCGCCGGTTTTGCCACGCGCGGCACGCACGACGATCGGCTGGATCACGCCGCGTTCGCGGATCGACGCGGACAATTCTTCCAGTTCGGATTCGACAAAGGTGCGGCGCGGATTGCGCGGATTGGCGTGGACGAATTCGATCGGCACGCGCTTCTGGCCGCGATGGCGCTCGCCGCGCTCATGGGCCGGCGTTTCCGCGCCGACATCGCCGATCAACGCGGCAAGACCGCGCCCGAGACGCGACCGCTCTTCCGCCATGGCCGATGCTCCAGAACCCGTCACGCCACTATCCTTCCTTCACTCGACCGCGGCAACAGCCGCGCTACTCCACGCAACGACGTAGGGTCAGCCCGCCTTGAGCTCGCGCTCGCGCTGGATGATCTCGGTGGCAAGCCGCAGATAGGCTTCGCTGCCGACGCATTTGAGATCGTAGACCAGCACCGGCTTGCCGTAGGACGGCGCTTCCGAGACGCGCACATTGCGAGGGATCACCGTGTCGTAAACCTTGCGGCCCATATGCTGGCGCACGTCCGCGACCACCTGATTGGAGAGGTTGTTGCGCGAGTCGTACATGGTCAGCACGATGCCGTGGATCGTCAGATCCGGATTGAGCGTGGTGCGCACGCTCTCCACCGTCTTCATCAACTGCGACAGCCCTTCGAGCGCGAAGAATTCGCACTGCAGCGGCACCAGGATTGCGTTCGCCGCCGCCATGGCGTTGACGGTGATGAGGTTGAGCGACGGCGGGCAGTCCACCAGCACGTAAGTGAACGGCAGATCGGTCGCGGTGTTCAGCGCATCGAGCGCGTTGCGCAGCCGGAACGCGCGGTCGCGCTCCTGGCCGATCTCCAGTTCCAGACCGGAGAGATCGAGCGTCGACGGGGCGATGTGCAGGCGCGGCACCGCGGTGCCGATCACCGCATGGCGCAGCGGCGCTTCGCCGGTCAGGACATCGTAGGTCGAGGTCTGGCGGCTGCGGCGGTCGATGCCGAGCCCTGTCGAAGCATTGCCCTGCGGATCGAGGTCGACGATCAGCACCGTCTCGCCGATGGCGGCGAGCGCAGTGCCGAGGTTGATCGCGGTGGTGGTCTTGCCGACGCCGCCCTTCTGGTTGGCGATGGCCAGCACACGCGGGGCGCGCGGCGCGCTTGGCGCCACTTCCGCAGAAGGGGCGTCGGCCGGCGTCAGGGTCAGGTCATCGACAATGACAAGGTCGTCTCTGGAATTATCGTTCATTTCTTCTTTCCCCGCTTGGTCAGACCTGTGACCCGGACGATCCGGGCGTCCGGGTTGGTCAGACTCGGGATCAATTCAGCTTCAATATTCCAATATTTAGAGGCTTCGGTCAATTCAGCCTCTACATCTTGTCCTTTCGGAAACAACCCGACCGCCCCCCCGGCGATCAGAGGTGCCGCGTAGCCGCACAGCACCGTAAGCGAGGCGAGCGCGCGGGCCATCACCACCTGAGCGGTGCCGGCGAATCTGTCCCCGCAATTCTCAGCCCGCTCGGCATGAACCTCGGCCGGCACGCCCATCGCCTCCACCGCTTCGCGCAGGAACGCGGCTTTCTTTTGCCGGCTCTCGACCAGATGCACGGTGACGCCGGGCGTGTCGGCGAGCGCACAGGCGACCACCAAGCCGGGAAAGCCGGCGCCGGCGCCGAAGTCGACCCATGTTTTCGCATGGGGTGCGAGCGGCAGGAGCTGCAGCGAATCGGCGATGTGCCGGGTCCAGAGCTGCGGCACCGTCGAATCGGCGACGAGGTTAGTGTGCGCCTGCGTGCGCAGCAGCATCGCCGCGTAGCGATCGAGCCGCCGCGCGACGTCTGCGGACACCGGCGTCAACGCCAGAGCGCGATCGCGATCGTCGAGATCGATGGCGAGCGAGCGTAACGCGACAGAGGTTTGGTCGTCGCTCATGATGCGCGCGTGGCGTTCGCGCGGCCGCGCAATTTCAAATGCGCGACAAGCAGCGTGAGGGCCGCAGGCGTCACGCCGTCGAGCCGCGCCGCATGACCAATGGTGCGTGGTCGCGCTGCTGCAAGCTTGTGGCGCGCTTCGTTCGACAAGCCCTTGATCGCGTCGTAGTCGAGATCGTCGGGCAAGGTCACGCCTTCATCGCGGCGATACGATTCGATGTCGGCCGCCTGACGCGACAGATACACCTCGTATGTCGCATCGATTTCGATCTGCTCGGCGATCGTCGGTGCAAGCGTGCCAAGCTCCGGCCAGATGCGCGCGAGATCACTGATGTTGATCGTCGGATAGGCGAGCAACTCAAACGCGGTGCGGCGCTGTCCGTCGTTATTCAACGCAAGACCATATGCGTTCGCCTGGTTTGGCGTGATCGACACCGACTTCGCGAAATCGCGCGCTGCATTGAGCGCATCGTTCTTCTGCGTGAAATGCTGCGCGCGTTCTGCACCGACACAGCCGAGCGCAATGCCTTTCTGCGTCAAACGCTGATCGGCATTGTCGGCGCGTAGCGCGAGGCGATATTCGGCGCGCGACGTGAACATGCGATACGGCTCGGTGACACCGCGCGTGACGAGATCGTCGATCATCACACCGAGATAAGCTTCCGCGCGATCGAACGTGATCGTGTCGCTGTCGCTCGCGCGCGCCGCTGCATTCAAACCGGCGAGCAAACCTTGCGCGCCCGCTTCTTCATATCCTGTCGTGCCGTTGATCTGTCCGGCGAGATACAGACCGCGCATGCGCTTGGCTTCGAGCGTCGGATGCAATTCGCGGGGATCGACGTGATCGTATTCGATCGCATAACCTGGACGAACGATGCGCGTCTTTTCGAGTCCGCGAATGCTGGCAACGATCGCGCGCTGCACATCTTCCGGAAGCGATGTGGAAATGCCGTTTGGATAAACCGTGTCGTCGTCGAGCCCTTCCGGCTCGAGGAAGATCTGATGACCGTCGCGCTCGCCGAAGCGCATGATCTTGTCTTCGACCGACGGACAATAGCGCGGACCTCGACTGGCAATCTGCCCCGAATACATCGGCGAGCGATGCACGTTGTCGCGGATCACCTGATGCGTCGCATCGTTGGTGCGTGTGATGCCGCACTTTATCTGCGGCGTGGTGATCGCTGTGGTGAGCGTCGAGAAAGGTTCGGGCGGATCGTCGCCCGGCTGCTTCTCCAGCGCCTGCCAGTCGATGGTCTTACCGTCGAGCCGCGGCGGCGTGCCGGTCTTCAAACGGCCGAGCGCGAAGCCGATCCGCTCCAGCGCGCGCGACAACCCAACAGCCGGCGCTTCCCCGACCCGGCCGGCGGGAATCTGCTGCTCGCCGATATGGATGAGGCCGCGCAGGAACGTACCGGTGGTCAGAACAGCCGCGCCGCAGGTCAGTTCGCGCCCATCAGCCAGCCGAACGCCCACGATGCGATCGTTGGCGAGGATCAGATCGTCCGCTTCGCCTTCGATCACCGTAAGATTGAGGGTATCGCGGATCGCCGTCTGCATCGCCGCCGCATAGAGCTTGCGGTCGGCCTGAGCGCGTGGACCGCGCACGGCCGGGCCTTTACGACGATTGAGCACGCGAAACTGGATGCCGCCGGCGTCGGCCACGCGGCCCATCAGGCCGTCGAGCGCATCGATTTCCCGCACCAGATGGCCCTTGCCCAGCCCGCCGATGGCCGGATTGCAGGACATGGCGCCGATCGTGTCGAAGCGATGGGTCAACAACGCGGTGCGCGCACCCATGCGCGCCGCCGCGGCCGCAGCCTCACAGCCGGCGTGCCCGCCCCCGATCACCACCACATCGAACTGCATGTTGCGAAGCCGTTGTCTTGGCCGTTGATTTGCCGGTGCCCGGCACAGGGTCATGGGCATATAGCGTCGGGGGTTTGAAAGCAAAGGCGGGATGGCTAGCAAAGTGTTTCACGTGAAACAGGAGTGGCTCGATCTTGGCAGTTCAAAAGAAAAAGATGCGGGGCATCGCGCGATGGGAGGTGTGCCGCCGTCTCTGCGAGATGCCCGCACGTGTTGCGGGCATCACGCGGCGGAATTTGTGCACCCCTCTCAAAGCCTCAGGCGACCACATCGGAAAGACGCGACGCAATCCCCATGCGCTTGATCTCTCATGAGCACGCAGCTCTCTCAGCCGTCATGCGCGGACTTGTTCCTCCACGCCTTGGATGCCCGCAATGAATGCGGGTGACCGCGAGAGAGCACAGCGCAACTGTCGCTCCGCCCCGTGGTTCGAGGCGCCCGCCTTCGCGCGATGACCGCACGCATAGCGCGCAGAGCGGAGCGTGCCGAATCAAGGGCGGGGGGCGCTGCTATAGCCGCTCGTCCTTCGAGATGCTGTGTTTTCGCTCTTTGGGATCCCGGGCTGCTCGGGATGGGGCGGAACTGAAGCTGTCATTCCGGGGCGCGCGGAAGCGGGAACCCGGCAGCCAGTTACATTGACAGTCTTTCAGGTTCTAGATTCCGGGCTCGTGCTGCGCACGCCGGAACGGCCGCGCCGCAGATCCCTAGAGCGAACTTCATCTGTGCAGAGAATAGCGCGTGGCTTCTTGGGAATCACGGTTCGTTTCACGTGAAACAGAAACCCGCCTACTTCCCGATGCAGAAATCCCGGAAGATCACGTCCAGCACGTCCTCCACATCGATCCGGCCGGTCAGCCGGCCCAAGGCATCCGCCGCACGGCGGAGCGATTCTGCCACCAGCTCGTGCTCGGATGGTCCCAAGGCCTGGGTCAGGCCGGCCAAGGTCGCCTGCAGCAGTGTCCGCTGCCGCTCGCGGGTCACCAGCGCCGGCTCCTGACCTCGGAGGGCCGAGGCCGCGAAAAGACCCAAGCGATCCATTAAAGATTGAATATTAACATCATTCTTTGCTGAAATAAAGAACTCATTTTCATTTATTAACTCTTGATCCATTTCTTTACCAAGTAAGTCAATCTTCGTTCGTAACTTCCACACCCCCACCGAAGAAGCGAACTCCGGTTCTTCTCCCGAATCCGAAAGCCAAAGGATCAGATCAGCGGCCTCTGCTCGCTGCCGCGCCCGCCGGATGCCCTCCTGCTCCACAGGATCGGCGGATTCCCGGATGCCGGCAGTGTCCAGAACGGTAACTGGATACCCTCCCAGGTCTAGATGAACCTCGATGACGTCCCGCGTCGTGCCCGGCACCGGGGACACGATGGCGACATCCCGCCGGGCCAGCCGGTTGAGCAGGGTCGACTTGCCAGCATTGGGCGGTCCCGTCACCGCGACCACCAGGCCGTCCCGCAGCCGCTCCCCGCGCCGGCCGTCCGCCAGCGCCGCAGCGATCTCGTCACGCAGCGTCCGGACGATGGCCAGCGCCGGCCCGAGCAAATCCTCAGGCACGTCCGCCTCGTCGGAAAAATCGATCCGCGCCTCGACCAACGCGAGCGCCTCGACGAGCCGCTGCCGCCAGGCCTCGGCCCGGTCACCCAGCAGGCCTTTCATCTGCTTGAACGCCTGACGCCGCTGCGCGTCAGTCTCGGCGGCGATGAGGTCGCCCAGCCCTTCCACCGCGGTCAGGTCTAGCTTGCCGTTCTCGAAGCCGCGCCGGGTGAACTCTCCGCCCTCGGCGAGCCGCAGCCCCTCCATGTCGCCCAGCACCCGCAAGGTCGCGGCAATCACCGCCGGACCACCGTGCAATTGCAGCTCGGCCACATCCTCGCCGGTCTCGCTGTTCGGCCCGGGGAACCAGAGCACCAGCGCCTCGTCAATCATCTCGCCGCCCGGCGTCTCCCTGATGCGGCCGAGCACGCCCTTGCGCGGCGCCGGAATGCGGCCGGTGAGCGCCTCCAGCGCGACGCCGGCGCGCGGCCCGGAAATGCGGATGACCGCGATCGCCGCCGGCGGACGGCCGGACGAAAGAGCAAAGATGGTGTCGCGCGAAGAGGTCACATCGATCTCACGAGGTTAACGATCGGACGGGTGTCGCCCCGCCGCTTTATGGGGCAAGTTCACCGCAAAGTTCACAACACGGTTCGTTCTACCCATATCGGAAGCACCATGTCCTCCGCCATCACACCTGCGACCAATACCAACCGGCTCTCCAGCGAGACCAGTCCCTATCTGCTGCAGCATCAGCACAACCCGGTGGACTGGTGGCCGTGGTCGCCGGCAGCGCTCGAGGAGGCGCAGCGGACCAACCGGCCGATCCTGCTCTCGGTCGGCTATGCCGCCTGCCACTGGTGCCATGTGATGGCGCACGAAAGCTTCGAGGACGAAGCAACCGCGGCGGTGATGAACGAGCTGTTCGTCAACATCAAAGTCGACCGCGAGGAGCGGCCGGACATCGACCAGATTTACATGCAGGCGCTGCATCATCTCGGCGAGCAGGGTGGCTGGCCGCTGACGATGTTTCTCACGCCGAAGGGCGAGCCTTTCTGGGGCGGCACTTATTTTCCGAATGTGTCGCGCTACGGCCGACCGGCCTTCGCCGATGTGCTGCGCGAAGTCTCGCGCATCTTTCACGAGGAGCCGGCGAAGGTCGCCCAGAACCGCGCGGGCCTGCTCGCAGCGCTGGCCGAGCGCGCGCACGGTGGCGCGCGACCGGCGATCGGGCCGCGCGAACTGACGAGCTTTGCCGGGCAGCTCGGCAATGCGTTCGACGGCGTTAACGGCGGATTGCGCGGCGCGCCGAAATTTCCGCAGCCCTCGATGCTGGAATTCCTCTGGCGCGCCGGTCAGCGCAGCGGCGACGCGCAGTTCTTTGCGACGGTGGAGCATACGCTCGACCGCATGAGCGAGGGCGGCATCTACGATCATCTCGGCGGCGGCTATTCGCGCTATTCGGTCGACGAGCGCTGGCTGGTGCCGCATTTCGAAAAGATGCTGTACGACAACGCGCAGTTGCTCGATCTGCTGACACTCGCGTGGCAGCGTACGCGCAAGCCGCTGTTCCGGCAGCGTGCCACCGAAACGGTGCAATGGCTTGCGCGCGAGATGACGACGGCGAACGGCGCGTTCAGCGCCTCGCTCGATGCCGACAGCGAAGGCGAGGAAGGCAAGTTCTATGTCTGGTCGCCCGACGAGATCGCCCGCGTACTCGGCGCGGATGACGCGGCATTCCTCGCGTGCTTCTACGACGTGACGCCTGATGGGAATTTCGAGGGCCACACGATCCTCAATCGCCTGAAGGCGCCGGATCGCAGCGAAGACGATGAGCAGAGACTGACGACGTTGCGCAGCAAGCTGTTGCACGCGCGCGCGGCGCGCATACGGCCCGGCCTCGACGACAAGGTGCTGGCGGACTGGAACGGACTAATGATCGCCGCGCTGGTCCATGCCGGCGTCGCGTTCGGCGAACCGTCATGGTTGGACATGGCGAAACGTGCGTTCGCGTTCATCGCCACGTCGATGACGAAGAATAATCGTCTCGGGCACTCCTGGCGCGACGGCCGGCTGCTTTTTCCGGGGCTGGCCTCGGACTTCGCGGCGATGATCCGCGCCGCGCTGGCGCTGCACGAAGCGACCGGCGAAAGCGACGACCTCGCGCAGGCACTGCGCTGGCAGGCGGCGCTCGAGCAGCACTACGTCGATCCAGCGACCGGCGGCTACTTTCTCACCGCCGACGACGCGGAAGGTCTGGTGGTGCGGCCGCATTCAACCGCCGACGATGCGATCCCCAATCACAACGCGGTGGCGGCGGCCAATCTCGTCCGGCTCGCGGCAGCCAGCGGCGACGACCGTTTCCGTGCACGAGCGGATCAACTGTTCGACGGAGTGCTCCCTGTCGCGGAGAAAAACTGGTTCGCCCATGTCGCATTGCTCAGTGCGCTCGATCTGCGGCTGCGTGTCGCCGAGATCGTCGTGACCGGATCGGGCGATGCGGCACGGACGCTGCTCGATGCAGCGCTCGCCGTGCCGTACACCAACCGCATGGTGCTGCGCGCGCCGTCGGCCGACGCACTGCCGGCGGGCCATCCGGCGCGGGAGAAGATCAAGGCCACGTCCGGCGCCGCGGCCTTCATCTGCGTCGGCGAAACCTGTTCGCTGCCGGTGACGACAGCGGAGAGGATCGCTGAGATGGTTGAGGGCATAAGCAAATAACTGACAGCCGTCATGCCCGCACTTGTTGCGGGCATCCACGTCTTTCTTCATTTCGTACAGAAAGTCGTGGATTGCCGTGCACGGCCTTCGAAGAACGGCGTTCTTACGACGCCTATGTCCGGCCATGACGTGGAGAAAATTGTTTTCGCAAAAAAACTCCGGCTGGATCGCTCCAGCCGGAGTTGTTCGTCGACGTACGATCAATCGATCGCGGGACTTTACGTGTTCATCGATTCGAAGAACTCGCCGTTGGTCTTGGTGTTGCGGAGCTTGTCCAACAGGAAGTCGATGGCATCCATCGTTCCCATCGGATTGAGGATGCGGCGCAGGACGTACATCTTCTTGAGCTGCTGCGGCTCGGTGAGCAGCTCTTCCTTGCGCGTGCCGGAGCGGGTGATGTCGATCGCCGGGAAGGTGCGCTTGTCGGCGACCTTGCGGTCAAGGATGATTTCCGAGTTACCGGTGCCCTTGAACTCTTCGAAGATCACTTCGTCCATGCGCGAGCCGGTATCGATCAGCGCGGTCGCGATGATCGTCAGCGACCCGCCTTCCTCGATATTACGTGCGGCACCGAAGAAGCGTTTCGGCCGCTGCAGCGCATTGGCATCGACGCCGCCGGTGAGCACCTTGCCGGATGACGGCACCACGGTGTTGTAGGCGCGGCCGAGGCGGGTGATCGAATCGAGCAGGATCACCACGTCGCGGCCATGCTCGACCAGACGCTTCGCCTTCTCGATCACCATTTCCGCGACGGCGACGTGGCGGGTTGCCGGTTCGTCGAAGGTCGAGGAGATCACCTCGCCTTTCACCGAGCGTTGCATGTCGGTGACTTCCTCCGGCCGCTCGTCGATCAGAAGAACGATCAGATAGCATTCCGGATGATTGGCGGTGATCGCGTGAGCGATGTTCTGCAACAGCACCGTCTTGCCGGTCCGCGGCGGCGCGACGACCAGCGCGCGCTGGCCCTTGCCGATCGGCGAGACGATATCGATGACGCGAGCAGAGAGATCCTTCTTGGTCGGATCGTCGTGCTCCATCTTCAGCCGCTCGTCGGGATAGAGCGGCGTCAGATTGTCGAAGTTGACCTTGTGCTTGGCCTTCTCCGGGTCCTCGAAATTGAGCTGGTTGACCTTGAGCAGGGCGAAATAGCGTTCGCCTTCCTTCGGTGAGCGGATCTGGCCCTCGACCGTGTCGCCGGTGCGCAGGCCGAAGCGGCGAATCTGCGACGGCGAGACGTAGATGTCGTCAGGCCCGGACAGGTAGTTGGATTCCGGCGAACGCAGGAAGCCGAAGCCGTCCGGCAGCACCTCGACCACGCCTTCGCCGATGATGTCGACTTCCTGCGCGGCCAATTGCTTGAGGATCGCGAACATCAGCTCCTGCTTGCGCATGGTGCTGGCGTTCTCCACCTGATTTTCTTCGGCGAAGGCAACAAGCTCCGCCGGTGTCTTGGATTTGAGGTCTTGAAGTTTCATTTCCCGCATGCGGGGGAGTCCTGTTGAGAAACCGGCGGCGATCCCAGGTTGCACCGACGAAAGAGGAGGGAAGGAAGCGAAGAGTCGCGGGTCGATCGGGTGATCTATGGTGCTGCGGTCTTGCTGGCTGTGAACGTGTGATGAGGTCTGGAGACGGGGAGTGGTCCCGGTCCTACTTGTCCGCCCCAAGATCCGGAATCGAGATCGGAAATCGAGGACCGGACCGCGACAGCATCAGCCTGCGTTCGGTGGGATGCAGACAAAATAGAAAAGTCCGCCCCGCTTCGCAAGGGCACTGAGGGCCGGGATGACGAAATCTCGTGTTCTAGAACGGCTTGACCACCACCAGGATCACGATTCCGATGAGAAAAATCGTTACTACCTCATTGATAATACGGTAGAATTTCTTGCTATGGGGGTTGTGATCGCGCTCCAGGGCGCCAGCCCAGCGGGTGAACAAACCGTGCAGGCCCGTCATCGCCAGGACCAAGGCGAGCTTGCCGTGAAACCAGCCATCCTTCAGAAACCCGCCCTGCAGCACCAGCCAGAGGCCGAGGGCCCAGGTGACCAGCAGGGCCGGCATCATGATCACATTCAGTAGCCGCCGTTCCATCAGCTTGAAGGTGTTGGCCTGGGCCGAACCCGGGGCGGCGTCGCAGTGATAGACGAAGAGACGGGGGAGGTAGAGCATCCCCGCCATCCAGGCGATTACCGCGATGATATGGATCGCCTTCACCCAGAGATACATGAGCCGTCCCTTGATCGAGAGTCCCTGCGGCTCTCTCGCGATCCGCCGGGGGCGGGGAGTTGTACACCCTCTCCCGGTGATCTCGCTCTTCCTCATACTATCTAGAGATTCTGGTTGTTGTAGTTATTAGGCGGGGGATTGGACTCACACTTTGCCGTCCACATCTTGTCCCCGTCTTCGCCAATGTTCTCCCCAGTCCCGCTCGCGTCCACTGGGAACGTCCACGGTCCGGCATTTGCCGCAAATCCCGATGATTCCAGCACCCCACCCCCGCAATTCCCATTGTTCTCTGCACAGCGGTTGGTGAAACACCGGTTTGCAGCTCCGGGACTCTCCCGAAGGCACGGATGTTGATAGGTTGGCGCGTCATCCCGTGCGCCGCTTGCTTCGCCGGCTCCGGCGTGGCCTCGTCCCGCTTCATCCACAGGATCGCCACAGCGTTATCCGATGCCCCAGACCGGCTACTTCCATCTGCACCTCGTGTCGGATTCCACCGGCGAAACCCTGATCACCGTGGCGCGCGCCGCCGCCGCGCAATACGCCCATGTGCAGCCGGTCGAGCACGTCTATCCGATGGTGCGGACCCGCAAACAACTCGACCACGCGCTCAACGAGATCGCCGAGACGCCGGGGCTCGTCCTGTTCACATTGATCGAGGAAGACCTGGTCGAAAGTCTCGAGAACCATTGCCGCGAACTGAACCTGCCGTGCATGTCGATCCTCGGCCCTGTGCTGCGGCTGTTCCAGTCCTATCTCGGCGCCGAGACGCTGCATCGCGTCGGCGCGCAGCACGTCCTCAATGCGGAATATTTCAACCGCATCGAGGCGCTCAATTTCACCATGATGCATGACGACGGGCAGAACACACAGACGCTGGACGATGCGGATGTGGTGCTGGTCGGTGTGTCGCGCACGTCGAAGACGCCGACCTCGATCTATCTGGCCAATCGCGGCGTGAAGACCGGCAACGTCCCGCTGGTGCCGGGCGTGCCGGTGTCGCCCGATGTGGAAAATCTCAAGCGTCCGCTGGTGGTCGGGCTGTTCGCGAGCCCGGAACGCATCGTGCAGATCCGCGAGAACCGGCTGCTCGGCCTCAACGCGCATCGCGACGACGACCGCTATATCGACCGCACGGCGGTGGCGGAGGAGGTGGCGTTCTCGCGGCGGCTGTGTGCGAAACACCGCTGGCCGCTGATCGACGTCACCCGCCGTTCGATCGAGGAAACGGCGGCCGCCGTACTGAAGCTGTTCGCCGAGCGCAAGCGCGCGCCGGGGGTATGAGCATGGCCGGTGTCGGACTTTGGCGCGGCGACGCGCCGCTGGTGCTCGCCTCGCGCAGCGAAGTGCGCGGCAAGGTGCTGGCCGCCGCGGCGATCCCGCTGGAGATCATGCCGGCGCAGATCGACGAACGCGCGGTGGAGGCGCAGAGCGGCGTCACCGCACCCGATCGCGTGGCCGTCACGCTGGCGCGCGCCAAGGCGCTGGCGATCTCCGCGCAACTGCCGGGGCGGGTGGTGCTCGGCGCCGACCAGACGTTGGCGCTCGCCGAGCAGCGGTTCTCCAAGTCGCGCGGTCGCGATGGCGCCGCCGCGCAATTGCGCGCGCTGGCGGGCAAGACCCATGCGTTGCATTCCGGCATCGCGCTCGCGCGCGACAACCGGATCCTGTTCGAGCATTGCGCCACCGCGCGGCTGCGCATGCGCGCGCTGGATGACGCGATGATCGACACTTATCTCGATGCCGCCGGCGACGCGGCGCTGTCGAGCGTCGGCGCCTATCAGATCGAAGGGCCAGGCATTCATCTGTTCGAGACGGTGGAGGGCGACTATTTCACCATCGTCGGCATGCCGCTGCTGCCGCTGCTGGCCTATCTGCGGCAGGCGAAGCTGGTGGCGGTGTGAGAGCGTGATGGTTGTGTTTCCATGATCGTGCTTGGCCTCACCGGATCGATCGGCATGGGCAAATCGGCGACGGCGCGGATGTTCGCCGAGGCCGGCGTGCCGGTGCACGATGCCGATGCCACGGTGCACAAGCTCTATGACGGCGCGGCGGTGGCGCCGATCGAGGCGGCGTTTCCCGGCGCGACGCGCGACGGCAGCGTCGATCGCACGCTGCTCGGGGCGCAAGTGGTCGGCAAGCCGGAGCAACTGAAAAAACTCGAAGCGATCGTGCATCCGCTGGTGACGCGGGACCGCGAGCAGTTCCTGGCCGATGCCCGCGCTGCCGGCGCATCGGTGGCTGTGCTCGATATTCCGCTGCTCTACGAGACCGGTGCCGAGCGCGCCTGCGACGCGGTGGTGGTGGTCTCGGCGCCGCATGACGTGCAGCGCGAGCGTGTGCTGGCGCGGCCGGGCATGACCGCCGAACGGTTCGAGCAATTGCTGTTCCGGCAGATGCCGGACGAGGAAAAGCGTCGCCGCGCCGATTTCATCGTGGATACGTCGCAGGGCTTCGACGTGGCGCGCGCGCAGGTGGCGGACATTCTCCAGGCCGCGGCTACAATCACGCCGCGCCGACGCGATTCGGCCAAACCCGGACCCGAGTAAAGACCATGCTGCGCGAGATCGTTCTCGATACGGAAACCACCGGCCTCGACGCGCTCAAGGGCGATCGGCTGGTCGAGATCGGCTGTGTCGAGCTGGTCAACCGGTTCCCGACCGGCCGCACCTATCACCAGCGCATCAATCCGGAACGCGACGTGCCGGCGGAAGCTTTCGCCGTGCACGGCCTGTCGACCGAGTTCCTGATGACGATGCCGAAATTCACCGAGGTGGTGGATGGCTTTCTCGATTTCATCGGCGATTCGCCGCTGGTCATTCACAACGCGTCGTTCGACCACGGCTTTCTCTGCGCCGAGCTGAAGCTGTTGAAGCGGCCGCTGATCGCCAGCGAACGGCTGATCGACACGCTGCTGCTGGCGCGGCGCAAGCATTCCGCCGGGCCGTACAACCTCGACGCGCTGTGCGTGCGTTACGGCATCGACAATTCCAAACGCACCAAGCACGGCGCGCTGCTCGACGCGGAATTGCTGGCGGAGGTTTATCTCGAACTGATCGGCGCGCGGCAGGCGTCGCTGATCCTGCTCGATACCGCGCGCGCGGCCACCGCCTCATCGGGCGGCCGCAATGCGCGCCCGCGGCCGATGCCGCTGCCGCCTCGCATCAGCGAGGCGGAAGTGGCTGCGCACGAGGCGTTCGTCGCCACGCTGGGCGACGAGGCGGTGTGGAAGGTTTATCGCTAACAACCGTCATTCCGGGGCGCGAGCTTGCTCGCGAACCCGGAATCCGGCTTACCGAAAATCGTCGTGTCTCTGGATTCCGGATCGCAGCTTCGCTGCGTCCGGAATGACCGCGGGATATTACGCCGGCTGCACGTTCGCCGTCGGCTGCTGCTCCATCATCTTCTGACGATAGAGTGCGACGAAATCGACCGGGTCGAGCAGCAGCGGCGGGAAGCCACCGTTGCGCACGCCGTTGGCGATGATCTCACGCGCGAACGGGAACAGCAGGCGCGGGCATTCGATCATCACCAGCGGATGCATGCTCTCCTGCGGCACGTTGAGGATGCGGAAGACGCCGCCATATTCGAGGTCGAACGAGAACATCACACCGTTCGGCGTCGAGGCCTTGCCTTCGATTTTCAGCACAACCTCGAACTCGGTCTCCGACATCGGGCCGACATTGACGTTGATCTGGATTTCGATCTGCGGCTGCGGCTGACCCTGCTGCAGCGAGCGCGGCGCATTCGGGTTCTCGAACGAGAAGTCCTTGATGTACTGCGCCAGCACGTTGAGCTGGGGCGGCTGCTGATCGGCTCCGGGCTGTCCCTGAGGAACCGGCTGGGTGGGGCCGCCATTGGTCGTCGTCATTGCGTGTTCTCGTCGGATGCGGGGGTCGGAAACGGTTGGCGGCTGGCTAACACGCTCGGGTGGTTCCGAACAAGGCGAACCGGCTTTGCGTTCGGATGAGCCTTAATCCGGCCGCGGGTTCCGATCGGGCGGTGTGTCGTTGGTCCGCCGGTGGTCGAGCCGCGGCTCGGGAACCTGCCGCCAGTCGTCCGGCGCGAGATCGACGACGCCCGGTTCGGCCGGTGGCGCGGTCCCGCCGGCCAGACGCCGCAACCAGGCCGCCGCGCCCCGGCGGACCGCCGGGACGAGCACCAGCAGGCCAAGGGCAGAGGTGATAAACCCCGGAATCATCAGTAGAATCGCGGCCGCGAAGCGGGCAATGCCGACATTGTCGAGGTTGATCGTCTGGATCGTCGACTGATCGAACCGGAGTTTGACCTGGCCCGCCGCCTGCTCGCGCGCCCGCCGCCACAGCACCATGCCGCAGAGCGACAGCGCGATCAGCGCCAGCCCCGCCTGCACCACGCCGATGGCCAGAGCGACGGCGATAAAGGCGGCAAACTCGGCGATCGGTAGGCCCAGCAAGGCGAGCAGCAGCCAGCGGAGCGGCGAGGACGGTGGAGTGGGCATGGTCCCGATTATGGCAAGAAAAAACGGCTTTGGCGCGGAATGCTCCGAAATGAGGGTGCGACGATTCCTACAAACGGAGCCATTTGACGGCCACCGAGGTTGGCGGCACTCCCCTGATCGTCTAGGTTCATCGAACAGACGAACCAGCTGAGGCGAAACATCGCGCCCGACACGGCGCGGCCTTTATCGGCTTGTTGGATCGGCTATGGATCATCGGCGCCGCGTGCTTACATGAACTGCGGCAGGCCGGCCCAGGATCGCTCTCCAGAACGCTCCCAGGACCGTACCAGAACCGCGTTTCTGACGGCGCGTAAGGTGTGAAGGACGTGGTGGGAAGGGAATTGGCTGACGTGTTCGACATCTACACCATCATTTTCCTGGCGCTGGCGGTGTTCATTTTCCTGCGACTGCGCAGCGTGCTCGGTCAGCGCACCGGCCGCGAACGCCCGCCGAGCAATCCCTATGCGCGCCAGCCGGCGCAGCCCGCCGACAAATCCGACAAGAAGGTCATTCCGCTGCCGAACCGCACCGGCGAACCGGCCGCCAAGCCCGGCGACAGCGCCGGCGAAGCAGCCGTACCGGCCGAACCCTGGAAGGACGTGGCGGAGGCGGGCTCGCCGGTCGCCGCCGGCCTCGATGCGATCCTCGCCGCCGATCCGCAGTTCGACGCCAAGCACTTCCTCACCGGCGCGCGCGCCGCTTACGAAATGATCGTCACCGCGTTCGCCGAGGGCGATCGCCGCACGCTGAAGAATCTGTTGTCGCGCGACGTCTACGAGAATTTCGAGGCCGCCATCGCTGCGCGCGAGCAGCGCGGCGAGACGGTGGAAAGCCGCTTCGTCGCCATCGACTCCGCGGCCATCGTCGGCGCCGAGCAGCGCGACAAGCAGGCGCAGCTCACGCTGCGCTTCGTTTCGCAAATGGTGTCCGTGACACGAGACAAGTCCGGCGCGGTGATCGACGGCAATCCCGACAAGGTGACTGACGTCACCGACGTCTGGACCTTCGTGCGCGATGTGTCCTCGCGCGATCCGAACTGGAAGCTGGTCGCGACCGAGGGCGGTCGCTGATCCATGTCCGGGCCTTTGCGCGCGCCTTGCTCGCCGCATCGCGCCAAACCGAGCGCATCTGTCGGCCGGGCGCTTGTCCTGTTATCGCTTTGTCTCGTGTCGACGGCAGCGCTGGCCGAGAAGCCGCGCGCGCTGACGATCCGCGATGCGCAGCTCGAGCCGATCGAGTGGAGCGCGCTCGACGGCTGGGGCGATGACGACCAGGCGGCCGCCTATGCCGCCTTCGCCGAAAGCTGCAAGGCGATCCTGCGCGCCGACCACAAGGCGCGCCACGCGCGGCCGATGCTCGACGGTCTCTATCGCGCCTGCACGCATCTGCGCGGCGGCAGGATCGATGACGCGAAAGCGCGCGCCTATTTCGAGGCGAATTTCCGTCCGGTCAGAATTTCTCCGCTGGATTCCAATCAGGGCTTCCTCACCGGCTATTACGAAGCGGTGTTCGAAGGCTCGCGCGTCGCCACGGCGGACTTCACCGTGCCGATGTATCGCGCGCCGGCGAGCCTCGCGGTCGCCGGCGGCAAGCGCCTCGCGCAGTTTCCCTCGTCGGGCGCGAAGGTCGGCCGCCTCGTTGCCAAGCGCAAGGTCGTGCCGTTTTACGATCGCACCGCGATCGAGGAAGGCGTACTCGCCGGGCGCGGCCTCGAAATCTGCTACGTCAAAAGTCCGGTCGATGCGTTCTTCGCGCAGATCCAGGGTTCGGCGCGGGTGCGGCTGCCGGACGGGCATCTGCTGCGGCTCAATTACGATGCGCATAACGGCCTGCCGTATTACCCGGTCGGCCGCGACCTGATCGACCGTGGCATCATCGACAAGGATGCCATGTCGATGGACCGCATCCGCGACTGGATGAAAGCCAATCCGGATGAGGCCAAGGCGCTGCGCCGCAAGAACCGCTCGTTCGTGTTTTTCCGCGAAACCGGATTGGCGGAGCACGAGGAGCCGGTCGGCGCGCAGGGCGTGCCGCTCACCACCGGCCGCTCCATCGCCGTCGACAAGAACCGGCATGTCTACGGCACGCCGTTCTGGATCGAGGCCGAGTTGCCGATCGAGAGCGAGAAGCCGGAGACGCGCTTCCGCCGCTTGATGATCGCGCAGGACACCGGCTCCGCCATCGTCGGGCCGGCGCGCGCCGACATCTATTTCGGCGCGGGCGAGGACATCGGCAGCGTCGCGGGGCGCATCAAGCAGAACGGCCGGTTCGTGATGCTGGTGCCGCGCGCGCTCGCGGCGGTCGCCACCGCGCCGGTGCCGCTGCCGCCCGCGCGGCCCGATGACGGCGCGGCGG
>JAEWJH010000012.1 GCA_023386635.1 Pseudomonadota bacterium
CCCCTACGCCGCGCGGGCTCATGGCCGCGCGGCCCGGCCGGCTGCCGCCCCAAACCCGACCCGGCCAACGGCCTGTCGTCATCCGGCGGCCCCTTGGGCTTCCCGCTTTCCGCGCCAGCCGAGGGCACTGGGCATGATCGCCCGGCCATCCCCCGGCCGGGCGATCATGACGCCCTATCGGCGGCGCGTGCGGCCCGTGGCGGGCCGCCTTGAAGACGTACAGAAACTTTGAACCACTTTCGCCGGCAGCCGGCAGCCGACCATTTGCCCTATCGGTGGAGCAGGTCGAGCCGGTTCTGTCTGGGCTAAGCGCTGCGCTTGATCGATACTGCAACGGTGAGCAAGCTGGATAAAGATTGGGCGATCGAGCAGATCGATCGCTTCCTGCACCTGACGGAGCAGGTCGCGCCAGACATGCGCGGCTCACGCATCGTCTACTTCGGCACCGTGCAACGAGGTTCAGAAACCGAAGCGGCTGAAGCGGCCCATGTCGTAGAACAAATCCTCGACCGCGTTCTTCCTAGCTGGCGGGATGATCGTCGCTCCTCCGGTAAGAAGCACGAGGGCTGGGAGGATCTGCGAGAGTGGGCGTCTCGCGGCAAGGTAACGATCGAGCGGGACGCGGAGCTACGCGAACGGCTGGGCGATGGAGCACCCGAGATGGACGCCGGCAAGCTCCACCCCTGGGTCTGGGAGAGCGCTGCTCCCCTATGGCGGACCAAGCACTTCCGGCAGGCGGTGTCCCAGGCGGCGATCCAGGTCAACGCCGAGACCCAGGCGAAAATCGGGCGGCGAGATATCTCCGAGACGGATCTGTTCAACCAGGCTTTCTCTCTTGATCCACCTAAGAGCAGTGCTCCTCGACTGCGGGTGATGGTGGATGACGGCAGCAAGACCTACCAGAGCATTCATCGAGGCGTCCGGTCGCTAGCTGAGGGACTCTACGCAGCCGTCAGGAACCCGGCCATGCACGCGGCCCTCGGCGAGGTAGATGAGCAACAGGCCCTTGAACAGCTAGCCGC
This sequence comes from Pseudomonadota bacterium, assembly GCA_023386635.1. Taxonomy (GTDB): domain Bacteria; phylum Pseudomonadota; class Alphaproteobacteria; order Rhizobiales; family Xanthobacteraceae; genus Pseudolabrys. The sequence continues at coordinate 1,023 of JAEWJH010000012.1, forward strand.
CTTCAGCCTCTTGGCCCGCTGGGTGGACTCGGCGAAGGTTGAATCGGTCCCTTGACGCTGCCCTACCCTCCGTCGGCGGCTGGGTGCTGCATCGGGACCTACCTCAGCCAATGACGCTCTCGTGCTGTGCAGCCTCCACTTGCACACCGGGGCTAATGCGAGAATGGCCGTGTGGAAGCTGGCCCTGACCTCACCGCGGAGTGGTGGACGACCTCTGATGTAGCTGCGTACCTCGGTGTCAAGGTTGCGACGGTCAGCAACTACCGGAAGCGGGGCCAGATGCCGGAGCCCGACGCGACGGTTGGGCGTACTCACATGTGGCGCCCGAAGCGGGTCGTCGAGTGGCATGAGAGTCGGCCGCGTCCTGGCGTTGGCGGTAGACCCGTCCGGAAATCCGCCGAGGGCAATTCGGATGGAGTCAGCCCGCGCTGAGGGTCCGGACCTCGTCGAGGTATGAGACTGCCTCTGGCTCCGTCGGGTATCGATCCCGGAGCAGGGTCGCCAGTTCCTTGGAGCACATCAGCAGCGACGGCAGGGATTTGCGATCTCCCTCCAAGGCCTGACGCCCGTACGAGACCGCCTGGTCGAGATCCCCGCTGCGCGCCGCCACGACGCCGAGCGTGATCCGGGCTTCAGCGTTGCGCATGGGCTTACGCTCGGTCCCGTCCGGGTCCGTAGACGAACGGATGACCTCACGGGCGTACATCTCCGCGAGACGGTCCTCACCGGCGATGCGGTAGCAGTCCATGGCGTAGAAGTCGAACTTCGCCGGGTCCACCACGAAGTGATGATCGGTGTCCTCCGGGTACGGCAGCGATTCCAGCAGGGATCGACCCTTGTCCAGCGCCGTTTCGACCTGCCGCCTGTCGCCGAGCCGCGCCCAAGCCTTGGCGCGCTGCGCCGTCAACTGGACCGCCGCCCCGTCGTGCCCTGCTACTGCTTCGCCAGCCTCGGCGGCTGCGATCACGCCTCGATAATCGCCCTGAGTGAGCGCGTACCACGCTCGCATCTCGTACGCCCAGCCAGAGATGGCGGCGTTCCCGGCTTCGTCGCCCAGCGTCAAGGCAGCCTTGCGGGTGCCTTCGGCAATGCGGCGTAGCCCCATGTCGTACTCCACGCAGCCAACGAGAAGCGCGACCCATCCTGCGAGGCTCAACACCTCCTGATGCTGGGCAAGAGTCAGCCGACGATCCATCAGGGCGGTGATTCGGCGGAGCCAAGCCCGCCCCTCCACCCGTAGCTGTTCCGACGCCATGTAGGGGTACTCGCAGCAGAGGCGGTCAGCGGTGATTCGGAGCGCTTCGAGCGTCGCTGCCGAGACGTCGGAGCTGCGCAGGCGAGCGAGAATCTCGACTGTCTCCATGCCGGTGCCTGCGATCAGTGCCGCGTCAGCCTCATGAGGCGTCGCGGGTGGGAAGAAGGCGGCGGTGACGGTGCCGAAGGTCTTCGCGATCAGGGCCTTGTAGAAGCCGTCAGGCTCGGAACTTCCCGCCTCCCACCGCTTCCAATTCCGCAGCAGGGTGCTATCGGTCGGAAGCTGTTCGGTGGCGTGCACCCGCATCGCTCGGACGGCTTCTCCCTGTGACCATCCTCGGGCAGTGCGTTCAGCCCTGAGCCTGGTAGCCCAGACGGGGCGGTCGAGGTCAGCAGCTACGTCAGCCATACGGCCAGTATCGCCCCATCGCGGGGGCATGGCGAGGGGACTTAGACCTGTCACCAGAGTGACACCTGTCGTTTTATCGCAGCGAAAGAGATCGTTGTGTGTGCCAGCGAAACGCCGAAACGATTCCGGCAAGAGTCTGGCGGAGTACCAACTGAGTTGGTACTTTGACGGCAGGGCAGTCATCCAACAGGGGATGCGCCTAGACACAGGAGGTCTGTTGTGAAGCTGTACGTGGACACCAAGGGCAAGCAGGTGACGGTGTCGAAGGACCCCGAGCCGAAGAACGACCAGAACGGCAACCAGCGGTCGGAGAAGGGAACGGGCCGGCTCATGTGGGCGACCCAGGTCATCGTGCTCGACGAGACCGGCGGTGAGGTCATCAGCATCACGACGGCGGGAGAGAAGCCGGGTGTGATGGTGGGGCAGCTCATCGAGGTCGAGCAGTTGGAGGCCATTCCGTGGGCGACCAACGGGCGCAACGGCGTCGCGTTCCGTGCGATCTCGCTGAAGCCGAAGGCTGGTTCGGCGGCCAAGTAGTCCTTCGCACAGCGTGCTGTGTGAAGCCTGGTGGTGTCTGACCTCCAGCGGCCTGAGGTCCGCTGATCGATCCAAGTGAACAAGCAGTCCGAGGACGGCTCCGGCGTCCAACGTTCTCGGCCTGGTGACCACGACCGGTGGTCACATCCCGTGAGAAATGGCGCGGGGTCGGTACCGGCGTCCAAACCTGCCGACCCCGTGCCCTCCAACTCATCCGACCCAACTCGCGATTGGGAGGGATTCGTCGTGTCCAAGTCTAGCCCTCGCCGCTCCTTCGGACGGAAGTCCAGCGGCACCATCACCGTGATCGAGGCCA
>JAEWJH010000022.1 GCA_023386635.1 Pseudomonadota bacterium
CCGCTCACCATCACGCGGTCGCCGGGCTGCGCGCCCGCGCGGCGCACCATGCGGCCGGACGGCACCAGGCCGAACGCGGTGATGGAAACCGTCACCGGCCCCGGCGTGCGCACCGTGTCGCCGCCGAACAGCGGACAGTTGTAATGCGCGATGTCGTCGCCGAGACCGCGCGCGAAGGCGGCGACCCACTCCTCGCTCGTCTCCGGTGGGAGTGCCAGCGCCAGAAGGAATCCCGCGGGCGTCGCGCCCTTTGCTGCGAGGTCCGAGAGGTTGACCCGCAGCGCCTTGCGCGCGATGCGCTCGGCCGGATCGTCGGCAAAGAAATGCACGCCGGCGACCAGCGCATCCTTGGTCAGAACCAGATCATGGCCCGGCGGCGGCGTGTAGAACGCGGCATCGTCGGTCAGCCCGAGCGCGCCGGGCGTCGTCGCCAGCGGCTTGAAATGCCGCGCGATAAAATCGTCTTCGGCCGAGGGGGAGGATTTCGCCATGGTGTCAGCAGCATAGCGGGTTGTTGATTGAGAATCTGCCGCGATGAGTCAGACAGGGCGTTTCTTTCAGACCTCATCCTGAGGAGCCCGGCGCAGCCGGGCGTCTCGAAGGATGAAAGCCACGCTGCGACAGATCGCGCAGCCGCTCAAACTTGCCAACAATCAACGCCTCTTTCTTGGCTCGCGACCAACCTTTGATTTGCCGCTCCGCTGCGATGGCATCGGTAATGGCGCTGAAATGCTGCGAGAATAATAACGTCACTGGACGCCGCGACGCCGTGTAGCCGCCGAAGGTCCCGTCGTTATGTTCTGCGACGCGACGCTCCAAATCTCCCCGTGTGGTGCCGACGTAATAACTGTCGTCCGCGCAACGCAGAATATACAGCGTAGCTCCATCGGACATGCCACGTCCCCATCCTTCGAGACGCCCCGCCGCCGCCCTTCGGGCGCGGCGTGGCTCCTCAGGATGAGGACGAACAGGTCCACGCGTCAACGGCGCTCGCTGCTGGAATGTCGTTACACCCTCATCTTTCGAGACGCCCGGCTACGCCGGGCGTCTTGAAAGATGAAAGCCACGCTGACACTACGGCCCCGCGCCACCATGCAGCAACGTGTCGACGTTGACGCACGCACCCTTCTGTCCTCATCCTGAGGAGCCATGCCGAAGCCCGAAGGGCGAAGGCATGGCGTCTCGAAGGATGGGGACGCGGCATGTCGGGTGGTGCCATTCTCTATATCCTGCGTTGCGCGGACGACAGTTATTACGTCGGCACCACCCGAGGCGATCTCGAACGCCGCGTCGCGGAGCACAATGCGGGCGCGTTTGGCGGCTATACGTCACCACGGCGTCCGGTGACGTTATTATTCTCGCAGCATTTCAGCGTCATCACCGATGCTGTTGCTGCGGAGCGACAGATCAAAGGCTGGTCGCGCGCCAAGAAAGAAGCGTTCGTCGCAGGCCGGTTTGATCGGTTGCGCGACCTGTCACGGCGGGCCCTCATCCTTCGAGACGCCCGGCTACGCTGGGCTCCAGGATGATGACGAGAGTGTGCCTCTGCATCTAGGACGGCTGCGGGACACGACCACGGCAACTCATCCTTCGAGACGCGATCCTTCGGATCACTCCTCAGGATGAGGACATCCTACGACCGCTCGAATTCCTCGCCGCGCAGTTGCCGCGCCAGCTGGTCGAGCACCGCATTGACCAGACCCGTCTCGTCGCGTTCGACGAACGCGGCGGCGACGTCGGCATATTCCTTGACCACGACGCGCGCGGGAATGTCGCGCCGCTTGTCAAGCTCGTAGACGCCGGCGCGCAGCGCCGCGCGCAGCACCGTCTCGATCCGCCGCAGCGGCCAGCCGCGCGACAGCGCCTCGTCGATCATCGGATCGATGCGGCGCTGATCGTCGAGCACGCCGCGCACGATTTCGCGGAAGAAAGCCGCTTCCGCCGGGAGATACTGCTCGCCCTCGACCTCGCGGCCGATCCAGTGGCTCTCGAACTGCGCGAGAATCTCGTTGAGGCCGGTGCCGGCGATGTCCATCTGGTAGAGCGCCTGCACCGCCGCGAGCCGCGCCGCGCCACGGCGATTGGCTTTGGGCGGGCCCTTCAACGGTCCCTTGTCGTCGCCGCGGCTCATGCGGCGCTCATATGCCTGAGCGCGATCAGCGCCAGCGCAGCGCGCGCGGCCTCCGCGCCCTTGTCACCGTGACGGCCGCCGACGCGGGCCTTGGCCTGCTTCTCGTTCTCGACGGTGAGAATGCCGTTGCCGATCGGGAAGCCGTGCGCGACCGACAGATCCATCAGCCCACGCGCGGATTGCATCGACACGATCTCGAAATGGAAGGTCTCGCCGCGGATGACGCAGCCGAGCGCGACCGCGCCGTCGTAAGGCTCGCCGGCACGCGCCGCGTTGTCGGCGGCGATGACGATGGCGGCGGGAATCTCCAGCGCGCCCGGCACGGTGACGACGTCATACTGCGCCCCCACCTGCTCCAGCGCGCCGGTGGCGCCGGCGAGCAGCCGGTCGGCAATCTCTTCGTAATAGCGCGCCTCGACGATCAGCAGACGCGCTGCCTGACGCTTGACGGGGGATGCGCGCCGCTTGGGCCGGGGCATTCAACAAAACTCCTGAGAAACCGCGCCCTGTTACCAAGGGGGCTTGTCGCCGACAAGGCTGGTGAGATTAAGGCTGGCCCCGATCTAGCCTCATGGTGAGGAGCATCGCGTGAGCGATGCGTCTCGAACCATGGGGCGGGGACCGGGCCGCCTCGCCCTTCGAGACGCGGGCTTCGCCCGCTCCTCAGGATGAGGCGGATTGAGGACGGGCATCCGGGAGGGCCGATTACCCCCGCTCCATCAGCCGCGCGGCGTAGCGGGCCATCTGGTCGATCTCGATATGGATGCGATCGCCGGCGCGGCGGAGGCCGAGCGTCGTCACCTGCAAGGTGT
>JAEWJH010000046.1 GCA_023386635.1 Pseudomonadota bacterium
CGGCCGGTAAGTCTTGTCAATCATCGTCTGTTCGCAGTTCGCTGTGATGTTTCAACCGATTACGCCGTAAAAAGCCCGCCGCCTCCCGAGAGTCAACGTGCCTGCCGCAACCGCCTCCCCGCCGGACGATCCGATCCGGCGCCGCCAGATTTCCCGCGCCATCGCGCTCCTCGCGCTCGCGGCCTTCGCCGGGCAATCGATGGTGCGCGTCACCGACTCGCTGTTGCCCCAGATTGCCACCGATCTCGGCGTCACCGTCGGCGCGGCCTCGATCGTCGTCACCGCCTATATGCTCAGCCACGGCTCGGTGCAGCTTCTGATCGGCCCGGTCGCCGACCAGTTCGGCAAATACCGCTGCATTGCTTATGCCGCCGTGGCGGCGACCGTGCTCACCTTCGCTTGCGGCCTGGCGCAGTCGCTGCCGGTGCTGGTGGCGGCGCGGCTCGCCTGCGGGCTTGCCGCCGGATGGATCATTCCGCTGGCGATGGCCTATATCGGCGACGTCACCCCCTATGAACAACGCCAGCAGGTGCTCGGCCGGTTCCTGTCCGGCCAAATCATCGGCCAGCTATTTGGGCAATCCGCGGGAGGCATCCTCGGCGACTGGTTCGGCTGGCGGCAGGTGTTCTTTTTCCTCGCCGCGCTGTTCGCCCTCGCCGCGCTCGGTCTTGTCTGGGAACTGATCCGCAATCCGCTCACGCGGATCCAGCCGGCCGAGAAAGCGCCGGCGCGCGGTTTCGTCGCCGGCTATCGGGCGGTGCTCGGCGATCCCTGGTCGCGCTTCGTGGTGGTCGTCGCCTTCCTGGAAAGCCTGCTGATGTTCGGCGCGTTCGCCTATGTGGGCGCCGACCTGCACCAGCGCTTCGATCTGTCATTCACGATGATCGGCGTCTGCGTCGGCGCTTTCGCCATCGGCGGACTGATCTACAGTTCGTTTGTGCGCGCCTTCGTGAGCCGGCTCGGTCCACGCGGCCTCGCGGTGGGCGGCGGGATCATGCTGTTCGCAAGCTATCTGACGCTCACCGTCACGCCGGTGTGGTGGACCGCCCCCGTTTCGGTGATGGGGATCGGCCTCGGCTTCTACATGTTCCACAACACGCTGCAGACCTTCGCCACGCAGATGACGCCGTCCGCACGCGGCACCGCGGTCTCGCTATTCTCGGCGGCGCTTTATCTCGGACAGACGGCGGGCGTCGCGACTGCGGCGCTCATCTTCGACCGGCTCGGCGGCGCGCCGGTGTTCGCCACAGCCGGCATTCTGCTGCTGCTGGTGTCGATATGGGTGGCACGGGCGATCGCCCGACGCTAGGCGGGTTAGACCCGGCCGCGCGAGACGCGCTCGATCTCGGCGCGCACGATCCGCTCGACCAGGCTCGGCAGATTGTCGTCGAGCCAGCTCTTGAGCATCGGCCGCAGCATCTCCTTGACCAGATCCTCAAGCGTGCGGGCGTTCTGGCCGAGAATGGTGTGGGCGAGCGAGTTGAACGCGCTGTCGACCGCCGCCGTCGTCGTGGCCGACATCAACGCATGATCGATCGCCGGCATGGCCGTCGATTGGGTGCTCGGCATGGCGCTGGGCATCGTGGGACGGCGCGGTTCTTCCGGCGCGCGCGGTGCGGCCGGCTCAACAGCCGAATACGGCCTGTCGCTGAAGACCACGTCTGATTCGCCATCGATGGTGCGGAAGTTCGCCGCGTTCGGCGGCGGTGGCGCGGTCATGGCTTCGGTGAGATCAAGCACCTCTGCTTCGGTCTGCGCCGGCTCGAATTCGGCGAGCACGGCGTCGATCTCTTGCTGCGGCTGCGGCATGACGGCCGGTGCCGGCTCGGGGGCCGGACGGGGTGCTGCGGCGACAGGTGCCGGAGCGGGCGGCGCAGGCGCAACAGACGGCTTCGGCGCCTCGGTCGCCATCTTGGCAGAATCGTCGTCAGCGATGATGCGGCGGATGGAAGCGAGAATCTCTTCCATCGACGGTTCTTGCACTTTCGCCGGCTGCGTCATCGTCGCGTCCCTGTGCCGCAAGACCGCTGGCGCGCGCCCAAACAAATTGCGCCAGACGAATCAAACCACGTTTCGACGATCTTATACGCCTGCCCCCATCGGATGGGAGGCGGAATTATTCAGGCTCGCGGGCGTTCAGCGGCCGTCGGGCGTGCGCATGCCGAACCAGCTATCGCGCACCTGATGGTAGTGCACGCGCGCGTCATAGGTCGGAACACGCAAGCCCAGCACCTGCGGCGCGAGCCGCCCGACCGACGACAGCAGCGCATAGGAGGCGACGACACGATCGCGCTGCGCCGTCACCAGCGCGACGCGCGCATTCACCAGTTCCTGCTGGGCATTGAGGACGTCGAGCGTCGTGCGCTGACCGACACGCGCCTCTTCGCGCACGCCGTTGAGCGCGATCTCGGCCGCCTGCACCTGTGACTGGGTGGCTTCGACATTGGCCTTCGCGGCCTCAAGCTGGCCCCAGGATTGCACCGCAACCTGCCGCACCGAATCGCGCGCGGTGTCGAGATCGAGCCGGCGCTGTCCGAGCGTTTCCTTGGCCTGGCGGATGGTCGAATATTCAGATCCACCCTGATACAGCGGCACCGAGACCTGACCGATGATCGAAGCCGAGAACGTCTTCAACTGCGTCGGCGAGCTTTCCAGCGCCTGCTGCGCGTTGCCTTGCAGGGTGACAGTCGGCGACAGCGCGCCCTCCGCGACGCGGACCTGCAACTCGGCGACATCGACGCCGTGCTGAGCCGAAACGACGTTCGGATGGCGCATCGTCGCGACATTCACGACCTCGCCGAGATTGTGAGGCGAGAACCGGTCGACGGGGCTTGCCGCCGTCAGCCCGCCGGGATCGTTGCCGATCACCTGACGATAGACCGCGGACGAGGTCTTGAAATTGGATTCCGCCGTCAGCACCTGCGACCGCCCGGAAGCAAGACGCGACTCCGATTGCGCCACGTCGGTCCGGGTCACCTCACCGACATTGAAACGGTCGCGCGTCTGGCGCAGCTGTTCGGTCAGCACCTCGACGTTGCGACGCTGCAGATCGAGGATGGCGCGATCGCGCAGGAGATTCATGTAGGCCGTGGCGGCGTTGAGCAGGACGGTCTGTTCGGTGCTGCGCAAGGTTTCCCGCGCTGCGAACACGCTGCTCTCGGCCTGGCGCGTGCGGTTTGCGGTCTGGAAGCCGTTGTAGAGCGTCTGCGTCGCTGTGACGCCGACGCTGCTCGGCGTCATCGTGCCGGACTGCAGAATGTACTGGTTCGCGGTGGTCGACTGCTTCGACGTCGTATTGGTGAACTGCTCGCCGATGCTGCCTGAGACGGTCACCCGCGGCCGATATCCGGCGAGCGCCTGCGGCACGCCTTCGTCGATCGCACGGACGTTGGCACGCTGCGCATTCAGTTGCGGGTTGTTGGCGTAGGCGGCCGCCAGCGCCGTTTCCAGCGTCTCGGCATGTGCGCTCGCGCCGGCCACAACGGCAAATGCCGTCACCGCAGGACCCAGCCACCCCAGCCGTATGTGCATTCGACGCAACATCAAAACCCCGGCGGCACCCGACACAACGCCGGCACCCCACTCACGGAACCTGACGAAACCATAGTGAGGTCCGCCGCAGTGCACACCCCCTGAGACGGCCTCCCCCACAGAAACCTTCCCGGCGGCGACTTTTAGGCCACACCCCGCGAACGGTCAGAAGGCAAATGCGGGAACTTTCGCGAAACCGGGCAGCGCCGCTGCAGCGGCATCGAACACAGGCCGGCCGGAGATCCCAGTGCCGTCCTTGCGATAGAGCATGGCCTTGCTCGCGGGGCCGGTCCCGAGCACACACATCAACCGGCCGCCATCGCGCAATTGATCGCCCAGCGCTGAGGGCAACTCCTCGATCGCACCGTTGATGATGATCACGTCGTAAGGCGCACGCGTCGCGAAACCCGATTCGAGCGGCCCCTCGACGATCTGCACCGGCGCAGACCCGACGTCGCGCACTGCTTCGACGGCCTGGCGCGCCAGCGCCGGGTCGAGTTCCAGTCCGACGACAGAGCCGGCCACATAGGACAGCACGGCGGACGAATATCCGGTCGCGGTGCCGACATCGAGCACCCGGTCGGCCGGACCGACTTCTGCGATCTGCATAAACTTGGCGAGCACCATCGGCTTGAGCAGGCAGCGCGCGGGCGTGCCCGTCGTCACCGGCACGTCGAGATCGAGATAAGCGATGCCGGCCCGCTCGGCCGGCACGAAGCGTTCACGCGGGACGGACAAAAACGCGGAAATGATCCGCAAGTCGGTCACGTCATTGGGGCGAATCTGGCCGTCCACCATCATCCGCCGCGCGGTCGCGAAATCGAGCATCGAGTGCCTCAAGTCGTGCGGGAAACAGCGGCGTTTTGCGGCAACCCTTCCGAAAAGGCAAGCAATGGGCACCGTCATGTGCACCTGCGTGTGAAACCGCGGTTGTCGGCCCCCGCCGGGTCCTATATAGCGACTGCCGGACGGCCACGTGGCGGAGTGGTGACGCAGCGGACTGCAAATCCGCGTACCCCGGTTCAATTCCGGGCGTGGCCTCCAGTTTCACAACAGCACCGGGAACGCTTTGCAAAGCGTCCGGCGTTTGTTATGAGGCGCCGCGCATTCCTCGGTAGCTCAGCGGTAGAGCATCCGACTGTTAATCGGATGGTCGCTGGTTCGAATCCAGCCCGGGGAGCCAAACTTTTCCTTTAAAAATCAAATACTTACGAGAAAGCGCTAAACCCATAGCGCCTTGCTGGCGAGCCGTGCCCCTTCGGCCAGCGCCTCCAGTTTCGCCCACATGATCGACGGGTGGACCCTGCGATGGAAAGGTCCCTGCGCGAATCCGCAATCAGTGCCGGCAATGACGTTCTCCCGCCCGACCAGATTGGCGAGCCGCACCAGCCGTTCGGCCACCAGTTCGGGATGCTCGACGACATTGGTGGCATGGCTGATGACACCGGGAATGAGCACCTGCCCCGGCGCGAGCCTGGCATCCTTCCACACCGTCCATTCGTGCTCGTGACGCGGATTGGCGCCTTCGATCACATAGGCACCGACCTTCACCTTCAGAATCAGGTCGACGATCGATTTGAGCGGCACGTCGCTGGTGTGCGGTCCCGGCCAGCTTCCCCAGCAGACATGATAGCGGATGCGATCCTGCGGCAGACCGGCGATGGCGTGGTTGATGACTTCCACCTGCCGCTCCAGCCAGCGCCGGTAATCGTCGAAGCTCGCCGGCGGCACCATCCGATCGAAGGTCACCGCATTGCGCGCATCGTCGAGTTGCACCAGGAAGCCGGCATCGACGATCATCTTGTATTCGGTGCGCATCGCCTCGGCGATCGCCCACAAGAGTTCGTCGTCGTTTTTGTAGAATTCGTTCTTACGGTCAGGGATCACGCTCGCGGGCGCGGCGACCGGCAGAAACGCTTCGGTCGCCGGCGAGGTTTTCAACGCCGCCTTGAAGTTATCGATATCGCGCTGAAGCTCGGCCTGTCCCGTATAGGTCACCGGCCCGACGCAGACGGCTTCCACCGTGGTCGAAACGCCGTCATTCGCGTCGAGCTCGGCATAGAACTCCGCGAACCGCTCGCGGTCCGCGCCACGCTTGAACGGATTGGCACCGCCCGCGATCGGCCGGCGCTCGAAGCCGCTCAACCGCTCCAGCGCATATTGCGACCAGCTGATCGCCTTGCCGAACTCACCATCGCTGACCACATCGATGCCGGCCGCCACCTGCTGGCGCACGATCTCGGCGACTGACTGCGTCAAACAGCGTTCATAAGCCGGCTTGTCGTAAGGCTTGCCGCCCTGCCGGGCGCGCAGAAAAGTCTGCAGCGCCTCCGGGCGGATCAGGCTGCCGACATGGGTGGTAAGAATGCGATCGGTGCTGCGCTTCATGCCAAACATCCCGCTGACACAGGTGTCGCCAGCGAAAGCGCAAACCGCGGCCGGGTCAAGTCATCCGCGAGGACGGCAAGCCGGCTTTCTGCGCCGCCTTGCCCATCCATGTCGCCCACTCACGCGACGCGCTTGACCCACCCCGCCGGCGGCTTCTTGCCCGGATGGATCGCCCCACAATTGGGACACTTGCGCGCGGCTTCGTTGGCAAAGAACGCTTCGTAGATCGGCGGCAAATCGCGCACCAGATGCTCGACCTTCACCTCCGCGCGGTGCACCAGCGCGTTGCACGCGAAGCAATACCATTCGAACCCGTCGACATCGTCGCCGGCGTGGCGCTTCGGCTCGACCACCAGGCCGATCGAGCCCTCTTCATAACGCTGCGGCGAGTGGCGCACATGCGCCGGCAGCAGAAACACCTCGCCCTCGCGGACCGGCACATCATAGAACTGGTCGTTGTCGACCACCTTGAGCACCATGTTGCCTTTGAGCTGGTAGAAAAACTCCTCGACCGGATCGTCGTGATAATCGGTGCGCTCGTTCGGACCGCCGACCACCATCACGGTCATCTCGCCATACTCGAACACCTTCTTGTTGCCGACCGGCGGCTTGAGCAGATGGCGATGCTCGTCGATCCATTTCTGGAAATTGAAGGCCCGCAGCCGCGGACGATCGGTGATAGAATTGTTGGGGCGATCAAGCATCGGCGCCTCCCGTTCAAGGATGTTGACGAAGTGTGGCCGATCCGGCCGCGCTTTCCAAGCCGCACAGCCGGGAAAGCGCCATCAGGTCATGGCAGTTCCGCAAAACGAGCAGAGAAAGATCGGTTGCAGGCGCCTATTTGGATGTGACGCCGATCAATTTCTCGAGCAACTTGCTGTCGCGTCGCAAGGTTTCGCTCGGGCCGTCATAGACGACGTGGCCGCGATCCATCACCAGCGCGCGCGGGCCGATATCGAGCGCGAGCCGCGTGTTCTGCTCGACCAGCACCATCGCCAGCCCGCCCGCTTCCGCAAGGCGCTTCACCGCGCGGGAAAGCTCCTCGACGATCACCGGCGCAAGACCTTCCGAAGGTTCGTCCATCAGCAGCACGGTCGGATTGCCGACCAACGCGCGGGCGATGGCCAGCATCTGCTGTTCGCCGCCGGAGAGCTGGTTGCCGCCGTTGCCGCGACGTTCCTCAAGCCGCGGAAACAGCTTGAATACTTCGTCGATGGTCCACGGACCCGGCCGCAAGGCGACCGTGAGATTTTCCATCACCGTCAGCGACGGAAAGATTTCGCGCTCCTGCGGCACATAGCCCAGTCCCGCATGGATGCGGCGATATGTGGCCAGCGACGAAATGTCCTTGCCGTGCAGACGAATGGTGCCGCGATGCAGGGTCGTGTGACCGAGCATGGTCGCAAGCAGCGTCGTCTTGCCGACACCGTTGCGGCCGATCACCGACAGCGTCTCGTCCGGCGCGATCGAAAGCGACAGGTTTTCCAGCACCACGGTGTCGCCGTAGCCAGCCGAAACATTCTCGAGCTGCAACGCACTCCCGGCCACTTGCTCAGCCATGCGTCGCCCCCTGCACGGCGGCGGATGCTGTATGCGCTTCCTCGCCGAGATAAACGGCCCGCACCTGCGGATTGGCCTTGATCTCGTCCGGCGTCCCTTCGGTAAAGACGGCGCCGGCGACCAGCACCGTGATCTGGCGGGCGAACCGGAACACGACATCCATGTCGTGCTCGATGATCAGGATCGCGATGTCGGGATCGAGCGAATCCACCACGTCGAGAATGAGATGGCTTTCGGACGACGGCACGCCGGCCGCCGGTTCGTCGAGCAGCAGTACGCGCGGCTGCTGCGCGAGCGCAATGGCGATCTCCACCAGACGCTGCCGGCCGTAAGGCAATTCACGCACCAGCCGCAAAGCGTCGTCGGCGAGCCGCAACGATTCCAGATAGCCGAACGCCTCGTCGATGATCTCGCCACGGGCGCCCGCCGGCCGCCAGAGATTATCGCACGCGCCGGTGCGCTCGCCGATGGCGAGACAGATGTTCTCCAGCACCGAGATGCCGCGGAACAACTGGTTGATCTGGAATGTGCGGGCGATGCCGCGCCGCGCCCGCTCCGCCTGCGAGGTTTTGGTGATGTCCTCGCCGTTGAGCAGGACGCGCCCGGACGTCGGCGTCAGCGCGCCGGTGATCAGGTTGATCAGCGTCGTCTTCCCAGCGCCGTTCGGGCCGATCAGCGCGCGGCGCGCGCCGCGCGGCAAGGCCAGGTCGACATCGCGCGTAACCTTGAGCGCGCCGAAATTGCGGTTGAGCTTCTCGATCTGCAGCACGGCGGTCATGACTTGCTCCGCCGGAGATACTGCGAGGCATCCTCCAACAGGCCGAGCAGGCCGCGCCGCGCGAACAGCACCGTCAGCACCAGCACCAGACCGATGCCAAACTGCCAGTATTCGGGGAATGCCTTGGAGAACTCGTCCTCGAGGATCATGTAGATGGTCGCGCCAGCGAACGCGCCGTAGAGGCGACCGGTGCCGCCGAGGATCAGCATCACCATCACTTTTGCGGAGTTGTCGAAATCGAACACGCCGAGCGTCGTATAGGCGGTCGATTCCGCGAACAGCGCGCCGGCAACACCGGCGATCGCCGCGGCGATCGTATAGGACGTGACCAGACGGCGATGCACCGGCGAACCGATGGCATGCATGCGCCGCACATTTTCGCGGATTCCAACCAGCGCCTGGCCGAACGGCGAATAGATGATGTGCCGGACGATCACGAAAACGACGAACAGGACGATCGAGGTGTAGATGTAATAAGTGTGGCCCCAGAGGTCGTTCTCGAAGACGCCCAGCAGCTTCCAGATCTCCATGCCCGGCACGCCGTCATAGCCGCCGGTGACGTCGGAGCGGTAGTTGCCGAACTCCTGCAACAGCACCGCCGTCGCCAGCGTCAACATCAACAGGGTCAGGCCGCGATAGCGCAGCAGGAACCAGCCGGAAATGAGTCCGGCGATGCCGGCCAGGACGGCAGCAGCAAACAGCATGCTGATCGGCTCGCCCCATCCGAGCCGTGCCGACAGGATCGCCACCGTATAGGCGCCGATCCCGAAAAATGCGGCATGGCCGAGCGTGACAATCCCGGCGTAACCGAGGATCAAATCGAGCGACAGCGTGAACATGATCGCGATCAGCACCTGCGTGCCGAACGTGGTGCGATCCGGGAAGACGAAGAACACCGCGGCGATTAACAGCCACGGCACGAATTCGCCGAGTCGGATCCGGTGCCGTCGCTCGATGAAGGCGCGCGCGCGGGCGCGCCGGTCCTCTTGATTCACAGAATTCACGTCACTCACGGCCATAGAGACCTGCCGGTTTGACGAGAAGGATGGCGAGCGCCAGCGCATAGATGAAGAAGCCGCCGGCTTCCGGCGTCAGATACTTGCCGCCGACGTCGAACACGCCGAGCAGGATCGACGCGACCAGGGTGCCCTTAAGGCTGCCCAGTCCGCCGACCGAGACGATCAGCAGGAAGAAGACGAGATAAAGCACCGCGAAGCTCGGCGTCAGACCGAAGGTCTGGATCGCCAACCCGCCGCCGAACGCGGCAAGCCCGCTGCCGAGCGCGAAGGTCAGCGTGAACAGGCGATCGACATTGATGCCGATCGATTGCGCCATCCGGCGGTTATCGACCGCCGCGCGGATCTTGGCGCCGATATTGGTGCGTTCGAACGTGTACCAGAGCACCGCAACCAGCACGATGCCGACGGCGATGACGAAAGCGCGATAGGACGGAACGGTGCGCACGCCGATATCGATCTGACCGGTCAGAATCGAGGGCAACGGAACGGTGATCGGGGCCGGACCGTAGATCATCGTGCATACGGCGATCGACATGAACGCGAGCCCGATGGTCAGCAGCACCTGATCCAGCTCCGTCGCTTTATAGAGACGCGAATACAGAATGCGCTCGAACGGGATGCTCGCCGCGCCGACGACGACCGCCGAGATGATCAGCGCCGGCAGGAACGGCACGCCGAAGCTGCGGGTCAGGCTGACGACGAAATAGCCGCCGGCCATGGCGAAGGCGCCATGGGCGAGATTGACGAAGTTCATCAGCCCCAGCGTCACCGCCAGCCCGCAGGCGAGCACGAACAGCAGCATGCCGTAGGCGCCACCGTCGAACAGGATGGTGAACAACGTGGTCATGGGATGCGAACCGAAAGACCTCTGAGTCAGTCATTCCGGGGCGATGCGAAGCATCGAACCCGGAATCTCGAGATCCCGGGTTCGCATCTTCGATGCGCCCCGGGAT
>JAEWJH010000066.1 GCA_023386635.1 Pseudomonadota bacterium
GACCACAACCGCGCGGCGGCGGCGGCGCATCGCGACGAGGCCGCCAATCACATCGGCGAAGCTCGCCACCAGCATCAGGAAGAAGGTCGCGGTAGTCGCGCGCGGCACCAGATAAAACTCGGCCGCCATGGCGATGAACAGCAGCGCCGACAGCAGATGATCCATCACATAGCGGCCGCCGGTGCGGTACGCCTTGATGACCTCCACCAGCAGCAGCAGGATCGACAGCGCGACCAGAATGTCGCCGAGCGACATCGCCCATTCGCCGCCGGCCGGGAACGACACGCGCGTAAGCGCATCCGTCCAGCCGACGCCGGGGATCAGGAAGGCGATGATGTTGTAGATCGCGAAGGGGATCAGCAGCAGCGGGAAACCGACCAGATACATGAGAGGTCTCTGTTCCCGCTGCAGCGATCCTGACGAAAGGGCTTACGCCTCTTTCTTGGTCTTGAGCACCTGCCGGCCGCGATACATGCCGGTCTTCAGGTCGATGTGATGCGGGCGGCGGAGCTCACCCGAATCCTTGTCCTCGACATAGGTCGGCTGCTTCAGCGCGTCGGCCGAGCGGCGCATGCCGCGCCGCGACGGCGAGGTCTTTCTTTTTGGCACCGCCATAGCGGAAACTCCTGCGAAATCTCGAAATTATGCGATGAAGCCGGGCTTATAGAGGAACGCCGGACGGATTGCTAGAGGTCCCTAGCGCCGCGCGGCGAGGCAGTCGTCATGGCTGCCGGCCCGGCTGGCGCGGCGGACATAGAGCCCGGCCAGCCGCCGCAGGCCCGGCCCGGGCGATTTGGCGTCGCGCTCCACCGGGTTGGGCAGCATCGCCGCCATCAGCGCCGCCTGATAGGCGGTCAGACTGCGCGCCGGCCGGCCGAACGCCCGCTGGGAGCCCGTCTCGATGCCGAATTCCCCGTCCGGACCCCATTCGGCGATATTCAGGTAAATCTCCATGATCCGGCGCTTCGGCAGGACGAGGTCAATCCACAGCGCCAGCGGGAACTCCAGCGCCTTGCGGACCACCGACCGGCCGGGCCACAGGAACAGGTTCTTGGCCACCTGCTGGGTGATGGTGGAGCCGCCGCGCATGTCGTCGAGATCCTCGGCATCCTCGAAGGCGGCACGCAACTCCTGGAAATCGACCCCCCGGTGCGAGCAGAACCGGCCGTCCTCCGACATGATGACGGTGAGCGGCAGCACCGGCGCGACCGCCTCCAGCGGCACCCAGGTCCGGGCCACCCGCTGCCCGGTGATGGAGCGCCACAGCATCAGCGTTGAGCCGGGATCGACCACGCGATAGAGCGGCGTCAGCACATAAGGGATCAGCAGCAGCACCAGCAGGACGCCGAGCACGGCGCGCAGCCACAGCGGCAGGAACGGCACACGCACCGCCCGCCGCGCCGTCAGACCTCCGTAACGCCGCTCGAACATGAGCGCACCCTAACCCATTTCGCGCGCGCTTGAAGAACGCGCCAAAGCGGGCCAAACCCGCTAAACATGACGCGGTTAATTCCGGACCCTTCCCGTGCACGACTTCACGTCCCGCCTTGAAACCGTCGCCAGCGAAACCGAGGCGCTGCTCGCGCGGCTTCTGACCGACACGCCCGAGTCCGGCGAGATCGCGCGGCCGCCGCGGCTGATGGCGGCGATGCGCCACGCCATGCTCGGCGGCGGCAAGCGGCTGCGGCCTTTCCTCACCATCGAGACGGCGGCGCTGTTCGACGTCCCGCGCCCGCGCGCGCTGATGGCCGGCGCCGCGCTCGAATGCGTGCACGGCTACTCGCTGGTGCATGACGATCTGCCGGCGATGGACAATGACGACCTGCGGCGCGGACGGCCGACCGTGCACAAGGCGTTCGACGAGGCGACCGCGATCCTTGCCGGCGATGCGCTGCTTACCTTCGCGTTCGATCTCGCCGCGCGCGACGACACGCATCCCGATCCGGCGATCCGCGTCGCGCTGGTCGCGGCACTGGCGCGCGCCGCCGGCCTCGGCGGCATGGCCGGCGGACAGATGCTCGACCTCGCGGCTGAAGGCCGCTTCGCCGGCACCGCGCCGTTGCAGCCCGCCGACATCGAACGGCTGCAGGCGATGAAGACCGGCGCGCTGCTGGTTCATGCCTGCGAGGCCGGCGCGATCCTCGGCGGCGCCGATGCGACGCAACGCGCCGCGATCAAGCAATACGGCACGCTGATCGGCCGCGCCTTCCAAATCGCCGACGATCTGCTCGACGTCGAGGGCGACGCCGTGACGCTCGGCAAACAAACGGGCAAGGACGCGGCCGCCGGCAAGGCGACATTGGTCGCCGCGCTCGGCATCGACGGCGCGCGGCAACAGCTTGCGGCGCTGGTGCGCGACGCGCAGGCGGCGCTCGCACCATTTGGCGACAGCGCGGCAACCTTGCGAGACGCCGCGCGGTTCATCGCGGAGCGCAAGCTATGAGCCGGAAAAAAGCAGACGCCGGCTGGCTGCCGGTGCGCATGTTGCGGCTGCATCTCAAGCTGGTCGCGTGTCTCGCGCTGGGCGCGCTGGCAATCCCGCTGCTGCCATCCGACTGGCCGCTCGCCGCGCGTCTCCTCGGCGGCTGGGATCTCGCCGCCATGCTTTATCTCGCGACCGTGTTTGTGTTCGTCACGCCGTACTCGATCGACCAGATCAAGCGGCGTGCGGCGATGCAGGACGAGGGCGCCACCGCGGTGCTGATCCTGGCCATGCTGGCCTCGTTCGCGAGCCTCGCGGCGCTGATCGCGCTGCTTGGCCACGGCAAGAACGAGCCCGATGCGCTCGGCGCGCTGCGGCTCATCATCGGCACCGCGACGATCATCCTGTCGTGGATATTCATGCATCTCGCCTTCACGCTGCACTATGCCCATGAATATTACGGCGACGGCCGTGACGACCGCACCGGGGGCCTGAACTTCCCCGGCCGCGAGCGACCCGACTACTGGGACTTCCTGTATTTCTCGCTGGTCATCGCCATGACCTCGCAGGTCTCGGACGTGGCGATCACCAGCCGCTTCATCCGTCGCGTCGCGACCTTGCACGGCGTCATCTCGTTCTTCTTCAATCTCGGCATCCTGGCGTTGACCATCAACATGCTCGCCGGGGCGATCGGGTGACCAGCGCGATCCAGACCGTGTTCCTGCTGCTGGCGATCATCGCCGGCGTGGCGGTGCTGGCGCAGCGGCTCAACGTCGCGCCGTCGATTTTTCTCGTCGTCGCCGGTATCGGCCTCGCCTTCGCGCCCGGCGTGCCGCCGATCGTGCTGCAGCCGGATGCGGTGCTGCTCGTATTCCTGCCGCCGCTGATCTATTCCGCCGGCGTCGCCATGAGCTGGCGCGAATTCAGGTCGAGCCTGCGACCGATCGCGCTGCTCGCGGTCGGCTGCGTGATCTTCACCACCTGCGCGGTGGCGACGGCCGCGCATTATCTGCTCGGCATGGACTGGGCCGTCGGCTTCGTGCTCGGCGCCATCGTCTCGCCGCCGGACGTGGTGGCGCCGCTCGCTCTGGCGCGGCGGCTCGGCCTGCCGCGCCGGCTCGTCGTCATTCTCGAGGGCGAGGGCCTCGCCAACGACGCCACCGCGCTGATCCTCTATCGCTTCGCGGTGGCAGCGGTCGCGACCGGCGGCTTCTCGCTCGGTCAGGCGAGCGCGACCTTCGGCCTGATTGTCGTCGGCGAGATCGCCTTCGGCATTCTCGTGGGCTGGCTGAGTTTGCGGCTGCGCTCATGGGCGCGCAATTCGCGCGTCGAGATCATTCTGTCGCTGCTGACGCCTTATGCCGCTTACTGGATACCGGAGCATGTCGGCGGCTCCGGCGTTCTCGCCACCGTCGCCTGCGGCCTCTATGTGAGCTGGATCGGACCGACGCTCATTCCCGCGGCAACGCGGCTGCAGGGCATCTTCTTCTGGGACCTGACGATCTATCTGATCGAGGGCTTCGTGTTCCTGCTCACCGGCCTGCAGGTGCGCACATTGATGGAACGCACGCACGGGTTTTCGCTGGAAAGCCTGCTGGTGGAGACCGCACTGATCACGGCGATCATCGTCATCGCGCGGTTCCTCTGGGTGTTTCCCGCGACCTACGTGCCGCGCTGGCTGTGGCCGCCGCTGGCGCGGCGCGATCCCGCGCCGAACTGGAAATATCCGTTCGCGCTGGCGTTCACGGGCGTGCGCGGCGTGGTTTCGCTCGCCGCCGCGCTCGCTTTGCCTTTCTCGACCGCAGACGGCACGCCGTTCATCCAGCGCGAGATCATCCTGTTCATCACCTTCGGCGTCATCGTCGCAACGCTGATCGGTCAAGGATTGATGCTGCCGACAGTGATGCGCTGGCTCGGCCTCGCCAGGGAAGGTCGCGCGGAACGGCGGCGCGAACGCGTCGCCGAATTGAAAGCGCGCCATGACGCGGTCGATTATGCGCTCGAGCAGTTGCGCTCCATCGCCACGGAACGCCACTTGGCGCGCAATGTGGTCTCGCTGCTGCGCGAGCGGCACCACCATCGCATGCGGCAATTGCCCGACAGCATCGAGAAGCAGGACGAACTGGAGCTGCACGGGCTCAATGCCGAGCTGCAGGTCGAGCTGATCGCCGCCGAACGCGCCTTCCTCTACCGCCTGCTGCGCAACGGCAAGCTGACCGACGAGGCGCGGCGGCGTATCGAGCGCGAACTCGATCTCGAGGAAGCGATGATCGAAACGCGGCGCAGCGACAGCGCGCCGCTCTAGCGTGCGCGTCGGTATTGCGGCGGCAGCGGCAGCCAGGTCTCGCGGCCCTTGTAGGTGAGCGGCTTGCGATCGTCATGCGCCTTGCGATACGCGGTGTACCATGCGCGCAGCCTGCGCACGCGCACATCGGAATACGGCAGCGGCGTCTGCTTCGCAGCCAGCAGATAGCGCTCCACCGCCCAGACATTGCGATGCGCGAAGCGCCAGTCGACTTCGCCGACGCCGCGCAGATCGACGAAGGCGTAACCGGTCAGCGCTCCGGTGTAATCGACGTAAGGCTCGTAATAACTCATCGCCAGAGCGCGCAAGGTCGGAAACACCGCCTTGCGGCCATGCAGCCCCGGATCGCGCGAGCGACCGATCGAGCCCCAGCGGCCGTTGCGGCGATAGACGAAGATGACGTGATCGAGCCCGTCGATCGAGCCGAGTTCGAGCGTCAGCGGCGGATAGCCGTGCTGCTCCAGCACGGCGGCGGCGAACAGCGCCGCCTCGAGACAATGCGCGGTGCGCCGCTTCACCACTTCGCGGAAACCGCGCAGCGTGCCGCCTTTCTTCTCGTCGTTATAAGGCAGCGCGTTGAGCCATGCCTGGACCTGCGCCGGCGTGCGCAAGCGGCGGATCAGCCGGCGTTCGGCAGGCGTGAAGGCGGATAAGGGTGGCGGCACGGCGGGGTGGGACGGCGTTCGGGGCATGCGCGCGGACGATACAACAGAATCGGCCACCTCAATGCAGCCGGATCGAACCTTTGTCGCTGTCATTCCCGAGCTTGTCGCGGGCACCCCGGGAAGGCGGGCACGGCGTCTCCATAAGCGAGATGGTCGGGACAAGCCCGGCCATGACGGAGAAAACTCCCGATTTGCCAGCGCAGTCGCAACTACTCCGCGGCGCGGGCGCCGGCGCCGAAGCGGCGCTCGATGTAATCGACCACCATCTGCTTGAAATCGGCGGTCAGGGTCGCGCCGCGTAAGGTCGCGGCCTTCTTGCCGTCGATGAACACCGGCGCGGTCGGCTGCTCGCCGGTGCCGGGCAACGAGATGCCGATGTCGGCGTGCTTGCTCTCGCCCGGGCCGTTGACGATGCAGCCCATCACCGCGACGTTAAGCGTCTCGACGCCGGGATAGCGCGTCTTCCACTCCGGCATCGAGGTGCGGATGAAGCCCTGAATGTCGGCTGCCAATTCCTGGAACGTGGTCGAGGTGGTGCGGCCGCAGCCGGGACATGCCGCGACCAGCGGCACGAAGGTGCGCAGCCCCATGGTCTGCAGCAACTCCTGCGCCACCTGCACCTCGCGGGTACGGTCTCCGCCCGGCTCCGGCGTCAGCGAGATACGGATGGTGTCGCCGATGCCCTCCTGCAGCAACACGCCCATGGACGCCGCCGAAGCGACGATGCCCTTGGTGCCCATGCCCGCCTCGGTGAGACCGAGATGCAGCGCATAGTCGGAGCGCCTGCCGAGTTCGCGATAGACCGCGATCAGATCCTGCACCGCCGAGACCTTGGCGGAGAGGATGATACGGTTCCTGGCGAGACCGATCTCCTCCGCGCGCGCGGCCGACAGCAATGCCGACTGCACCATGGCTTCGTGCGTCACCGCGCGTGCCGAGAGCGGCGCGGCGGCGGCGTTGTTCTCGTCCATCAGCCGCGTCAGCAGTTCCTGATCGAGCGAGCCCCAGTTGACCCCGATGCGCACCGGCTTGTCGTGGCGGATCGCCATCTCGACGATCTGGGTGAACTGCACATCGCGTTTGTCGCGGAAGCCGACATTGCCGGGATTGATGCGATACTTGTCGAGCGCTTCGGCACAGGCCGGATGATCGGCCAACAGCTTGTGGCCGATATAATGGAAGTCGCCGACCAGCGGCACGCGCACATTCATCGCCAGCAGGCGGTCGCGGATATGCGGCACGGCGGCCGCCGCCTCGTCGCGGTCGACGGTGATGCGCACCAGTTCGGAGCCCGCGCGCGCCAGCGCCGCCACCTGCCGCGCGGTCCCTTCCACGTCGGCGGTGTCGGTATTGGTCATCGATTGTACGACGATAGGCGCGTTGCCGCCCACGGTCACGCCGCCGACATCGACCGCGACCGAACGTCGCCGGTTTTCGATCAATCCCTCTGTCACCATGCTCTCATCGTATCATTCGCCACGGGTCGCCGAAAGCATCAGCGCGCCCGGTTGACCAGAATAAGACCGATCGTGACCAGCGCGACCGCCACCAGGAAACTCGGCGTCAGCGGATCGCCCAGCACGAAATACCCGGCCGCCACGCCGAACAAGGGCGTCAGGAAGGTGAAGGCCGACAGCCGCCCCGCCGAATAGCGCACGATCAGTGCGAACCAGATGACGAATGTCACGGGAACGACATAGAGCGCCTGATAAGCCACGGCGGCGATGGCGAGCGCCGACGGCGCCGGATTGAGGCTCATCTGCTCCCCGGCGAGCAGCGCGCCGACGGCCAACAGCGGCACCGATCCCGCGAGCTGATACATCATCGCCTTTTCCGACGAGACGCGGCGGATGGCGGTGCCCTTGATCAGCAGCGTCGTCATGCCCCAGAAGAACGCCGCCGCGACCATCATGATGTCGCCGATCACCTGCCGCGCATCGACCGCGGGTGTCGGCGCGCCGAAGGCGACCAGCATGCCGACAAAGGACAGCAGCAGACCAAACCATTGCTGCCGGCTGAACGTGTCGGCCGGCACCACCCAGCGTGAACCGAGCACGACGAAGAACGGCGCGAGATAGATGAACAGGATCGCGCGGCTCGCGGTGGTGTAGTTGAGTCCCTGATAGATCATCACGAATTCGAGACCGAAACAGACACCGCAGAGGATGCCCGGCCAGAGCGTGCCGTCGCGCGCGAACAGCGGCATGCCCCGAAAATACATCCACGCCCAGACAATGGCGCCGGCAACGATGGAGCGTATGGTCGCCTGCGTCAGCGGCGGAATGTCGTGGATCGCGAGCTTCACCGAAACCTGATTGAAGCCCCACGACAGACACAGGCCGATCACCACAAGCGTCGCCAGCGCATCGAGCGGACGAGTGGCGGCATTGGGTGCGGCAGGCGTGGTCGACATGATGATCCCGGCGGAGGCTCTCGCCTTCTAGCGGAAGCGGCCGGGCGGCGCTACGCGACGCGCTGAATAGCGGTCATGCTGGTTATTTGAGCAAGACCTTCATGCTCCCGCGCGACAATGCGCGCAGACACCGGCGATCTCGATCACCGGCGTCTTCGGCGTGAAGCCGGCGGTGCGTGCCGCCGCCTTCACCGCGCCGGCGAGTTGCTCCGAGCCGGCCTCGCCGACCGCGCCGCACTGGTCGCACAGCAGGAACACCACCGGGTCGCCGGCATCGTGCTGATGGATGCAGGCAATGAAGGCGTTGCGGCTTTCGATGCGGTGGACCAGCCCCTGCTCGCGCAGGAAATCCAGCGTGCGGTAAACCGTGATCGCCGGCGTCGCGACGTCCTCATGCTTGAGCCGGTCGATGATCTCGTAGGCGCCGAGCGGCCGATGGCTCGACAGCAAGGTTTGCAGGATCTGCCGCCGGATCGGCGTCAACCGTTGCGCCCGCGCCGCGCACAGCGCCTCCGCATGCGCCAGCGCATCCGCCGCACAACGGTCATGATCGTGGTTGGGTGCGGGAAAAACCGCCGTTTTCCGGGACACGGAACCTCTCTTTTTCCCCGGCACCCTATCAATTTTTAGTGCCAGGCTGTCGAACCTTGCCTGGAAAGATATATGTTGCGGTGCAACAACCAAGACCCGATATTGGATTTGCACGCTCGGGCGACTTCACACGACGAGGAACAATCATGCTCAAAGGCAAGACCGCACTGGTTACCGGCTCCACCTCCGGCATCGGCCTCGCTATCGCCCGCGCGATGGCCAAGGACGGCGCCAACCTGGTGATCAACGGCTTCGGCGACGCCGCCGCCATCGAGAAGGAGCGCACCGGGCTCGAGAAGGAATTCGGCATCAAGGCGATCTATTCCGGCGCCGACATGACCAAGCCGGCCGAGATCGACGCGATGATCGCGCAGGCGGAAAAGACGCTCGGCTCCGTCGACGTGCTGGTCAACAACGCCGGCATCCAGCATGTGGCGAATATCGAGGACTTCCCGACCGACAAATGGGACGCGATCATCGCCATCAACCTGTCTTCGTCGTTTCACACCATCCGCGCCGCGATCCCGGGCATGAAGAAACGCAAATGGGGCCGCATCATCAACATCGCCTCCGCGCACGGTCTCGTCGCCAGCGCGCAGAAGGTCGCCTATGTGGCAGCCAAGCACGGTCTCGTCGGACTGACCAAGACTGTCGCGATCGAAGCCGCCAATGACGGCGTCACCTGCAACGCCATCTGCCCCGGCTGGGTGCTCACCCCGCTGGTGCAGAAGCAGATCGAAGCGCGCGCCAAGGCATCGGGCCAGAGCGTCGAGGATGCCAAGGTCGCGCTACTGTCGGAGAAGCAGCCGATGCATCAATTCTCCACGCCGGAGAATATCGGCGCGCTCGCCGTGTTCCTAGCAAGCGACGCGGCGCAGTCGATCACCGGCTCGGCCTACTCGATCGACGGCGGCTGGGTCGCGCAATAAGCGCGCGGGCCGACAGCGATGAATCTATTCTCGCGAAAGCCCAAGCCTCCGAGCGATAACGGTGGCAGCAATCCGGCGAAGAAGCGCATCAACCTTGCTCTGCAAGGCGGCGGCGCGCATGGCGCGTTCACCTGGGGCGTGCTCGACCATCTGCTCGAGGACGGGCGGCTCGAGATAGAAGGCATCAGCGGCGCCTCGGCCGGCGCCGTCAATGCCATCATGCTGGCGGACGGTCTTGCGCGCGGCGGACGCAAGGAAGCGCAGAGACGGCTGGCCGATTTCTGGCGCGCTGCGAGCCTCGGGGGCGATTTGCCGGACTTGCAGCGGCGTGCCGTCGACAGGCTGTTCTCGTTCATGCCGCTGGACGGCACGCCGGTCGGCATCTGGTTCAACGCGCTGTCGCGCTATCTGTCGCCCTACGACGTCAATCCGCTCAACATCAATCCGCTGAAGGATCTGATCGAGCGTTTCGTCGACTTCGAGGCGATCCGCAACTGCAGCAAGCTGCAACTGTTCATCTCCGCCACCAATGTTGAGACCGGGCGGCTGCGCGTCTTTCATCGCGACGAGATGACGGCGGACATGGTGCTCGCCTCGGCGTGCCTGCCGCTCTTGTTCCGCGCGGTCGAGATTGACGGCGTGCCCTACTGGGACGGCGGCTATGTCGGCAATCCGCCGCTCTATCCGCTGTTCGCGCCGACGCAAACCGAAGACCTGCTGCTGGTGCAGATCAATCCCGTGGTCCGCCATGGGACGCCGAAGAGCAAGGACGAGATCATCGCGCGGATCAACGAGATCACATTCAACTCATCGCTGATGGCGGAATTGCACGGCCTCGCCTTCGTCGGCCAGTTGATCGACGCCGGCAAGCTGCCGCGCGGCACCGGC
Source organism: Pseudomonadota bacterium (assembly GCA_023386635.1). GTDB lineage: Bacteria > Pseudomonadota > Alphaproteobacteria > Rhizobiales > Xanthobacteraceae > Pseudolabrys. Next base: position 10,214 of record JAEWJH010000066.1, read on the forward strand.
GTCGGACAATACCGGCGCATCAACATCCATCGCGTCGTGCTCGACAGCTCCGGCAAGGCATTCGACTCGTCGAGCAAGCTGAACACCGACTACGATTTCTTCGAGATGCTGCGCGCCAGCGGCAAACACGCGCTGCAACGCTTCCTCGACGCCCATTATGATGACATCGGCGTGCGCAGCACGGCCGACATCGACACAGGGCTGAGCCCGGAGCGGGTGTAGCGTCTGCGCCATCGCCGGGCAGCCCGGCCATGGCCGTGCTCACGCGGCCCTCCCATTGCTGAGGTTCCATCGCGCGGGGGCGGGCCAGCCATGCGAATTTGGCATTAGAGCTTATTATAAGCATGCTTATTATCAGCCTATGTCATCGCACCCTGTGGCTCGCAAATCCATGCCGTCCAAACCCCTGTCGTCCGACCCACCGTCGGGGCCGACTTCCCCACCGCGCCGGATCGGCCGGGAACTGGCCTTCGCCATCAAGGATGTCGGCCGGATGCTGCAGACCTACGCCGACCAGGAAGTCCGCCGGCTCGACATGACCCATTCGCAATGGGCCGTGCTGTCGCGCATCGAACGACATGAGGGCCTCAAGCAGTCCGAGATCGCCGACATGCTCGACCTGCAGCCGATCACCCTGACGCGGCTGCTCGATCGCCTCTGCGACAACGGCCTGATCGAACGCCGGCCCGACCCGCACGACCGCCGCGCCTGGCGACTGTTCCTCAAGCCGGCGGCCCGCCCGCTGATGGAACGTCTCGACACGCTCGGGCGTGAAATCTCGGGAAAGGTGCTCGACGGCATCTCCCCCGAACAGATCGAAACCATGCTGCGCGACCTCGGCGCGATCCGCGACAACCTGCGGAGCCTGCTGACCGACCGCTCTGCCGAAACGAGCAAACGCTATGGCTGATCACAATCTCAAAGTCGTTCCCATGACCGACGCGAAAACGTCCGACGCAAAAACGTCTCAAGCACAGACGTCCGAAGCAAAAGCACCGGAAGCGAAAGCCGCGCCCGAAACCGAGACCAAGCCCACGCAAGCAACGGCGACATCGAAAGGCCGCGCCGGCTTCCTGCAGGGCAAGCGGCGCATGCTGCTGGTGATCGGACCGCTGGTCGTCGCGGTCATCGGCGCCGTCGTCTATTTCTCCGGCGGCCGCTATATCGGCACCGACAACGCCTATATCGGCGCACAGAAAGTGCTGATCACGCCGGACATCTCCGGCAAGGTGGTGCATGTCGCGGTGCGCGAAGGCCAGCACGTCAAGGCTGGCGATGAACTGTTATCGCTCGATCCCGAACCGTTCCGGCTCGCGCTCGATCAGGCGAAGGCGAAGCTCGCAACGGCGGAAACCGACTACAACAATCTGAAAACCAATCTTCGCTCGCTGGAATCGCTGGCCGGTCTCGCGCAAAAGAACGTCGAACTGAAGCAGCATGACGTCGAGCGCAAGACGCGGCTGCTGTCGAGCCAGGCCACCGCGCAGGCCGACGTCGACACCGCCGCGGCTGGGCTGGTCACCGCGCAACTGCAGGCGCAGTATACCGCGCAACAGCGCGACAATGCGCTCAACCAGTTGCTCGGCAACCGCGACCTGCCGCTCGCGAAATTTCCGGCCTATGTGCAGGCGAAGGCTGCCCTCGACGAGGCGCAGCGCAACCTCGACCATACGGCCCTCAAGGCGCCGATCGACGGCGTCGCCACGCAGGTCGACAACATCCAGCTCGGCCGCTTCGTCGCTGCCGGTTCGCCGGTGCTGAGCGTGATCGACGACGTCAATCCGTGGGTCGAGGCCAATCCGAAGGAAACCGACATCACCTATCTGCGCCCCGGCCAGAAGGTGACGATCGACGTCGACACCTTTCCCGATCACACCTTCAAGGGCACCGTGCAATCGGTCAGCCCCGGCACCGGCTCGCAGTTTTCGATCCTGCCGGCGCAGAACGCCAGCGGCAACTGGGTCAAGGTGGTCCAGCGCGTGCCGGTGCGCATCGTGTTCGACAAGGACGAGAACACGCGCCTGCTGCGCAGCGGCATGAGCGTGAACGTGTCGATCGACACCGGCTATAGCCGTATTCCGTTCATGTCGACGGCGCAGGCCCGCACCGCCGAGAAAGAGGCGCGCTGATGCGCGCGCTGCACATCGCCGAGATGCCCGACGGCATGCGCCGGGCGCTGGTCACGGTGTGCGCCATGACCGCGACCATCATGCAGGCGCTGGACACGACCATCGCCAACGTCGCGCTGCCCTATATGCAAGGCTCGCTGTCGGCCTCGCTCGACCAGGTCAACTGGGTGCTGACATCCTACATCGTCGCTGCCGCGATCATGACCGCGCCGATCGGGTGGCTCGCCGACCGGTTCGGCCGCAAGACGCTGTTCGTGATCTGCGCCGCGGGATTCACCGCGGCGTCGCTGCTGTGCGCCATCGCGCAGAACATCGAGCAGATGGTCCTCTATCGTTTGCTGCAGGGCATGGCCGGCGCGGCGCTGGTCCCGCTGTCGCAATCGGTGATGCTCGACGCCTATCCGCCGGCCGAGCGCGGCAAGGCCATGGCGATCTGGGGCATGGGCGTGATGCTCGGCCCGATCATGGGCCCGACGCTCGGCGGCTGGCTCACCGAGAATTATTCCTGGCACTGGGTGTTCCTCGTCAACCTGCCGGTCGGCATCGCCACCGTGCTCGGACTGATGCTGTTCATGAAGGAAACGCAGAAGCAGGAAGCGATGACCTTCGACTGGTTCGGCTTCGCCGCGCTCGCGGTCGGCATCGGCTCGCTGCAGCTGATGCTCGACCGCGGCGAGCAGGTCGGCTGGTTCGACGCCCGCGAGATCTGGGTCGAGGCGATGGTCTCGGCGGTGGGCTTCTATTATTTTTTCGCGCATTCGCTGACCACGGCGCGGCCGTTCATCAATTTCGAGCTGTTCAAGGACCGCAACTTCATCAGCGGCTGCGTATTCATGGTGGTGATCGGTGTCGTTCTGTTCGGCACCATGGCGCTGGTGACGCCGTTCATGCAGAACCTGCTCGGCTATCCGATTCTCACCGCCGGCTTCCTGCTCGGCTCGCGCGGCCTCGGCACGCTGTTCACGATGATGGTCGCGCCGTGGCTGATGGCGCGGATCGAGGCACGCTATCTGATTGCTGCCGGATTCGGCCTCACTGCCGCCACGCTCTATTCCATGAGCGGCTTCACCGACAACACCGGCGCGCAGACCATCATCACGGTGAGCATCATCCAGGGTGTCGGCCTCGGCCTGGTCTTCGTGCCGCTCACCGCCGTGGCGTTCCTGACCCTGCCGGGCCATCTGCGCACTGCCGGCACATCGATCACCACGCTGGTGCGCAACATCGGCTCGTCGATCGGCATCTCCATGGTGATCGCCAATCTCACCAGCAAGACCACCTATATGCACGCCCGGCTGACCGAGAGCGTGACGCCGTTCAACGATGCGTTGCAGATGCCGGACGTGGCCTCGACCCTCAACCTGTCGACCGACACCGGCCGTGCGATGCTCGATGGCATCGTCACGCAACAGGCCAACATCATTGCCTATCAGAACGACTACTGGATGCTGATGTGGCTGACCCTCGCGGTGCTGCCGCTGACCTTGCTGGTCGGCTCATCGAAGGCGCTGCGGCAACCCTCCGCCAAGATCGAAGCGCACGCGCTCGAGTGATTATCAGTCCGCGATAATCGCGTTGCCGTTGCCGATCACGGTGACGTCGCGCGCGGGCACGCGGCAGCGGAACGTGACGTCGTTGTCCGACAGCCACATTTCGGTGCGGATCGTCTCGCCGGGATAAACCGGCGCCGAGAACCGTCCGCCGATCGCGGAGAGTCGCGCCGGATCGTAACCGCACAGGGCTTTCAGCAGGGCATGACCGGCGACGCCGAAGCTGGCGAGGCCGTGCAGGATCGGCCGCGGATAGCCGGCGATGCGCGCGGCGGCCGGATCGACGTGCAGCGGATTGCGGTCGCCCGACAGGCGATAGATCAGCGCGGCCTCCGGCCGCGTCGGCAGATCGCAGACATGGTCGGGCGCGCGATCGGGTATCGCCCGCGCCGGCGTGGTCGGCGTCGACGGCTGCGATCGCCCGCCGAAGCCGCCATCGCCGCGACAGAAGATCGTCTGCGTCGTGGTGCATAGCGCCGCGCCGGACGCAGCATCGCTCAGAACATGCTCGACGATCAGCAGCGCGCCTTTGTCCACGCCTTTGTCGATCACGTCGCGGATGCGCAACGTGCCGCGCACCGTCGCCGCCGGCGGCAGCGGCCGGGCAAACCGCATGTGCTGCTCGCCATGCACCGCCTTGCGCCAGTCGATGCCGGTAGCGGCGGCATTCATCCAGTCGCGTGAATAAGCGAGCACGCTGGCGAAGGTCGGCAGCACTGCCAGATCGCGTTCATAGACGAACCGCAAGGTTGCAGGCTGGAGCGGATCGGCACCAAGCCCGACGCCGAGCGCGTAGAGAATGCAATCCTTCGCGTCGTAGCGTTGCTCCACCGGAGCAACCGCGAGCGCGAGAAGCAGATCGGGATCAATCGGCATGCAGCGGTTTCATCATGCCGGCACGCAAAAGACAACACGCCGCGAACGACAACGGCCGGCGCTTGTGGCGCCGGCCGCTTTTCTCAATCCGTCGATGGAGCGATTACTTCGCCTTCTCGTAGGGATAGATCACGTCGCCGCTCTTGTATTCCGGCGGGTAGATGATCGGCAGCGTATCGAGCTTGCGGAATTCCTCGATGCTGTTGCTCTTGATGTTCTGGAACTGGGCGGCCATCACGCGCTCGTTCGCCCATTCGCCGTTCGGGCCGAACTTCACGTCACCGACTGTGGTCTTGAACGTGGTTTTGCGGATGTATTCGGCGATCTTGCCATCGTCGAGCGACTTGGTGGCGTTGACCGCATCACCCAGCACCTGCAGATAGGCATAGGCCCACACCGGCATGTAGTAGCCGAGCGGATCGACGCCTTCCGCTGCCGCGCGCTTCTGATACTTCTCGACCAGTTCGAGCGAGCCAGGGAACGCCATGGTCTTTGCCGGCAGCCAGGTTTCGAAGTTGACGAGACCGTTGAGAAGCGGCCCGAGCTGCGTCTTGAACACGGTCGCCTGCAGGCCGACCATCGCGCCGCCCCACATCTTCGGCTTGAAGCCGATCTCGTTCATGGCCTTGACCATGCCGACCGAGTCGAGCGGATAGGAGCAGACCACGAACAGGTCCGGATTGGCGGCCTGCACCGCGCGCACGATCGGCGCGAAGTCGGTGGTCGCCGGCGGATAACGGCGCTCATAGACGATCTTGAAGCCCGCTGCCTTGGCGTTCTCCACCGCGCCTTCACAGGCGTTGCGGCCGAACTCGGCGTCCGCCATGGCGATGGCGATGGTCTGCGGCTTCGGCTTCTGCGCTTCCGCCACCTTGAAGAAGCCGCGGGTGAACGCCGGCTTCGGCGTCGGCCCGTTCGGGATCATCGAGAAGTAGCGGTCGTATTTGAACTCGTCGTTGATACCGGTGCCGAACAGGCTGATGAACACCTTCTTCTTCGACATGGCGATCGGCATCGCCGGCGCGATCTGACCCGAGGCGTAGCCCGAAACGATCAGGTCGACTTTGTCGACGTCGAGCAGCTTGGTGTAGATGCCCGGCACGGTCGACGGATTGCTCTGGTCATCGAAGTAGACCAGCTTCACCGGCCGGCCCATCAGGCCGCCCTTGGCATTGGTGTCCTCTTCCCAGATCTTCATCGCCAGCAGCGACGACTTGCCGTTGGCTGACAGCGGTCCGGTCAGCGACATGCCGAAGCCGATCTTGACCGGCTCGCCGGACGGCGTCTGCGCCGATGCCGTGCCGGCGACGAGCGCCAGTGCGGCAGCCGACAGCGTCAAGCTGCCGAGCACGCGTTTGAGATGTTGCAGCATTCGTTTCTCCTCCCGTGATACGCGCCGGCACGAGACCGGCGGCTTCCCTGCGATAGCGTTAGAGCATCCTGAGCGGTGCCCGTGCAATCGATTGCTTGATGCAATCTTTGCCGATCAGACGCGCCGAGGCAACTGTCGTGCTTGTCGCGGCACCCATGGACCGCGACAAAATTCGATTTTCTCACCTTGCTCCCGTCGCCCTCGGGCTTGATCCGAGGGCCGATCCGGGCACGGCAAACAGTGTGTAAAGACGGATCACCGGGTCACGCCGCCATAGCGCGTCAAAGACGCGCGTAAAAGCGCTGACGGCGCAGCCCGATGATGACACATGCTCAACCCCAGATCTCCTTGCTGAGATCGACGATCATCTTCAGCTTGGCCCATTGCTCGTCCTCGGCCAGCACGTTGCCTTCCTCGGTCGAGGCGAAGCCGCATTGCGGCGACAGGCAGAGCTGGTCGAGCGCGACATATTTCGTCGCCTCGTCGATCCGGCGCTTGATGTCATCCTTCGGCTCCAGCCGGCCCGACTTGGAGGTGACGAGGCCGAGCACCATCTGCTTGTTCCCTTTGGGGAAGAACCGCAGCGGCTCGAACCCGCCGGCGCGGTCGGTATCGTATTCGAGGAAGTAGCCGTCGAGCGGCGTGTTGTTGAACATCACGTCGGCCACCGGCTCGTAACCGCCTTCGGCGATCCAGGTGGAGCGGAAATTGCCGCGGCAGGAATGCATGGTCACCACCATGTCCTTCGGCCGATCGCGGATCGCGATGTCGATCATCTTGGCGTAGATCTTCGGCAGCGCCTCCGGATCGTCGCCGCGCTCGCGCGAATGCGCGCGCTCCTTCTCGTCGCACATCATCGCCCAGGTGGTGTCGTCGAGCTGGAGATAGCGGCAGCCGGCGTCATAGAACGCCTGCACCGCTTTCTTGTAGGTCTGCGCCAGATCCTCGAAGAAGTTGTCGAGGTTCGGGTAAGCCTCCTTGCTCACCGAGACCCGGCCCTGGCGGAAGTGCAGCACGCCCGGCGCGGGAATGGTCATCTTCGGCGTGACCTTGCAATGCGCCTTGAGGAATTTGAAATCCTCGATGTGCTGATGGCCGGAGAAGCCGAGCTTGCCCGACGTGCGCACGCTTTCCATCTTGGTATCGACACCGTGGAATTTGATGCCCTTGTCGGTCTGATACATCTCCACGCCATCGAGGCCGCGGAAGAAGTCGAACTGCCACCACGAGCGGCGCAGCTCGCCGTCGGTCGCCAGTTGCAGGCCGACCTCCTCCTGCTTCTTGATGACGCCTTCGATGGCGCGGTCCTCGACCTCGCGCAGTTGCGCGGCGCTGATATCGCCGCGGGCGCGCTTCGCCCGCGCCTCGCGCACGGATACGGGCCGCAGCAAACTGCCGACGTGGTCGGCACGGAACGGAGCAGTGGTGCGTTGGGTCATCGGACGATCTCCCAGTAATCCGTCATGGCCGGCATAGCCGTTCAAAGAACGGCGTCCCTGCGGGCGCCTCTGGACCCGGCCATCCCGGCAGGGACGCACGGTGCCCACTTTATCGGGATCACCGGGACGCGCGCTGCGCGCGGCCCGGTGATGACGCAAATGGTCAGCCCCAGACTTCCTTGCTGAGATCGACGATCATCTTCAGCTTGGCCCACTGTTCGTCCTCGGCGAGCACGTTGCCCTCCTCGGTCGACGCGAAGCCGCACTGCGGCGACAGGCAAAGCTGATCGAGCGCGACATACTTGGTCGCCTCGTCGATGCGGCGCTTGATGTCTTCTCTCGGCTCCAGCCGACCTTGCTTGGAGGTGACGAGGCCGAGCACGACCATCTTGTTGCCCTTCGGCAGGAAGCGCAGCGGCTCGAACCCGCCGGCGCGGTCGGTGTCGTATTCAAGGAAGTAGCCGTCGTAGTTGCACTTCTCGAGCAGGCTCTTGGCGACCGGCTCGTAGCCGCCCGACGAGATGAAGGTCGAGCGGAAGTTGCCGCGGCACACATGCGTCGTGATCGTCATGTCGGCGGGCTTGGCTTCCAGCGCCTTGTTGAGCATCGCCGTGTAGCTGTCCTGCAGATGATCGACGTCGAGGCCGCGGTCCTTCGCCTTCTTCATCTCCTCCTGCGAGCAGAGATAGGCCCAGGCGGTGTCGTCGAACTGCAGATAGCGGCATCCGGCGTCGTAGAACGCCTTGATCGCCTTCTGATAGGCGACCGCGAGATCGTCGAAGATCGCGTCGCGATCGGCATAGGCGCTCTTGGCCACCGAACCCGGCTCGAGCCGGAAATGCATCACCGTCGGCGCCGGGATGCACATCTTCGGCATCACCTTGGTGTGGGCTTTCAGAAACTTGAAGTGCTCCAGCATCGGATGGTTGGAGAAGCCGATCTTGCTGTCGACGCGCAGCACCTGCATCTTGGTCTGCATGCCCTGGAACTGGATGCCGTGGTCGGACGCTTCCAGCCGGACGCCGTCGAGCATGCTGAAAAAGTCATAGTGCCACCACGAGCGGCGGAATTCGCCGTCGGTCGCGAGTTGCAGGCCGATCTCTTCCTGCTTCTTGATGATCTTCTCGATCTCGCGGTTCTCGACCTCCTTGAGCTGCGCGTCGGTGATTTCCTTTTTCTCGTGCTTGGCGCGCGCGTCCTTGATCGCGGCGGTGCGCAGGATCGAGCCGACATGGTCGGCGCGGAAAGGTGGCTTGGTCCGTTGCATGATCGAATGTTCCTCCTGAGAACGGCAGACCCGCTATGAGACGGGTTCTTGATTGGAAGATGTTTGGTCGGCAAATGCTTGGTCGAGATGAGTGATAGCACGTTCGGGCGCTATTGGTGCTACGACTGACGCATAACGCGCCGTCTCCATCAGCCCCCCGAACGAAAAATAATGCGGCGCGACAGCGCCCAGTCCCGGCGTGCGGCGCAGCGCATCGAGGATCGTGTCGGGCCCGACCCGGCCGGCCAGCGCCAGGGCCGTCGCGGCGCCCGACATCAAACCCTGCGCCGAGGCGGCGACGCCGCAGCGGGCCGCATAGCGCAGCAGCGCCGTCAGTCTGGTCGGCCCGGCGAGACCGATCCGCACCGGCACGGTCACGCCGGCCGCGCGCAGGTTCTGCACGAATGCGACGATCGGCGCCGCGGAGAAAGCGAACTGGGTGACGATGTGCGTCCGCAGTCCCGCATCGCGGGCCGCTGCGAGCTTGTCGGTCAGCGCGCGCGTCATGGTGTCGGCCGCGATGGCCGGATGACCCTGCGGGTGGCCGGCGATGCCGATCTCCGCGATGCCGGCGGCATGCCAATCGGTGCCGCGGATCAGCGCGAGCGCATCGGCATAGGGACCCGTCGGTTGGGGGATGTCGCCGCCGATCGCCAGCGCGCGGCGCATCCCGGCCTCGCCGCACGCGCGCTTGAGGCACTCCGTCAGATCATCCGTCGATGCGATGCGCCGCGCCGCCAGATGCAGCACCGGCTCCAGGCCGGCGCGACGTACGGCGATGGCAAGGCCCGCCATCTCGCGCGCACTCTGCGAGGGCACGTGGCTCAGATAAAGCGGCTGCCCCGGCGGCACCAGCGCGGCGAGCCGCGCCAGTTCATCCGCCGTCGGCCGCGTCGCCTCCAGCGTATAAGCGGACACGCTCACTCGCGGCGGCGGGAGATGACGAACGATTCGTCGTAGAACCACAGCCCGCCGTGCTGCTGCAGCACTTCGCGTGTCGCCTCGATATAGCGGCGGTCGGCGTTGACGTCGGCCAGCCGGTCGTCCTCCACCTGCGCCACATAGATCGCCGCGTTCCACGCCGCCAGCAATGTCGATGTGCCGATCGACGCGGAGATTTCCGATGGCAGCGTGTGCATGTCGTAGCGGAACAGCGAGCGCTGATCGGAATAGGCGTTGAAGTTGAGATCGCGCGCGGCGGCCCCCAATTCGTTCTTCACCGCCTTGAGCAGATCGTGGCGACTGTGCGCGAACGGATTGTCGTCGGGCCATACTTTGTGGATCAGATCCATGCCCGGATCGTGCCCATAGGAATGGATCGCGATCATCCGGCCGCCCGGCCCGAGCGCGCGCGCCAGCGGCGCCAGCACGCGCTTCGCCTTGAAATCGAGCGAGGCCCGCGCGCGATAGGGTTGCGAGGCGATGACCAGATCGTAATCGGCGGTCGTGCCGCCGGGCTTCGGAATGATGGGATCGAGCAGGAAGCGGTGATCCTCGCGGTAGAGCACCAGGATCACCGGACGCTCGTAAACCGGATTGCCGCTCTTCTGCGACACCTTCGCCTTCCAGTTCTCGGCAAGGAATGGCTCGAGCGCGGTGATCTGCTCCTCGAAGCCGTGCGACGAGGTGCCGGACAGCGGCACCTCCTTCCACACGGTGCTTGCCGCCGCGCTCAGCGATTTCACAGCGAGCCACGGCGCTTCGGCGTACGCCAGATTGGTCAGCACCAGCACCGTCGAGGGATGCTCGTGGAAGCGGTCCGCCATCTTCTGCATGGTCAGGCGGATGTCTTCGAGGCTGATCTCCTTGCCGACGATGTAGAACGGCGTGTGCGGAAACTTGTCGTGCATCTGCCGCATCACCCGCGACAGTACGGTGCCGTCGCCGACGCCGGCATCGAACACGCGCAGCGCCGGCGGACGCGGATGCAGGCTGCCGAGTTCGAGCCCGATGCGGTTCGCGATCTCCCATTTCTCCGAGCAGGTGTTCACGAACAGCAGATATTTCTGCCGGTTGTCGAAGAACCGGAAATTACGCTGCGGATCGTGGTCACCCACCGGCGGCGCGCCGGGCGGCACCATGGTCTGGCGCGGCGGCTCCGGCATCCGCGCCGGGATGTCCGCGGCCGCGGACAACGGGGCCATGCGGCGCACGCCGCTCTCCTCGCCGCCCTGGCCGCTTTCGGCCATGAACGAACGGATACGCTCCAGCGTGTCGGTGGTGATGCGTCCGCCGTTGCGCAGCCGCGCGGCGAGCTTGCCGTCGTTGACGGCACGGCGGCCGAAGGTGGATTCCGCCAGACCACGCTGACGGCAAAAGGTCGCGATCTCCTGAAGGAGAACTTCGTTCACAGACGCCTCCCTGCCGCCGGTCTTGTGAGCCATTCATGTGCTCCGCCGGTTCGATCGATGGTCGATGTGCAGATCGAACCTCTGGGCGCGGGCATCGTCAACCACAAAACTTGCCCACGAAAGTTGGGAGATAAGAATGGGCGACGCCCACCGCAAGAAAAACCCGTCAGACGCGGGTCTGACGGGTTTTTACGATCGTTTGCGAAGCTATGGCAGGAGAGCATGGCGGCCCACTTGCCAGTCCGCCCATCAGTGGCGGGCAGCTTTCCCCGGGGTTAAATCTCGAAGAAGACCGTCTCGTCGTCGCCCTGAACCTTGATGTCGAAGCGATAGACGCCATCTTTTTCTTTCCTGGCGATCAGGGTGTGGCGGCGGTCTTCCGGCACCAGCGCGAGGATCTGGTCGGTGGCGTTGGACGCCTCGTCCGGGAAATACATGCGCGTATAGACCTGCCGCAGCATGCCGCGCGAGAAGATGCAGACCACCACATGCGGCGCCTGCGGCTTGCCGTTCGGACCGGGCACCTGGCCGGGCTTGATGGTGTCGAAACCGAACTCGCCCTCTCTGTTGCAGGCCGAGCGGCCGAAGCCCTTGAAGCTCGCATTGGGCGCGCGCGGATCGCGCGGATGCGCGTAGCGGCCTTGCGAATCCGCCTGCCAGATCTCCAGCATCGCGTCCGGAATCGGCACGCCGTCGCCGTCGCGGATCGCGCCGGTGATGTGGATTTTCTGACCGGAGGCGTCGGGCGTGATCAGATTGTCGCCAACGGTTTCCTTCCAGCTATAGGTGCCGTCCGGGTCCCAATGGGCGCGGCCCTTCGGGGTGAGGCCATAGGCATAGAACGGGCCGACGGTCTGCGAGGGGGTCAGGTCGGACATGATCAGTGCTTCTCCTCATCCATCGGCGTGCCTTCGCGGCCGCGCAGAACGATATCGAACCGGAACGCCAGCGCCCATTCCGGCACGGTGTTCTCGAGATCGAAGGTCGCGATCATGCGGTTGCGCGCCTTCTCGTCAGTGACCGAATTGAAGATCGGATCGAACGGGAACAGATAGTCGCCGGGGAAATACATCTGCGTCACCAGCCGCGACAGGAACGAGTGACCGAACAGCGAGAAGTGGATGTGGTTCGGCCGCCACGCATTGTGGTGGTTGCCCCACGGATAGGCGCCCGGCTTGATGGTAACGAACTTGTAGTAGCCGTTCTTGTCGGTGAGCGTGCGGCCCGCGCCGGTGAAGTTCGGATCGAGCGGCGCCGGATGCTGATCGACGATGTGCACATAACGGCCGCAGGCATTGGCCTGCCAGAGTTCCACCAGAACCTCCGGCACCGGGCGCTTGTCCTCGTCGAGGATCTGCCCGTGGACGATGATGCGCTCGCCGAGCGGCTCGCCCTTGTGCATCTTGGTCAGGTCGTTATCGCCTTCTTCGATGGCGTTGTGACCGTAGACCGGGCCGGTCAGCTCCGACAGCGTGTGCGGCACGACGATCAGCGGCTTCGACGGCGAACGCTTGATGGTGCTCTTGTAGCCGGGGCTCAGATGCTTTGGATAATCGACAAGCCCCTTGGTCGGATAGATCAGCGACATCGACTTCTGCTCCCCTCAGACGCGCGCAAGCGCCATCGATACACCTTGTCCGACGCCGACACACATGGTGGCAAGGCCGATCTTGCCTTGCCGCTCCTGCAGGCCGTGCGCCACCGTCATCGCCAGACGCGCGCCCGACATGCCGAGCGGATGGCCGAGCGCGATCGCACCGCCATGCGGATTGACGTGCTCGGCATCGTCAGCGAGCCCCAGCTGGCGCATGCAGGCTAGGCCCTGCGAAGCGAACGCCTCATTGAGTTCGATCAAATCGAAATCGCCTATCTTCATGCCGAGGCGGGCCATCAGCTTCTGCGTCGACGGCACGGGGCCGATGCCCATGATGCGCGGCGGAACGCCGGCCGATGCGACGCCGAGCACGCGGGCGCGGGGCGTCAGCCCGTATTTCTTCACCGCGTCTCCCGAGGCGAGAATCATCGCCGCGGCACCGTCATTGACGCCCGACGCATTGCCGGCCGTCACCGTGCCGGGATTGCGGAACGGGGTCTTGAGCTTGGCAAGCTGCTCCATCGTGGTCTCGGGACGCGGATGCTCGTCCGCCGTCACCTCGACGGTCTCGCCCTTGCGGCCGGCGATGCTGACCGGCACGATCTCCGCCTTGAAGTAGCCGGCGGCGATCGCCTTGCCGGCGCGCTGCTGCGAGCGCAACGCGAAGGCGTCCTGATCGGCGCGCGTCACCTGGAACTCGGTGGCGACGTTCTCGCCGGTCTCCGGCATCGAGTCGATGCCGTATTGCTGCTTCATCAACGGATTGACGAACCGCCAGCCAATGGTCGTGTCGTAAATCTCGGCGCTGCGCGAGAACGCCTCGGTCGCCTTGCCTTGCACGAACGGCGCGCGGGTCATCGACTCGACGCCGCCGGCGATGCCGATCTCGATCTCGCCGGCGCGGATCGCGCGCGCCACCGTACCGACCGCGTCGAGGCCGGACGCGCACAGACGGTTGAGCGTGATGCCCGGCACCGCCACCGGCAGCCCGGCTAGCAGCGCCGCCATGCGCGCGACGTTGCGGTTGTCCTCGCCCGCCTGATTGGCGCAGCCGAGCACGACCTCGTCGATCGCCTCCCAATCGACTTTCGGATTGCGCGCGATCAGCGCCTTGATCGGCACCGCGGCGAGATCGTCGGTGCGCACCTTGGCGAGCGCGCCGCCATAGCGGCCGATCGGCGTGCGGGCCGCGTCACAGAGGAAAACGTCGCGTGTCGCCATGTCAGCTCACTCCACTCTTCAAACGTTCACGCCGCCGCGTGGGCGCGCGCGGTACGGGCCTGCAACTCGCGCAGGATGCCCAGTTCCTGCGCGGTCGGCACCGGCGTTTCGGCGACCTGCGCCGCGTAGCGCACGCTCCATCCGGTGTTCTCCTGAATCTGCTCGCGGGTGACGCCGGGATGGATCGAGGTGACGATCATCTCCTTGGTCTCCGGATCGGGCTGATAGATCGCCAGATCGGTGATCAGCCGCGTCGGACCCTTGGTCTTGATGCCGAGCTTCTGCCGGCTGTCGCCGCCGCTGCCGTGGCCGATCGAGGTGAAGAAGTCGATCTTCTCCACGAACGAACGCTTGCCCTGCGCCATGATGATGAAAATCTCGCCGCACGACGTGGCGATCTCCGGCGCGCCGCCGCCGCCGGGCAGCCGCACCTTCGGCTTGTTGTAGTCGCCGACGACAGTCGTGTTGAGATTGGCGTATTTATCGATCTGCGCCCCGCCGAGGAAGCCGACCGAGATGCGCCCGCCCTGCAGCCAGTAACGGAACATCTCCGGCACCGACACCGTGGTCAGCGCCGTCTCGCACAATTCCCCGTCACCGATGGACAATGGCAGCACCGTCGGCTTGGTGCCGAGCGTGCCGGATTCATAGATCAGCGTCACGTTCGGCGCGTGCGACAGCCGCGCCAGATTGGCGGCGGCCGACGGTTGACCGATACCGACGAAGCAGACGTCCTCGTTCCTGAGCGCCCGCGCCGCGGCGACGGTCATCATCTCGTTGGGCTTGTAATCGGCCATCATCGTCACTCCGCCGCTGCCGCGCGCGTGCGCGCATACTGGGCGAAGGCTTCCGGGCCTTTCTCCAGCACGTTCTCTTTCATCCAGGCGAGGAAGGTGTCGCGCTCGCGCGCGATATTGTCCCACGCCTTGTAGAAGCTGTTGTTGCGCGCGTAGTAGCCCTGCGCATAGGACGGGAACGCGCCTCCCGGCACTTCCGCCACATAGCCGATGGTCCAGGCCGGCAGCACAACCGCGTTGAGGCTGCGCGGGCCGAGATCGTCGACGACTTCCTCGACCGTGACGATCGAGCGCTTCGCCGCCAGCACTGCTTCCTTCTGCACGCCGAGCACGCCTTCCAGCAGCACATTCCCGGCCTTGTCGGCGCGCAGCGCGTGGATGACCGCCACGTCCGGACGATGCGCCGGCACCGCCGCGAGCTCTTCGCCGCTGAACGGGCAGGTGATGCGCTTGATATTCTTGTTCACCTTCGGCAGATCGCTGCCGAGATAGCCGCGGAACACCGCAAGCGGCAGGCCCGCCGCGCCGGCCTCATAGGCATTGGCCATAGCCGCGTGGGAATGTTCCTCGATCTCGAGCTTGTTGGGCCAGCCCTGCTCCACCGCGTCGCGCAGCCGATGCAGCGAGCCCACGCCGGGATTGCCGCCCCACGAAAACACGAGCTTTTTCGCGCAGCCCATGCCGATCATCTGGTCGTAGATCAGATCCGGCGTCATGCGGATCAGCGTCAGGTCTTTGCGCTTCTGACGGATGATCTCGTGGCCCGCCGCGTGCGGAATAAGATGGGTGAAGCCTTCCATCGCCACCGTGTCGCCGTCGCGGACGGCCGCCTGCACGGCTTCCGCGAGTGAAGTGATACGCGCCATGATCGATCCTGGGACGAGAGTTCACGAAGCGGACCCGTATTTACGAGCGGACCCGGACAGGGTCAAATGCGACATCATGCTGTCACCGCAACCCATCTTCACCATCCGCGCCGATCTCGCGCCGATCCTGCCATTCGGTATGACGCCTTATGGCGAGCGCCGCGTGATCGACATCATCGGCGGAACCGTGAGCGGACCGAAACTGACGGGACGCATTATGCGCGGCGGCGCCGACTGGCAGTTAATCCGCGCCGACGGCACCGCCGACATTCAGGCGCGCTACACCATCGCGGCCGACAACGGCGCGCATATCCTGGTCTCGAGCGAAGGGCTGCGGCACGGCCCGCCGGAGGTGCTGGCCGCTCTGGCGCGCGGCGAGCCGGTCGATCCGGCGCGCTATTATTTCCGCACCGTGATGCGGTTCGAGACCGCCGACAAAACCCATGGCTGGCTGAACACTATTCTCGCCATCGCGCGGGGCGCGCGGCTGGCACAGGCGGTCGAACTCAACGTCCACGAGGTGCTCTGAGCGCCCCCGTCCCAGGCCTTGACGGCTGGACCGACTGGGCAGATTGTTGTCAATAACAACAATATCCGGACGAAGCGGCCGGCGAGGAAACGAAACGCAAAGCGATGGCACAGCACAGCACCCAGAGGCAGGACAGCCGCGCCCCGTTGCGGCCGGTCCGGGTGGGCTCCCTTAAGCCGGAGATGACGCGCCGCGCCGATGGCACCATCCTCGTGCGCTGCACCGATCCGCTGCCGGTCTATCCCGACAAGATCACGCTGCATCTCGAACGCTGGGCGCGCGAAGCGCCGGATCGCATCTATCTCGCGCAGCGCAACGCCCAGGGCGGAGAAGCCGGCTGGCGCACGCTGACCTACCGCGACACGCTCGCGCAGGTCCGCGCCATCGCGCAGGGTCTGCTGGACCGCGATCTCTCGGTCGAACGGCCGGTCGTCATCCTGTCCGGCAACGATATCGAGCAGGCCCTGCTCTTGCTCGCCTGCATGATGATCGGCGTGCCTTACGCGCCGATCTCGCCGGGCTATTCGCTGCTGTCGACCGACTTCGGCAAATTGCGTTACGTGTTCGACCTGCTGACACCGGGCCTCGTCTATGCCGGCAATGCGACGGCGTTCGGCCGGGCGCTCGATGCTGTGCCCGACGGCGTGGAACGGGTGGTGCCGCAGCCGCCGGCTGCGGCCAACGCAACCGCCTTCGCCGCGCTGGCCACCGCCGTGCGCGGTGATGCCGTCGACCGCGCCCATGCGGCGGTCGGCCCGGACACGATCGCGAAATTTCTGTTCACGTCCGGCTCGACCGGCCAGCCCAAGGGTGTGATCAACACCCAGCGCATGATGTGCGCCAATCAATCCATGCTGCAGGTCGGGTTTGGTTTCCTGACCGACGCGCCGCCCGTGGTCGTGGACTGGCTGCCGTGGAGCCACACCTTCGGCAGCAATCACAATTTCAACATGGTGCTGACCAACGGCGGCTCGCTCTATATCGACGACGGCAACCCCACGCCGGCCGGCGCACCGAAAACCGCGCGCAACCTGCGCGAGATCGCACCGACGATCTATTTCAACGTGCCGAAAGGCTATGAGGCGCTGCTGCCCTATCTGCGCAGCGACAAGGAACTGCGCGAAAACTTCTTCAGCCGGCTGAAGCTGCTGTTCTACGCCGGCGCCGGGCTCAACAAAGCAATTGCCGACGAATATGCCGCGCTGTCCGCCGAGGTGACCGGCGAACGCATCCTGTCGGTGACATCGCTCGGTTCGACCGAGACCGCGCCGGCGTCGCTGCTGCGCACGTTCGAGTCCGCGCTGCCCGACAATATGGGCGTGCCGATGCCGGGCGTCGAACTCAAGCTGGTGCCGTTCGAGGACAAGCTCGAAGCGCGGCTGCGCGGGCCGCATATCACGCCCGGCTACTGGCGACAGGACGAACTCACGCGCGGCGCGTTCGACGACGAGGGCTTCTACAATCTCGGCGACGCCCTGAAGTTCGTCGACGTCAACGACGCCGGCAAAGGCTTTCTGTTCGACGGCCGGCTCGCGGAGGACTTCAAGCTCGCCACCGGCACCTGGGTGAGCGTCGGCCCGCTGCGTGTCGGCTTCATCGAGCATTTCACGCCGCTGGCGCGCGACGTGGTGCTCGCCGGCATCAATCAGGATGACATCACCGCGCTGATCTTCCCCGACGTCGAAGCCTGCCGCGCGCTGTGCGACGGCCTCGCCGCAGACGCGACGCCGGCGCAGGTGCTGGCTGATCCGCGCGTGCGGGCGCAATTTCGCGCGTTGCTGACGACACTGGCCGCGCGCAGCACCGGCTCCTCGACCCGGATTTGCCGCGCGATCCTGCTCGAAACACCGGCATCGCTCGATATCGGCGAAGCGACCGACAAAGGCTCGATCAACCAGCGCGCGGTGCTGCGGCATCGCGCCGACCTGGTCGAAGACCTCTACCGCGCGCCCCGCCCGGCGCATGTCATTTCCATCGACGACTGACACGGACACACCATCATGCAGATCACCGGACATGCAGCGATCGTCACCGGCGGCGGCTCGGGCCTCGGCGCGGCGACCGCAGAGCGGCTGGCCAAGGCCGGCGCACGCGTGGCGATCCTCGACGTCAACAAGGACGCCGCCGCCGCCGTAGCGAAGAAGATCGGCGGCATCGCCGTCTACTGCGACGTTACCGATGCGAAGAGCGGCGAGGACGCCATCGCCGAAGCGGCTTCCGCGCACAACACCGCGCGCATCCTGATCAACTGCGCCGGCGTCGGTCCGGCCAAGCGGATCGTCGGAAAAGACGGACCGCAGCCGCTCGCCGATTTCGAGAAGGTGGTGAAGATCAACCTGATCGGCACCTTCAATATGCTGCGGCTCGCCGCGGCGGCGATGCAGACGCTGGAGCCGGTCGACGGCGAACGCGGCGTGATCATCAACACCGCGTCGGTCGCCGCCTATGAGGGCCAGATCGGACAAGCGGCCTACGCGTCGTCGAAGGGCGGCGTCGCCGCGCTGACGTTGCCGGCCGCGCGCGAGCTGGCGCAGTTCGGCATCCGCGTGCTGGCGATCGCGCCCGGCATCTTCGGCACGCCGATGCTGCGCGCGCTGCCGCAGGAGGCGCAGGATTCGCTGGGCGCCTCGGTGCCGTTCCCGAAGCGGCTCGGCGAACCGGCGGAATATGCGGCGCTAGCGCAGCATATGATCGAGAACGGCTATCTCAACGGCGAGAACATCCGCATCGACGGCGCGCTGCGTATGGCACCGAGGTAAGGACGCCTCCGCGACAGCGTCACCCCTGTTGCCGTCACGCGCGGTCGCTATAGTGGCGACCATCCGCCGCTGAGGAATGACCGCATGCTCAAGAACTCCCGCACCTTCATCATCGAATGGGGCGACTGCGATCCGGCGCAGATCGTGTTCTATCCGCGCTACTTCGCCATGTTCGATCATTCGACGACCATGCTGATCTCGGCGGCGAGCAAGCTCACCAAGTATCAGCTTTTTCAGACCTATGATGTGGCCGGCTATCCGATGGTGGACACGCAGGGCAAATTCCACAGCCCAAACCGGTTCGGCGACACGGTGACGATCGAGTCCGAATTCACCCGCGTCGGTACGTCGAGCTTCGACATCACCCACCGCATCGTCAAGGACGGCAAGGTGACGGTGGAAGGCTTCGAGAAGCGTGTCTGGGTCGGGCGCGATCCGAACGATCCGTCGAAGATCAAATCGAAACCGATCCCGGACAATCTGGCGAAGCTGTTTCGCGGCGAAGCCTGACGTCCCCCTATCCGCCGAGCGTATCGACGATGCGCTTGAGCGCGCGCAGCACCGCCGGGCGTTGCCGCCCGACGATCGCATCGAGATCGCGATCATGCGCCCGCGCGCAGGCGGCAAGCTCGCGCAGGATCTTCTCGCCCGCCGCCGTCAGCCGCAGCCGATAAGCCCGTTTGTCGGCATCGGTGCGCGTGCGCCGCACCAGACCGCGCCGCGCCAGATCGTCGATCGCCGGCGTCAACGTCGACTTGTCGATGCCGATTGCCTGGCTCAACACGGTCTGGCTGATGTCAGGATTCTTGCCGATCACCATCAGCGCGGCGAACCGGCCCGGATTGAGATCGTGCTCGCGGGTGCGCCGCGCAAACGCCTGAAACGACGCGATCTGCGCCATGCGCAGGTAAAAACCGATCCAGCCGCCGAGCGGCCCCAGATCAACCGCCGGCGCGGCGCCGGATTTTTTCTTCCGCGCCGCAGCATCTCTTTTTTGTCTTGCAGCAGAAATCTTGCGCGGCACGGCCGACCCAAAAATAGTTTGATCTCCAACTATGCCGGATTAAACTGACGGCTGCTATCGGCTGAATCAAGGTCAACTTGGTCAACAACGATATCGTCCGGGGAGGACATTCATGCAGGCAAGTCGTCACCTGACCCGTCGCCATCTGGCGGGCGCCGTCTCCGCCACCGCTCTAGCGCTGCTGCTCGCCACCGCGCCGCAAGCGAACGCGCAGGACAAGACCTTCGAATTGAAGCTCGCGCACTGGGTGCCGCCGTCGCATCCGCTGCAGAAGGCGCTGGAAGACTGGGGTGCCTCCGTCGAGAAGGCGTCGAACGGCACGATCAAATACAAGGTCTATCCATCGCAGCAGCTCGGCAAGGCGTTCGACCATTACGACATGGCGCGCGACGGCATCGCCGATCTCACTTATGTCAATCCCGGCTATCAGCCCGGCCGCTTCCCGATCATCGGCGCCGGCGAACTGCCGTTCCTGTTCGCCAATGCCAAGGGCGGCTCGCAGGCGATCGACGCCTGGTATCGCAAATATGCCAGCCGCGAGATGAAGGACGTGAAGTTCTGCCTCGCCTTCATCCACGATCCCGGCTCGTTCCATTCCAAGACCAAGAAGATCATGGTGCCGGCCGACATCAAGGGCATGAAGATCCGCCCGGCGCACGCCACCATGGCGACCTTCGTCACCTCGCTCGGCGGCACCAACGTGCAGTCGAGCGCGCCGGAAGTGCGCGACATCCTCGAGAAGGGCGTCGCCGACGCGGTGACCTTCCCGTGGGGCTCGGTGCCGCTGTTCGGCATCGACAAGGTCACGAAGTACCATATGGACGTGCCGCTCTACGCGACCACCTTCGTGTTCGTATTCAACAAGGACAAATATGCGGCCATGTCGGCCGCGCAGAAGAAAGTGATCGACGATCACTGCACGAACGACTGGGCGTTGAAGGTTGCCGCGCCATGGGCGGACTTCGAACATGCCGGCATCGCCAAGCTCAAGGCCGACTCCGCGCATGAGGTCTATCCGATCACGCCGGCGCAGCTCGGCGAATGGAAGAAGGCCGCGGAACCGCTGGAGAAGACCTGGGCCAACAATGTCCGCAAGGCCGGCGGCAATCCCGATACGATCATGAAGGAGCTGAAGGCCGAACTGGTGAAGTTCAAGTCGGCGGCGAACTAATGACCTCCGAGGCCATCGCCAGCGGGCCGGTCGACCGGTTCATCGCAGCGATCGAACTGACGGCGGCGGGATTTCTCGCCGTCGTCACGGCCATCACTTTCGTTTCTGTTTTTCTGCGTTACCTGTTCGTCTGGTCGATTCCGGACGCCTACGATGTATCGAGCCTGTTGCTCGGCATCCTGATCTTTTGGGGCATCGCGGGCGCGAGCTATCGGGGCGACCACATCACCGTCGATCTGTTGTGGTCGGCGATCCCGCCCCGCGCGCAACGGGCGATGGACATCTTCGCCAGTCTGCTCACCCTGTTTGCGCTGACGATCTTCACCTGGATGGTCGGCCTCAAGGTGATCAATACCCATGCCGACCAGGTTGCGACGTTCGATCTCCGCCAACCGGTGTGGATCTATTATTTCGTCGCCTGGATCGGTCTCGCTGCTGCGATCCTTATGCTGCTGGCCCGCACGGTGCGGCTGCTGATCGCGCCGGAGCGCCTGACCAGGAGCGAGACGCGGCCGATCGAATGAGGCGCTCCGCCCATCCGCTATCCAGGGATCAACGCTGATGAATAGCGATCTCGTCGCCATCCTCGGCTTCGTCGCCTTGTTTGTGCTGATGCTGCTGCGCGTCCCGGTCGGTATCGCCATGGGATTCGTCGGCGTGGTGGGCTTCGGCTATTCCGCCGACTGGTGGCCGGCACTGAAACTGCTTGCGCAATCGCCGATGCGCACCGCCACCTCCGCGGAGTTCGCGGTGATCCCGCTATTCCTGCTGATGGGCGCGCTCGCGTCCACCTCCGGCATGAGCCGCGAACTGTTTCGCGCGTCCAACACATTCCTCGGCCATCTGCGCGGCGGACTGGGCATCGCCACCATCGCGGCCTGCGGCGGGTTCGCCGCGATTTGCGGCTCGTCGGTCGCGACCGCGGCGACATTCTCCACCGTCGCCTATCCGGAGATGCGTCGGCACGGCTATCCGCAGAGCTTCGCCACTGGCGTGATCGCGGCCGGCGGATCGCTCGGCATCATGATCCCGCCGTCCACGGTGCTCGCCGTCTACGGCCTGATCACAGAGCAGGACATCGGCAAGCTGTTTATCGCCGGGATTGTGCCGGGACTGCTCGCCGTGGCGATGTATATCGTCACCATCAATATCATTGGGGTGGTGCGGCCCGGCTTTCTTCCCGCGACCCCGCGCCATTCCTGGAAAGAACGGCTCGATTCGCTGCGCGACGTCTGGGCCGTGCTGCTGCTGTTCATTTTCATTCTCGGCGGCCTTTATGGCGGCGTCTTCACCGCCACCGAGGCCGGTGGCGCGGGGGCGGGCGGCGCCTTCATCATCGCCATGTTGCGCCGGCGGCTCACCGCAAAAGCCTTCTGGCAAAGCTGCGTCGAAACGGTGCGAACGACCGCCGCCGTGTTCACCATCCTGATCGGCGCGTTGATCTTCGGCTATTTCCTGACGATCACGCAGACGCCGCAAAAGGTCACCGAGTTCCTGACCAGTCTCGGCCTCGGCCCTTACGGGGTCCTCACCATCATCATGCTGATGTATCTCGTCCTCGGCTGCGTGATGGACGCGATGGCGATGATCATCCTCACGGTTCCGATCGTGTTCCCGGTGATCAAGCAGCTTGGCTTCGATCCGATCTGGTTCGGCGTCATCATCGTGATGACGGTCGAACTCGGCCTGATCCATCCGCCGGTCGGCATGAATGTCTTTGTCATCAAAAGTGTCGTCAAAGACGTGAAACTATCGACTGTCTTCTACGGTGTGATGCCGTTCGTCATCACCGACATTATACGCCTGATCATCCTGATCGCGTTCCCGATCCTGGCACTCTGGCTGCCGTCGCATATGTAAGGCTTGAATCGAGGGTGTCATGGCAGAGCGTTCATTCAGCAAAGAAGTCGAGGCGCTGAAACTCGGCGACGGCGATACCTTCGAGGGCGAAGGCATTCTCGCCGTGACCAAAGCGCTGCTGCAGTCCGGCGTGTCCTATGTCGGTGGTTATCAGGGCGCGCCCGTGTCGCATCTGATCGACGTGATGGTCGATGCCGGCGACCTGCTCGAGGATCTCGGCGTGCATCTGGAGACCTGCACCAACGAGGCCTCCGCCGCGGCGATGCTCGGCGCCTCGATCAACTATCCGCTGCGCGGCGCGGTGACGTGGAAATCCGTGGTTGGCACCAATGTCGCGGCCGATGCGCTGTCGAACCTCGCTTCGCCCGGCGTCATCGGCGGCGCGATGATCGTCATCGGCGAAGACTACGGCGAAGGCGCGAGCGTGATCCAGGAACGTTCTTATGCCTACGCCATGAAGTGCGGCATCTGGCTGCTCGATCCGCGACCCGATCTGCCCACCATCGTCAACACCGTCGAACAGGGCTTCGCGCTATCGGAAGCGACCCACGCACCGGTGATGCTCGAATTGCGCATCCGTGCCTGCCATGTCACCGGCGAATTCACCGCCAAGGACAACCGGCGTGGCCAGTTTTCCGGCCGCAACAAGCTCTCCGGCCCGCCGAAATTCGATTACATGCGGCTGGCGCATCCGCCGGTGACCTTCGTGCACGAGAAGCTGAAAGCCGAGCATCGGCTGCCGGCCGCGCAGGCATTCGCGCGCGAGCACAAGCTCAACGAGGTGTTTGACGGCGACGTGAGCGAGATCGGCATCATCGTTCTCGGCGGCCTCTATAATAGTGTCGTGCGCACGCTCGGCCGTATCGGCCTCGCCGATCTGTTCGGCGCCGCGCGCATCCCGATCTATGTGCTCAACCTCGCCTATCCGCTGGTGCCCGACGAGGTCGCGCAGTTCTGCGCCGGCAAGCGCGCCGTTCTGATCGTCGAAGAAGGCAACCCGGACTACATCGAGCAGCAGATCAACACGCAGCTGCGCCGCGCCGATATCCAGACCCGCATCCACGGCAAGGACTGCCTGCCCGACGCCGGCGAATATACGCAGGACGTGCTGCTGCGCGGCCTCGCCGCGTTCCTCACCAAAACGCGGCCGGCGGGCGTCGATGCCGATGCGATCGCCGCGCGGGTCGAGACCATGCTGGCGCACCGCCCGGCCGCGACGAAATCAACCGGCGAGATTCCGCCGCGGCCGCCGGGCTTCTGCACCGGCTGCCCGGAGCGGCCGGTGTTTTCCGCCATCAAGCTGATGCAGCGCGAACTCGGCCCGACGCATATCTCCACCGACATCGGCTGCCACTCGTTCGCGACGCTGCCGCCGTTCTCCATGGGCAACTCGATCCTCGGCTACGGCATGTCGCTGGCCGCCGCCGCCGCGGTCGGCCCGAACATGGAGCGACGGCCGATCACGGTGATGGGCGACGGCGGCTTCTGGCACAACGGCCTGATCACCGGCGTCGCCTCCAACCTGTTCAACAAGGGCGACGGCGTGCTTGTTGTCATGCAAAATGGCTACACCTCGGCGACCGGCCAGCAGTTCATGCCGTCGAGCAAGGACAGCTACGCGGCCGCCGGCCAGACCATGGATATCGAACAGACGCTGCGCACCTTCGGCGTCAAATGGCTGCGCACGGTCCGCACCTACAATGTCGCGACCATGCTCAAGACGCTGAAGGAGGCGATGCAGACCGCCGAGCGCGGCCTCAAGGTGATCATCGCAGACGGCGAATGCCAGCTCGCGCGCCAGCGCCGCGTCCGCGTCGAGGATGCCGAGAAGCTCAAGCGTGGCGAGCGCGTCACCCGTGCGCGCTACGGCGTCGACGATGAAATCTGCACCGGCGATCATTCCTGCATGCGGCTCTCCGGCTGTCCGTCGCTGACGGTGAAGCCGTCGCCCGATCCGCTGCGCACCGATCCGGTCGCGACCGTGATCGAGAGTTGCGTCGGCTGCGGCCTGTGCGGCGAGGTCGCACACGCCGCCGTGCTGTGCCCGTCGTTCTATCGCGCCGAGATCGTCCGCAACGCCACCGCGTGGGACCGCTTCCTGTTCGCGATGCGCCGCGGTTTCCTCGGCCTGTTCGGTATCCGCTTCCCGCACGCCGATCCGGCGCGCGCGCCGATCCCCGCGCTCGCGCGCGCCAACACCACCCTCGACGCACGCACAACGACACCGACATGAGCGCCGTACCCGATCGCCCCATCACCCTGCTGATTGCTGCCTTGGGCGGCGAAGGCGGCGGCGTGCTCACTGACTGGATCGTGAAAGCGGCGACGCACGCCGGCTATCCGGTGCAGAGCACGTCGATCCCCGGCGTCGCGCAACGTACCGGCGCCACCACTTATTATATCGAGGTCGTGCCGGCGACCTGGCGCACGCTCAACGGCCGCCGGCCGGTGCTGTCGCTGACGCCCGGCGTTGGCGATGTCGACATCATGGCCGCGACCGAACTGCTCGAAGCCGGCCGCGCCATCGCCAACGGGTTCGTCACCCGTAACCGCACACTGATGATCGGCTCGACCGGCCGCTCCTATCTCACCACCGAAAAGATGGCGATGGGCGACGGCCGCTATGACCGCGACCTGCTCATTCAGGCGATCAACGACAATGCGCGCGACAATCTGCTGATCGACATGGAGACCCTGGCCAAGGTCAACGGCACCATGATCAGCTCGGTGATGCTCGGCGCGCTCGCCGGGAGCGGTGTGCTGCCGATGACGGCGGACGATTTCGAGGCGGCGATCCGCGCCGAAGGCAAAGCGGCCGCCGCCAATCTGCGTGGCTTCCGCGCCGGGCTTGACGCGGCGAAAGCGCGGCCGCCGGTTGCTCCGCCGGAAGAGGTCAAGAAGCGCAGCCGCGAGACGCTCGCCGATCTGGAGCACGCCGCAATGGCGTTCCCCGAGGCCGCGCGCGACATCGTGCTGGAAGGCGTGCGCCGCCTCGTCGTCTATCAGAGCCCGCGTTACGCGCGACTCTATCTCGACCGGCTCGCGCCGCTGGTGAAGGGCGATCCGATCCTGCTGCGCGAAACGGCGCGGCATCTCGCCGTGCGCATGTCGTTCGAGGACGTGATCCGCGTCGCGCAGGCGAAGATCGCCCCGGAACGTTTCGCGCGCATCGCCCGCGAGGAACTGAAGGCCTCAGGCGAGCCTTTCATCATCACCGATTTCCTGAAACCCGGCATCGACGAATTCTGCCAGATTTTGCCGCCGCGCCTGGCGCGCGCGATCCTGCGGGTGTCGGCGCGGCGCGGCTGGCTCGGCCGGGTCTATTTCGGGATGGAGGTGAACACCACTTCCATTACTGGTTTTCTGCGGTTCTGGCTGCTCGCCAAATTGCGCGGGTGGCGGCCACATTGCCATCGCTACCACGAGGAGCAGGCTACGATCGAAAGCTGGCTCGGCCTCATTCGCGACGCGGCGACCCGCTCACCCGAACTGGCGCGCGAGATCGCCGAATGCGCCCGCCTGATCAAGGGCTATGGCGACACCCACGCGCGCGGAACGGCGAATTTCGCGAGCATCGAGACTCAGGTGATCCGGCCGGCACTGGCGGGCACGATCCCGCTGCCGCTCGCGGTCGACGCCGTCGCCAGCGCCCGCGCTGCCGCCCTGGCCGATCCGGAGGGCGAGAGCCTCACCCGCTGTCTCGCCGCCATCGCCGCGCAGACGGAGCTGCCCACCGCAGCGGAATGATGCGCTGATCCCGCGGCGCGATATGAAATGGGGGAAGAGCGTGGCTGCCATGCGGTCCGTCCCCCGCGCCACGCTTGCGTCGCGACGCCTAAACACCGCATAAATCATCACCACATCGAGGGGCAGCCATGCGGATCGACGCCTATACCCATTTCATCCCGCCGAAATTTTTCGAGAAGCTGGTGGAGAGCGGCTTCGGCGATATCGGCAAGCGCATGCGCGGCGTGCCGTCGATCCACGACATGGATGTGCGAAACCGCGTGGTCGACAGCTTCGACAACTACGCGCAGATTCTGTCCTATCCGATGCCGCCGCTCGAATATCTGGCGGCGCCGGACAAGGTCGAGGACTACGCCAAGATCGTCAATGACGGCTTCGCCGAGATCTGCGCACGGGATCCGAAGCGATATCCGGGCTGGGTCGCGCAGGCGCCGATGGGCGCACCGGACGCCGGCGTGCGCGAGGCCGAACGCGCGCTGAAGAACGGCGCGCTCGGTGTGCAGATTTACACAAACGTGCTCGGCAAGCCGATCGACCGCCCGGAGTTCGAGCCGTTCTTCGCGGCGATGAACGGCAACAAAAAGCCGGTCTGGCTACATCCGGCGCGCAACGCCAAGCATCCCGACTATATGGACGAGCCGAAATCGAAGTATGAAATCTGGTGGGCGCTCGGCTGGTCTTATGAGACCGCGGCGGCTATGTCGCGCCTCGTCTTCTCCAAGACGCTCGACAAATATCCGGACCTCAAGCTGATCGTGCACCACTTCGGCGGCATCGTGCCGATGCTCGAGGGCCGCATCGGCCCCGGCTGGGACCAGATCGGCGCGCGCACCTCGGACGAAGACCTAGATGCGCTTCGCCGCAGCCTGAAGAAACGCCCGCTCGACTACTTCAAGCAGAATTTCCATGCCGACACCGCCACCTTCGGCGGCCGCGGCGCGGCGCTGTGCGGCTTCGACTTTTTCCCGATGGACCACATCATCTTCGCATCGGATTGCCCGTTTGATCCGGAGAAAGGTTCCGGCTACATCCGCGACACCATGCAGATCATCGACTCGATGAATTTCGCGAAGGACGATCTCGACCGTCTGTATCGCGGCAATCTCGAAAAACTCACCGGCGTGACCTTCTTCCGTTAATTCAATGACCGCAAAGACGTCCAAACCCGTCGTCATCGCCGGCGCCGGTCCCACCGGCTTGATGTGCGCGATCGCGCTCGCCCGGCAGAACATTCCGGTCATCGTGTTCGAGGCGGAGCCCGCCCTCACCCACGATCTGCGCGCCGGCTCCTATCATCCGCCGACGCTGGAGATGATGGCGCCCTATGGCATCACCGCGCGGATGCACGAGACGGGTTTGCAGGTACGCGAATGGCAAATCCGCGACAAGCGCGGCGAATACATCGCGCAGTTCGATCTCGGTCTGCTCGCCGACGTCACGCCTTTTCCGTATCGGCTCCACCTGGAACAACACCGCCTGACGCCGATCCAGCTCGACATTCTGCGCACGATTCCCGGCACGGAAGTCCACTTCGGTCATCGCGTCGCCGACTACACGCAGAACGGCGACGACGTTCGTGTCACCATCGAGGCGAACGGCGAGACACGCGAGATCGACGCGTCATGGCTGATCGGTGCCGACGGCGCGCGCAGCGTCGTGCGCAAGGGCACCGGCATCGAATTCGAGGGCTTCACCTGGCCGGAATATTTCGTCGTCGCCAGTACGCCTTATGATTTGGGCCAGCACGGCTTCACCATGAACGCCTATGTGTCGGACCCGATCGAATGGGCCGCCGTGTTCAAGGTGCCGGACGACGGCCCGCCCGGCCTGTGGCGCGCGGCATTCTACGGCGATCCGCAAAAGTCGGACGAGGAACTGCTCGATCCGGCGAATATCGAGCGCGCGATGCAGTTGCTGGTGCAGCGCGATCAGACTTACGAGATCCGGTACAAGAGCATCTATCGCGTGCATCAGCGCGTCGCGCAGAGCTTCATCCATGGCCGCGCGCTGCTCGCCGGCGACGCCGCGCATCTCAACAATCCGCTCGGCGGCTTTGGCCTCAACAGCGGCATCCATGATGCGATCAATCTCGCCGGCAAGCTCGGCCGCGTCTGGCACGGCGAGGACGAGGCGCTGCTCGGCGTCTATGACCGGCAGCGCCGCGCCGCGACCGTCGAGCAGGTGCAGAAGATGTCGATCCGCAACAAGCAATTGTTGCAGGAGCGCGATCCTGCCGTGCAGCGCCAGCACCTGACCGAACTGATGGCTGTCGCCGCCGACCCGCAGCGCGCCCGGGCGCATGTCATGGAATCGTCCATGATCGGCGGCCTGCGCCGCGCCAATGCGGTGACATAAGTCATTCCGGGACGCCGCAGGCGGACCCGGAATCCAATCCAGGGGGAAGTCTTTGCATATCCGCATTCCGGACCCGTGCTCCGCACGTCCCGGAATGACCGGCGATTTTTCGCCGGGCGCTGTGGGTTACGGGAATGGCCCGTGAAACCCCGGTCCGCTTCTGCTAGCGTCCGCCGGTCATGACCGCCGCCCGCGCCATTCGCCCCGAAATCGACGAAGACCCGCCGCCCGCGGAGCCGGTCAAGGCACCGGACGAGGTGGCACGTCCGACTCCGATGATGGAGCAGTATATCGAGATCAAGACCGCCAATCCGGACTGCCTGCTGTTCTACCGGATGGGCGATTTCTACGAACTGTTCTTCGACGACGCCGAAGTCGCCTCGCGCGCGCTCGGCATCATGCTGACCAAGCGCGGCAAATATCTTGACAAGGACGTGCCGCTGTGCGGCGTGCCGATCCACCGTTCCGACGAATATCTGCACAAGCTGATCGCGCTTGGCCATCGCGTCGCCGTGTGCGAGCAGATGGAAGACCCGGCCGAGGCGAAGAAGCGCGGTGCGAAGGCCGTCGTGCGCCGCGACGTGGTACGGCTCGTCACGCCCGGCACGCTGACCGAGGACACGCTGCTCGACGCGCGGCGCAACAACTATCTGCTCGCCGTGGCGCGTGCCCGCGCCGGCGAGACCGACAGCCGCTTCGGCCTCGCCTGGATCGACATCTCCACCGGTGAATTCCGTATCGCCGAATGCGAGCGCGGCGCGCTGGCGGCGGAGATCGCGCGCGTCGACCCCGGCGAAATCCTCGTCTCCGACGCGCTGTATTCCGACGCAGACCTCGCCGCGTTCTGGCGCGAGTTTCCCGCCGTGGTGCCGCTGGCGCGCGACGTGTTCGACGGCGCGAGCGCCGAGCGGCGGCTCACGGACTTTTTCGCGGTCGCGACCAGCGCCGCGTTCGGCGATCTGACGCGGCTCGAGCTCACCGCCGCCGCCGCCTGCATCAGCTATGTGGAGCGCACGCAGATCGGCAAACGCCCGCCGCTGTCGCCGCCGCTGCGCGAGCAGGCCGGCGCCACCATGGCAATCGATCAGGCGACGCGCGCCAATCTCGAACTGATGCGCACGCTGGGTGGCGAACGCGCGGGCTCGCTGCTCGCGGCCATCGACCGCACGGTGACCTCAGCCGGCTCGCGCCTGTTGGCGCAGCGGCTCGCCGCGCCGCTCACCGATGTGGACGTGATCCGCCGCCGGCACGACGCGGTAGAATTCCTGGTCACGCAGGCAGCCTTGCGCGCCGATCTGCGCGCGGCCCTCGACCGCGCGCCCGATCTTGCCCGCGCCCTCTCCCGCATCGTGCTCGGCCGGGCCGGGCCGCGCGACCTCGCCGGGATTCGCGACGGGCTGATCGCTGCTAACGATCTGGCGGGCCGCTTGTCATCGCTTCCTGATGCGCCGGCCGATCTCGCGGATGCCGCCGCGGCCTGCGCTGGTGTCGATAAGGCAATTGCGAGCGAGCTCGCCGCCGCGCTCGACGACGAACTGCCGCTGTTCAAGCGCGATGGCGGCTTCATTCGACCCACCTACAGCACGACACTCGACGAGACCCGCGCGCTGCGCGACGAGGCGCGCCGCGTCATCGCCGCGCTGCAGGCGCGCTACGCCGACGAGACCGGCATCAAGATATTGAAGATCCGGCACAACAATGTGCTCGGCTATTTCGTCGAGGTGACGGCGCAGCACGGCGACAAGCTGATGGCCGCGCCGCTGAACCAGACCTTCATCCACCGGCAGACGCTCGCCGGGCAGGTGCGGTTCACCACCACCGAGCTTGGCGAACTGGAAGCGAAGATCGCCAGCGCCGGCGACCGCGCGCTCGGTCTCGAACTGGAGATGTTCGAAACGCTCGCCACGAGCATCACCGCAGCGAGCGAGCCGATCAAGGCGGCGGCGCAGGCCCTCGCCGCGCTCGACGTCACCGCCGCGCTGGCGACGCTCGCCGCCGAACGCAACTATGTGCGCCCGCAGATCGACGCCTCGCTCGCCTTCGAGATCGACGGCGGCCGCCATCCGGTGGTGGAGCAGGCGCTGGCGCGCGACGGCGGCGCATTCGTCGCCAACGACAGCAATCTCTCGCCGCCCAGCGGACACGAAGCCGGGCGCATCTGGCTCATCACCGGCCCGAACATGGCCGGTAAATCGACCTTCCTGCGCCAGAACGCGCTTATCGCGCTGCTCGCGCAGATGGGCAGCTTCGTACCGGCAAAACGCGCGTATATCGGCGTGGTCGATCGCCTGTTTTCGCGCGTCGGCGCGGCCGACGATCTCGCGCGCGGCCGCTCCACCTTCATGGTGGAAATGGTGGAGACCGCCGCGATTCTCAATCAGGCCGGCGCGCGGGCTCTCGTCATCCTCGACGAGATCGGCCGCGGTACCGCGACCTTCGACGGCTTGTCGATCGCCTGGGCGTCGATCGAGCATCTGCATGAGCAGAACCGCTGCCGCGCGCTGTTCGCCACGCATTATCATGAACTGACCGCGCTCGCGGCGCGGCTGCCGCGCCTGCTGAACGCAACGGTGAAGGTGAAGGAGTGGCAGGGCGAGGTCGTGTTCCTGCACGAAGTCGGCCCCGGCGCGGCGGACCGCTCCTACGGCATCCAGGTGGCGAAACTCGCCGGCCTGCCGCCGCCGGTGATCGCGCGCGCGCAGGAGGTGCTGTCGAAGCTGGAAGCCGAAGACCGCGCGACTCCAAAAGGCTTCGACGACCTGCCGCTGTTCGCCGCGACGCCGCGCGCGCAGCCGACGCAGGAAGCCGATCCTGTCGCAGCCGCGGTCAAGGCCGCGCTTGAGATTTTATCGCCCGACGACCTGTCGCCGCGCGAGGCGCTGGAAGCGCTCTATCGGCTCAAAGGCGCGTTGCGCAATTGATTCATCCGCGCCGCTGCCGCGCGCGCTGCACGCCGATCACCAGAAAACTCCAGCCGAGCGATACGCAAAAGCCGAGCAGCAGCGCGATCACCGGGCCGAACGGCACCACCGTCACCGACAACGTCCACAGCGCGCTGCCGAACCCGACAAAGCCGAGAATGGTGTTGGCGAACACGGTCGCGACCGCCGGGCCGCCGACCCGCGTATGCAGGATCACCGCGACGCTGCTGAGCACGATCGGAAACACCGCGAGCGGCCCGGTCCAGCGCGGACCGATGCTGAAACTGAGACCGACCACCAGCGCGACCAGCAGCGCCACCGAGCCTGCGCGCAGCGCCATGTCGTACCAATAGGTGCGCAAGCGCGGCATCGACACGACGGGAAGTTGCCGTGCCAGAGAAAAGCAGACAAGGATCGCGACGGCATTGAGCAGGAACACTTCGAGCGGAGTCCACGTCACCGCCTGCAGCACGGTGACCAGGGCGAACCACACGACAAGCGCGATGCCGAGACTGACCAGCAAACCGCAACGGCGCGCCAGCACTGCATAGACCAGCGAGAACACCGCGAGCGCCGCCGTGGTCGCGGCGCTCATCAGCGCGCTGGTCGCGAGAAACGACGAATCGTGATCGAGCGCGAGGAAGACATATGTCGGGCCGGTCGAGACCGGCAGCGTCGCCACCATGGCACCGATCAACGGACCCATCCGCTCGGCGACAATGGTCGCGCCCAGCACGAAGCCGGCGGTGACCGCCATCTTCAGGATCAGCGCAAGCCAGAACAGGATATCAGGGGACATGGCATCGTCTCTCCCTCCCCGCAGGCAGGGAGAGGCAAAATCAGGCGCGCTTCATCGACACATCGACCGGCGGGCCGCTCTTGATCGTCTGATAGACGACGCAATAGCGCTCCGTCAGTTTCAGCAACTGGTCGAGCTTGTCCTGCGGCGCATCGGTATCGAGTTCGAACCGCAGACGGATCTGCGCGAAGCCGACCGGCGCATCCTTGGCGACGCCGAGCGTACCGCGGAAATCGAGATCGCCTTCGGCGAACACATGTCCGGCGCGCAGCGGAATTTCCAGCGCGGTCGCTACCGCCTTCACCGTGACGCCGGCGCAGGCCACCAGCGCCTCCAGCAGCATATCGCCGGAGCACAATTCGAGCCCGGAGCCGCCGGTCGCCGGATGCAGCCCCGCCACCGCGAGCGCGCGGCCGGTCTCGACTTTGCAGGCAATGTTGGTGTCGTCGAGCGCGCCCTTGGCTTTGAGCGTGATGAACGCGGCCTTGGCGTCGGTCTTGTATTTGTCCTTGATCGGCGCCTGCATCGCGCGCAGCCCGGCAGCGTCCATCGTCGTCTCCTTCTTCACACTGTCACAAGGTCATGGCCGGGTTTGTCCCGGCCATCCCGAAACGATGGCACCGTGCTCACCGGGTCGGGATCACCGGGGCACGCCGCTCTGCGGCGGCCCGGTGATGACGGGATTAGGCTAAGGCGTCAACACCACGCGGCCGACAACATTCCCGGCCTTGAGCGCCATCAGCGCATCGTTGGCCTCGTCCAGCGGACGGGTCTTGATCGGAAACGACGGCGCGCCGGTGCGGGACACGAGATCGAGCAATTCCTGCAATTCCGGATGGCTGCCCACATAAGAGCCCTGGATGGTCATGGCCCGCATCGGGAAATAGGGCGTCGGGATCGTCAGCTCACCGCCGAAGAAGCCGACGATGACGATCTTGCCGGCTTTCGGGACCAGCGCATCGATGGCGAGCTTCACCGTGTCGCCGGCGCCGACAAAATCCACCACCGCCGCCGCACCGCCGCCGGTCGCGGCGATGATCTGCTGCGCGGCGTCGGGCGCCTTGCCATCGATGGCCGCGAGCGCGCCGGCATCCAGCGCCGCCTGACGCTTCGTCGAATCGATATCGACCACCACCGCGCCCTTGCCGCCCATGGCCTTGACCAGCAGCAGCCCCATGAGGCCGACACCGCCCGCACCCATGATGACGATGGGATTCTCGGCCATCACCGAGGCGACCTTCTTCAGCGCGCCGTAGGCTGTGAGGCCGGAGCACGCGAGCGGCGCCGCCTGCTCCGGCGTCAACGAACCGATACCGAACAGGTGCCGCGGATGCGGCACGACGAGATAGTCGGCATAGCCGCCATTGGAGAACACGCCGAGATTGCGTGGCGTCCGGCACAGATTGTCCTCGCCGCGCTGGCAGGCCGCGCAGGTTCCGCAGCCGATCCACGGATTGACCAGCACGGTATCGCCGATGGTGACGCCCTGTGCGTCCGGGCCGGCGGCAACGATCTGGCCGACATTCTCGTGGCCGAGCGTCAGCGGCAGCTTGATGCCGCGGTCGAGCAATTGCAGGCGCTTGCCGCCGCCGAGTTCGTAATAGCCGTCCCAGATATGCAGATCGCTGTGGCAGACGCCGGATGCCTTGACCTTGAGCAGCACCTGGGTGCCGACGGGTTGCGGCGTCGGTTCCTCCACCAGGGTGAGCGGCGCGCCGCACTGGCAAACCTTGTAACTGCGCATGATGACCTCGGCGTACGGCACCGGACTGCGTGTGCCGGCTGGTTTTCGATGGTCGCGTTGTCTTCAGGCGAACCGGTGACCCCTTCGCTTGAAGACGCTCCAGTCTAGCGAGCACCGCGCGCCGCTACCACCACATCGCCGCGCCCGGATCGGCCTTGGTCTCGGCGAAATCCTGCGACTTTCGATCAAGCGAGCGATCAAGTGCCGCCAGCACCCGCCGCTTGGCGAAGTCGAATGCCGCCGACTGGCGGTCGCGCGGACGCGGCAGGTCGCAGACGATCTCCTCGAAAATGCGGCCCGGACGCGGCCGCATCACCAGCACCCGGTCGGCCAGCACCACCGCTTCGTCGACATCGTGCGTCACCAGCAGCAGCGTCGGCCGCGAATCCGCCCACAGATCGAGCAGATGGTCCTGCAGATCGGCGCGGGTGAAAGCGTCGAGCGCGGAGAATGGTTCATCGAGCAGCAGCACCTCGGGGCGCGGCACCAGCGCGCGTGCGAGCGCAACACGCTGCGCCTGGCCGCCGGAGAGTTCGCGCGGCCAGACGCCGGCCTTGTCGGCAAGGCCGACGCGCGCCAGCGCAGCACGCACGCGCGTTTCGCGTTCCGCCGACGACAAGCCTTCCAGCCCGAAGCCGACATTGTCAGCGACAGTGAGCCACGGCAGCAGCCGGGGCTCCTGAAACACGATGCCGATCTTTTCGTGCGGCGCATGGATGGTGACGCCGCCGAGCGTCACGTCGCCGCTCGACGCCACATCGAGACCGCACACCGCGCGCAGCAAGGTGGACTTGCCGCAACCGGAGCCGCCGACGATGGCGAGAATTTCGCCGGGCTGCACCGTGACACTCACGGTTTCAAGCGCGTGCACGCCGTTGGGATAGACTTTCGAGACCTGGTCGAGCACCAGCGTGTCGCGCGCTTGTGTCACGTCTCTTCTCCCCGCGCGCCAAAGCGGTCTTCCCAGCGCAGGAACGGCGTGGCGGCAGCGACAATCAAGCCGTCAGCGATCTTGCCGAGAATAGCGAAGGTGATAATGGCGGCGACGATCTGTGCCGGCTTGCCGAGTTGTTGCCCGTCGATCAGCAGGTAGCCGAGGCCTTCCGACGCGCCGAGAAATTCCGCGGCGACGACGAACATCCAGCCGAGTCCGAGTCCCGAGCGCAGCGCGACGATGTAGGAGGGCAGCACGGCCGGCAGCAGGATGCGCCGCACCAGCTTGAAGCCCGACATGCGGAATGCCCGACCCACCTCGACGATCTTGCGATCGACCGACATGATCGCGCCCATCACGCCGAGATAGACCGGGAAGAACACGCCGACCGCGATCAGCGTCACCTTTGATGCCTCGAAGATTCCGAGCCAGAGGATGAACAGCGGCACCCACGCAATCGACGGGATCGCGCGCAATGCCTGCAAGGTCGGATCGAGCAAGCGCCGCGTCAGCGCGGAATAGCCGGCCAGCGCACCCAGCAACGTGCCGGCAACGACGCCGATGCCGAAGCCCACGGCCACACGCAGCACCGTCGCCACGCTGTGGCGCCAGAGCTCGCCGCTCACCGCGAGATCGTAAAGCGTCTGGAGAATGACCGACGGCGGCGGCATCAGCCGGCCGTTGGAGAAACCGGCGCGCACCGCCAGCTCCCAGCCCGTCGCCAGGACCAGCGGCACGAGCAGGCCGAGCAACGGCCACGACCAGCGGCCGAAACGCCGCGTGTTTGCCGCAGGCGGCCGCGCGGTCGTATCGCTATCGGAAGCCACCCCGGTCATCAGCGCAAATGACATGACACGTGACCGAAACGCAATCGGGAAAAGACAATCGGGAAGGATGCAAAAATGGCCGGCGGCAACCGTTTGGTTCGACCGCCGGCCCCTGGGGATCAGTTGGTGACGGTGACGAAGCTGTCGTCGACCAGTTCGTCCAGCGTCTTCTTGACGTCGACCGACGCCGGGATCACGCCGGCCTTCTGCAACGCGAGGCCCGCCTGCAGGATCGAGTCGCGCTGCTCGGCACCGATCTTGTTGAAGGTCAGCTTGGTGCGTTCCTTGAGCTGCTTGTCGACCACCGCGTCCGGCAGCTTGGTAACGGCGATGAACACCTTCTTCTCTTCGTCGTAGTTCGCCAGGGTAAACTTGCGCGCCTGCTCATAGACAGCGAGCACGCGGCGAACGATCTCCGGATGGTTCTTGGCGAACTCCTCGCGGACATTGAGGATGCCCCAGGTGTTCGCGGCGGCATTGCGATAGAACAGCCGCGCGCCATCCTCGACTTCCGCCGCCGCCATCATCGGATCGAGACCGGCCCAGGCATCGACGTCGCCGCGGATGAGTGCAGTCTTGCCGTCCGGATGCTGCAACAGTACCGGCGTGATGTCCTTCTCGGTCAGGCCGGCGTCGAGCAGAGCGCGCACCAGGAAGATGTGCGGATCGGTGCCGCGCGTCACCGCGACGCGCTTGCCCTTGAGATCGGCGACCTTGTTGATGGTCGTGTCCTTGCGCGTGACGAGCGCGGTCCATTCCGGCTGCGAATAGACATAGATCGACTTGATCGGATTGCCGTTGATGCGCGCGACCAGCGCGGCCGAGCCGGCCGTCGAGCCGAAATCGATCGAGCCGGCGTTGAGGAATTCCAGCGCCTTGTTGGAGCCGAGCGTCTGCACCCAGCGCACGGCGATGCCGTCCTTGGCGAATTCCTTTTCCAGGAGGCCCTGCTGCTTGAGCACCATCGACACCGGGTTGTAAGTGGCCCAGTCGATGCTGATGGTCTTCACCGGATCGGCGGCGAGCAGGGGCGCCGACGGCAGCAGGCCGGCGAGCAGAACCGAGGCGAAGATCGAACGGCGAGAAAACACAGTCATAACAGCCTCCACGTTGCGCTCACGCCGCCAATTCCGATCGGCGGCAGAGCAAGAGAAAATGGAGGCGGGAAAAACGATCCCGCCCTCAGCTCGGCGAGGGCGGACGCCCCGCTTTAGCTGCATTTGTTGAGCGCCCGCAAGCTGATTGCTCAAATCGGCGCTATGATTATTCTATAAAATCGCCGGATTTTGCCGTCAACAGCAGCAATTTTCCATTTATGGCGGATATGGAGACATTTGTTTTAAACCCCTCTCGCCTGACAGCGCGCTTGTTTTTGCGCGGGCCGTGACAGCCGCCGCGCGCTCCGATATCCGATAAGGATGTCCGCCACCACCGCTCCGCTCGCCGATCCGCCGACACGCGCCGACGCGCGCGCCGGGCATGGTCCGGGCCATAGCGGTCATCCGCTGGTCGATCCCGCGCAACTGGCAGCCGACCTCGACGCGCTCGCTGCCGCGCATACCGGCACGCCGATCGAACTGCGCGTCGCGGTGGCGCAGCATCTCAAAGCCTTGATCGTCGCCGGCCACGCCGAAGCCGAACGGCTGCTGCTGGAGGATCGCCACGGCCGCCGCTGCGCCGAGCGCATTTGCCGGATGGAAGACGACATCATCCGCGCGGTTTACGACTTCACGCAGAAGTACCTCTATCCGTCGGAAAATCCGTCCGACAGCGAACGCATGGCGGTCATCGCCACCGGCGGCTACGGGCGCGGGTTGCAGGCGCCGGACTCCGACCTCGATCTGTTGTTCCTGCTGCCCTACAAACAGACCGCGTGGGGCGAATCCGTCGCCGAGACGATTCTCTATATCCTGTGGGACACCGGCCTGACGGTGGGCCACGCCACGCGATCGATCGACGAATGCATCCGCCAGTCCAAGGCGGACATGACGATCCGCACCGCGATCCTCGAAGCGCGCTTCCTGCTCGGCGATCAAAAGCTGTTCGATGAATTGATCGCCCGCTTCGACCGTCAGGTGGTGCAAGGCACCGCCGCCGAATTCGTCGCCGCCAAACTTGCCGAGCGCGAGGAGCGGCATCGCCGCGCCGGTCAGTCGCGCTATCTGGTCGAACCGAACGTGAAGGACGGCAAGGGCGGCCTGCGCGATCTGCACACGCTGTTCTGGATCGCCAAATATGTCTATCGCGTGCGAGAGCCGCATGAACTGATCGAACACGGCGTGTTCGACAAGACCGAATACCGGCTGTTCCTGCGCTGCGAGGATTTCCTCTGGTCGGTGCGCTGCCACATGCACTTCGTCACCGGCCGCGCCGAGGAGAGACTGTCGTTCGAGATCCAGCGCGCAATCGCGGTGCGGCTCGGCTACACCGAACATCCGGGCATGCAGGATGTCGAGCGCTTCATGAAGCACTACTTCCTGGTGGCGAAGGATGTCGGCGACCTCACCGCCATCCTGTGCTCCGAGCTGGAAGATCAGGAAGCAAAGCCGCTGCCGGCGCTGAGCCGGATGATGGCGCGCTTCCGCCCCTCTGCGGTTCGCAAGCTGAAAGAGACCAGGGACTTCATCGTCGACAATAATCGCATCACCGTGGCGAGCGACGACGTCTTCACCAAAGACCCGGTCAACCTGATCCGCATCTTCCGCCTGGCGCAGCAGCACAATCTCGCGTTTCATCCCGATGCGATGCGGACCATCACCCGCTCGCTGAAGCTGATCGACGCGAATCTGCGCAACGATCCGCAGGCCAACGCGCTGTTCATCGAGATCCTGACGTCCGACACCGATCCGGAAACGGTGCTGCGGCGGATGAATGAAGCCGGCGTGCTCGGCAAATTCGTGCAGCAGTTCGGCAAGATCGTCGCGATGATGCAGTTCAACATGTATCATCACTACACGGTCGACGAGCATCTGATCCGTTGCATCGGCGTGCTGCAGGATATCGAGCGCGGCGACAACGACGAATTGCGGCTGGCGCATGAGTTGATGTTGTCGATCCGGCCGCAGCACCGCACGGTGCTGTATATCGCCGTGTTCCTGCACGACATCGCCAAGGGCCAGCCCGAAGACCACTCCATCGCCGGCGCGAAGATCGCGCGGCGGCTCGGCCCTCGCTTCGGCCTGTCGAGCGCGGACACGGAACTGTGCGCCTGGCTGATCGAGCAACACCTGATCATGTCGACGGTGGCGCAATCGCGCGACCTGTCGGACCGGCGCACCATCGAGAACTTCGCCGCGGTCGTGCAATCGGTCGAACGGCTGAAGCTGCTGACGATCCTCACCACAGCCGATATCCGCGCGGTCGGCCCCGGCGTCTGGAACAGCTGGAAGGCGCAACTGCTGCGCACGCTTTATTACGAAACCGAACCGGTGCTGACCGGCGGCTTCTCCGAGGTCAACCGCGCGCAGCGCGTGGCCACCGCGCAGGCGGAATTCCGCGACGCGCTCAAGGAGTGGCCCGCAGCCGCACTCGATGCTTATGTGGCGCGGCTTTACCCGGCTTACTGGCTGAAGGTCGATCTGCCCCGCAAGATCGAGCAGGCGCATTTCCTGCGCGACGCCGAGGCCCAGGGCAAGACGCTGGCGACTTCGATCCGCGTCGACGCCGCACGCGGCATCACCGAGATCACCGTGCTGGCGCCCGATCACCCGTGGCTACTGTCGATCATCGCCGGCGCCTGCGCGCTCGCCGGCGCCAACATCGTCGATGCGCAGATCTATACGACCACGGACGGGCTGGCGCTCGACACCATCGCCGTGTCGCGCGAACTCGACCGCGACGATGACGAAACGCGGCGCGCGCAACGCATCGCCGACTCGATCGAGCAGGCGTTGCGTGGCGACCTGCGGCTGCCTGACAGCGTTACCAAGCGCACCGGCAAGCGGCCGCGCACCTTCGCGCTGACGCCAGCGGTCGACATCAACAATCAATGGTCGCACCGCTACACCATGGTCGAGGTGATCGGCCTCGACCGGCCGGGCCTGCTCTATGAGCTGACGGCAGCGCTGTCGAAGCTCAACCTCAACATCGTCTCCGCCCACGTCGCGACGTTCGGTGAACGGGTGGTCGACGTGTTCTATGTCACCGACCTGATGGGCGCGCAGATCACCTCGCCGATGCGCCAGGCCGCCGTCAAACGCGCGCTGCTTGCGCTGTTCGCCAAGGAAAGCGAACCGCGCGCGAAGGCGGCGGGGTAGCGGCGGCTCCGCCGATATCCCGCTCTCGCGGCATCCATTTCTCCAATAAAATCAACGCTTAACCCCCCTTTAAACCCCGGCCGCTAGCGTCATGCCGGCGTTGCCGCGGGCCATGGCCGGCCGCGCGGTTGTTGCGTTGTGTATCGAGGCGTACGGGACGATGGGCTCAGGGGGACGAAAGGGCGGCGCGCGGCGCGAGCCCAATTTCGATTCCGCTCCGGACACCGCGCCGGCGGTGACGGTCGAGCCGCGCACGCGCCCGACCGGTGGCGCTTCGCGTCGCAAAGCCAAACGCAAAACAGGCAAGAAGAAAGCGCGGCGCGCCTGGTTCAGCGTGAAGCGTATTCGCCTCGGCCGCTTCGCCTACTGGATGCTGGTGTTGGCGCTGTGGGGCGTGATCGCCGGCATCGGCGGCGTGTTCTGGCTCGGCGCGCATCTGCCGCCGATCCAGTCGCTGGAAATTCCCAAGCGCCCGCCCTCGATCAAGATTGTCGACGTCAACCAGCAGGTACTCGTCGTGCGCGGCGATATGGGCGGCGTGCCGCTGACCCTGAAGGAGCTTCCGCCTTATGTGCCGGAGGCCTTCATCGCCATCGAGGATCGACGCTTCTATTCGCATTTTGGCGTCGATCCGCTCGGCATCGGCCGCGCCGCAATCGCCAACCTGCTGCATCGCGGCGTCGCGCAGGGCGGCTCGACGCTGACGCAGCAGCTCGCCAAGAACCTGTTCCTGACGCAGGAACGCACCTTGCAGCGCAAGGCGCAGGAGGTCGCGCTCGCACTCTGGCTGGAATGGAAGTACAGCAAGCGGCAGATCCTCGAACTCTATCTCAACCGCGTCTACTTCGGCGCCGGCGCCTGGGGCATCGAACAGGCGGCGCAGCGCTATTTCGGCAAATCCGCCCGTGAACTCTCGCTTGCGGAAGCGGCGATGCTCGCCGGCCTCGTCAAATCGCCGTCGCGGCTCGCGCCCACGCATAACTATGCAGCAGCGCTCAAGCGCGAGCAGATCGTGCTCGCGGCGATGCAGGATGCCGGCTTCGAGAGCGCCGGCTCGATCAAGATCGCGCAGGGCCAGCGGCCGCGCGTCGTCGCCACCGCCAACACCGGCTCGGTGAACTATGTGGCCGACTGGATCCTCGATGCGCTCGGCGACCTGATCGGCACCGTGGAAGACGACATCGTCGTGCAGACCACCATCGATCCGGTGCTGCAGGCGGCGGCCGAGAAGTCCCTGACCGAGGAGTTGGCGCAGAAGGGCGACAAATACAACGTCGCGCAAGGCGCGCTGGTGTCGATGACGCCGGAGGGCGCGGTGCGCGCGCTGGTCGGCGGGCGCAATTATGCCGAGAGCCAGTTCAACCGTGCGGTGGTCGCGAAGCGTCAGCCGGGCTCGGCGTTCAAGCCATTCGTTTATCTCACGGCGCTCGAGCGCGGACTGACACCGGATTCCACGCGCGAAGACAGACCGGTGAGAATCAAAGGCTGGCAGCCGGAGAACTA
The DNA here is from genome assembly GCA_023386635.1 of Pseudomonadota bacterium. Classification (GTDB taxonomy): domain Bacteria; phylum Pseudomonadota; class Alphaproteobacteria; order Rhizobiales; family Xanthobacteraceae; genus Pseudolabrys. Next base: position 52,105 of record JAEWJH010000066.1, read on the forward strand.
CACGCGCGAATATTTCGGTCAGGTGACGCTGACCAAGGCGCTGGCCATGTCGCTCAACACCGTATCGGTACGGCTCACGCAGGAATTCGGCCCGACCGCCGTGGTGCGTACCGCGCACCGGCTCGGCATTGCCTCGAAGCTTGAGCCGAATGCGTCGATCGCGCTCGGCACGTCGGAAGTATCCGTGATCGAGCTGACCGCGGCTTACGCGCCGTTCGCCAATGGCGGCCTGGCGGTGACACCCTATGTGGTGCAACGCATCAGCGACACCAAAGGCAAAACGCTTTATGCGCATGACGGCCAAAGTCTCGGCCGCATCATCGAGCCGCGCTATGTCGGCATGATGAACACGATGCTCCAGGAAACATTGAAAACCGGCACAGGCCATAACGCCGTGATCCCCGGCTGGCCGGCGGGCGGCAAGACCGGCACCAGCCAGGATTTCCGCGACGCATGGTTCATCGGCTACACGTCGAAGCTCGTCACCGGCGTCTGGCTCGGCAACGACGACGGCACGCCGATGAAGAAGGTCACCGGCGGCGGGCTGCCGGTCGAAATCTGGACGCGCTATATGCGGCCGGTGCATCAGGGCGTTCCGGTGGCGGCGCTGCCCGGAAAGCCCGCCGTGTCGGACGGTCTCGACACCTGGCTGATCGACCGGCTGTTCAGCAGCCGCTGATCATTATCGCAATTTCAATGCCGCGGCGCGCGCACGCCGCGCGTCAGGGACCAGCATGCCAAGGTTGCGCAACCGCCAAGCGCCATGGGAATGGCGATCGGCCAAGCGCTGACGCCGAGCTGATGCCCGACCAGCACACCGCACAGCGAGGCCGCCAGTTGCTGGACGAATCCGATCAGCGATGACGCTGCTCCGGCCCTCTCAGGAAACGGATTGATCGCCGCGGCGATGGCCTGCGGCAGCATCAAACCGAGACCGGCGATATAGATCGCCGCCGCACCGACCAGCGCGAACGGATGATCGAGCCGCAAGGCCAGCACCGCGACCATGCTCAGTCCGCCAACGGCAAGCAGCACGCTGCCTGCGCCGATGATCGTGCCGACGCCATAGCGCATCACCAGCTTCGCCGCGGTCGACGTGCCGGCGAGGAAGAACGCCGATGCCAGCGTGAAGGCCACCGCGAAGCCGAGCGCGGTGAAGTGATAGATGTCTTGCAGCACAAACGCCGCGCCGGAAATCCAGGCGAACAACCCGGCATAGGCGAGCGCGGTCAGCAAGAGATGCGCGACGAACGACGGCTCGCGCAGAACGAAGCGGTAAGACTGCAGGATTGACGCCGGCGTCACCATGTCGCCGAGCGGATTCTTCAACGTCTCCGGCAGATACCACCAGACCAGCGCCACCGCCTCGATGCCAACCACCGCCATGACGATGAAACTCGAGCGCCAGCCGAACCAGGTTTGCAGCACGCCGCCGAGGATCGGCGCCAGCAGCGGCGCAAGGCCCATCACCATGGCGATCACAGCCATCTCGCGACCGGCGCGCGCGCCGCTATAGAGATCGCGCACGATCGCGCGTGGCAGCACGATGGCGCCGCAGCCGCCGAGCGCCTGCAGCAGCCGCGCGACGATCAGCATCTCGATCGACGTCGCGAACACGCACGCTATGGAGGCGATGCAATAGATCGTCACCGCCGCCAGCAGCACCGGCTTGCGTCCGTAGCGGTCCGACACCGGACCATAAACGATTTGCCCGAGCGCGAAGCCGACCAGATAGAACGAGATCGTGAGCTGCACCTGCGCCGGCGTCGCCTGCAGACTGGCGCCGATATCCGGCATCGACGCGAGATAGAGATCGGTCGAGAACGGCCCGATGCCGCTCAACAGGCCGAGGATCAGCGTCATGGCAAACGGGCTGAGACTGCGCACGCGATTAGCGTCCTGACACATCGTAGCGATGTAGCGCCGTGCCCTGCGTGTCGAGCCAGGTTTTGGCGCGATCCGCATCCGGGCAGATGCGTCGCACCGCTGCCCAGAACCGGGGTGAATGATTGAGCTCGACCAGATGCGCCACCTCGTGGGCGGCGAGATAATCGAGCACGAACGATGGCGCCATGATTAGTCGCCACGAGTAGCACAGGCGCCCGGTGCTGGAGCATGAGCCCCAGCGGCTCGACTGGTCGCGCAGCGAGATGCGGCTGATGGTGACGTTCAAGAGCGCCGCATAATGTCGGCTGGCGGTGTCGAGATCGCGCGCCGCTTCCTTCTTCAGGAAGTCGCGCACGCGGCGGCCGAGATGCGGCGCCTGCCCCGGCACATGCAGTTCAGGTTCGCCATCGGCACCAGCAGCGACGAAAGCAACACCGCGCCGGTCCGGCCGATGCACGATGCGGTGCTCGATGCCGCGCAACGGCACCCGCCCATCGGGCGCGACCGCGACGACGCCCGGCAGACGATCGAGCCGCGTGGCGATCCAGGCGGCATGCTGCTGCGCGAAGGCGCGTGCGTCGGCGATGCTGCCCCGCTGCGGCATGGTCAGAACGACCTCGCGCGTGGCCGTCTGGATGCGCAGCGTATAGCGGCGCGCCTGCCGGTTGCGGCGCAGCCGCACCGGGTAGGTCGCATTGTCCAGCGTCACATCGATATTTTGCGGGTCGCGCGACGGCCGGCGAAACAGGAAAGCGAGATTCGGCATCGAATCATCCGGCGGATGGCGCGCCACCCTGCCACCGCCCGGAAACCCGCTCAAGACCGGCACAAATCGGGCTTATGCCGGAATAATACGGAGATCACGCCGCGGAGGCGGATTTGCGCGGCTTCGCCCGGCCGTTCGAGAGCATAAAGTCCGACATCCGCGGTGCGATTTCGGCGCGGAAGCGCGAGCCGTTGAACACGCCGTAGTGGCCGACATTCGGCTGCATGTAGCGGACCTTCTTCTCCGCCGGGATATTCACGCAGAGATCGTGCGCCGCCTCGGTCTGGCCGAGACCGGAAATATCGTCGTTCTCGCCCTCGATGGTCATCAGCGCGACGCGGGTGATCTGCGACGGATCGATGGCGCGGCCACGATGCGTCATCTCGCCTTTCGGCAAGGCATGCTTGATGAAGACGGTGTCGACGGTTTGCAGATAGAACTCGGCGGTGAGGTCCATCACCGCGAGATATTCGTCGTAGAACTCGCGATGCTTCTGCGCGGAATCGCCGTCGCCCTTCACCAGATGCTGGAACAGGTTGTAGTGCGCATCGAGATGACGGTCGAGATTCATGCTGACGAAACCGTGCAGCTGCAGGAAGCCCGGATAGACATCACGCATGAAGCCCGGATTCGGAAACGGCACGCGGGTGATGACGTTGTTGCGGAACCAGGCAAGGCCACGCTCCTGCGCCAGCTTGTTCACGCCGGTCGGGTTGCGCCGCGTGTCGATCGGCCCGCCCATCAGCATCATCGAATTGGGAACGTTGGGATCCTTGTCGGCTTCCATCAGCGACACGGCGGCAAGCACCGGCACCGACGGCTGACAGACGCCAACCACATGCACATCGCCGCCGAGCGCGTGCAGCATCGCGATCACGTAATCGATATAGGTGTCGAGATCGAAAGCCCCGGCCGATACCGGCACCATGCGCGCATCGGTCCAGTCGGTGATGTAGACTTCGTGATTGGGCAGGAACGCCTCAACCGTGCCGCGCAGCAGCGTCGCGAAGTGGCCCGACATCGGCGCGACCAGCAGCACCTTCGGCTGCGGCCGCCGCAACGCATGCGGCATCAGGCGCTGGAAGTGCAGCAGGCGGCAGAACGGCCGCTCCCACACCGGCACCGCGGCGACCGGAACGCGCTCGCCCTCCACCAAGGCCGAAGGGATGTCCCACACAGGCTTCTTGTAGCGGCGGGTCGAGCGCTCGAACAATTCCGCAGCAGCCGCCATGCTCTTGCCGTAGAGCGTGTGCGACAGCGGATTGGCCGGGTTCTTGAAGAAAAACTTGGTGGCGTCGGCGGCGACCCGCGACGGATTGAGCGCGGCATGGCCGAACTCGTAAAGCCAGTACATCGGTGTCGATGGGAGAAAGCCGTTGGTCGCGGGAAGCGCAGCCGCGCCCCCGAATTCGCCTATCGCCATCTCAGTTTTCCCCGGCCCGCTCTGGCGTGATTGCTGCACTGCGAAAGCATGACTGTTTTTTGAATCAGCGTCAATCTAACGCAGCAGACCTTCTCAAGGCCTTTACGGGAAAAATTAGACCGAAGAATCAATATCTTGCGGTCATTCGCCGGTTTGCAGCAAAGTTCCATGGCGGCGCGCGCTGCTCAGTAACAGAGCAAATGCAACGCAGCCGGCTGAGAACAGCACCACGTTAAGCGCCAGCGCTTCCAGCATCAGGTCGGCCCGGAACGTGTGATGGATCAGCAGCGCGCGCATGCCCTCGAACACATAAGTCGGCGGCAGCGCCCAGGCGATCCATTGCAGCCAGACCGGCAGCACCGACACCGGATAGTAGACGCAGCACAGCGGCAGCAGCAGGAACATGAAGGTCCAGGCCAGCGTCTCGGCGCCGAGTCCGTTTCGCAATAGCAAGCCTGCGACGAGGATGCCGATCGCCCAGCTTGTCAGCATCAGGTTGGCGAAGAACGCGCCGAGCGCGAGGCCGAGCCCCCACAGATTGAAGCCGAAGAACCAAATCGCGAGCAGCGTCACCGGTATCATGCCGATCGCTAATCGAATGAGACTCATGATCATCAGCGCGAAGATGAATTCGGCCGGACGCAGCGGCGACATCATGATGTTGCCGAGGTTGCGCGCATACATCTCTTCGAGGAACGAGATCGAAAAGCCGAGCTGACCGCGGAACAGGATGTCCCACAGCAGAACCGAGCCGATGAACACGCCGCCGGCCTGCACGAAGAAGCCGGCGTTCTGCTGAATGTAGGTCTGCAGGAAGCCCCACATCAGCATCTGCACCATCGGCCAGTAGATCAGGTCGAGAATGCGCGGCCACGACGAGCGCAGCAGATACCAATAGCGCCGCACCATGGCGCCGACGCGATGCGGCGAAAACTCCATCGAGAATTCCATCACGACACCCTCTGCTGCGCTTCGCCGCGACCGCGCGCGATATCGAGGAACACGTCCTCCAGCGTTTCGCGGCCGTAGCGCGCCAGCAATTGCTGCGGCGTGTCGTCGTCGACGATCTCGCCCTTCTTCATCATGATGACGCGCTCGCACAGCCGTTCGACCTCGGCCATGTTGTGCGAGGCGAGCAGCACGGTGGCATTGCGCGTGCGGCAATAGCGCTCGAGATGACCGCGCACCCAGTCCGCCGTATCGGGATCGAGCGAGGCGGTCGGCTCGTCGAGCAGCAGCACCTCCGGATTGTTGAGCAGCGACTTGGCGACCGACACCCGGGTCTTTTGCCCGGCCGAGAGCTTGCCCGACGGGCGGTCGAGGATCTCGCGCAAATCGAGATCGCTGGCGAGCTGATCGATACGCCCGGCGATATCCGGTACGGCGTAGAGATCGCCGAACACGCGCAGGTTCTGCCGCACGGTCAGCCGCATCGGCATGTCCACATAGGGCGACTGGAAATTCATCCGGTGCAGCACGCGATAGCGCTGCCGCGGCATCTCCGCACCGAGCACGCGGACGGTGCCCGAGGTCGGCGTCAGCAATCCCATAATGGTCGCGATGGTGGTGCTCTTGCCCGCGCCATTGCCGCCCAAAAGGCCGGTCATCGTGCCCGGCATCAGGCTGAACGAAATGCCCTTCACCGCCGTGGTGGTGGCATAGGTCTTCACTAGGCGGTCGACGGCAATGGCGGCTTTGGCGGTGGCGTCCATGAAAGGCGTCTGTGACCGGTCCGGCGAATGGGCAAAAGGGATGTCGGCCCAGATGTGGCGAGATGCCGCTGACTTGTCCAGCATCGAATTCGGCGTTTCTGGCATGCGCCGCACCCGCGACCGTTTCCGACACGGCCGATCGCGCCTAGAATGAGCGTCATGCCGTTGCTCGATCTCGCCGCCTCCCATCCGCGCCGCAATGTCCGCCTCGATACGCTGGTCCGCCTGCGCTGGCTGGCGATCGCCGGGCAGACCGCGGCGGTGCTCGGCGTCTATGTCGGTCTCGAATTCCCGCTGCCGCTGTGGTCGTGCCTGACCGTCATCGCCCTGTCGGCGCTGCTCAACATCGCGCTGCGCGTGCGCTTCCATGCGACGCAACGGCTCGAACCGGAGCGCGCCGCCTGGCTGCTCGCCTTCGACATCGCCGAACTCGCGGTGCTGCTGTTCCTCACCGGCGGACTGCAGAACCCGTTCGCGTTCCTGTTCCTTGGGCCGGTATTGTTCTCCGCGACCGCGCTGCCGCCGCGCTACACGCTGATGCTGGGCGGCTTCGCCGTGCTGTGCGCCACCGTACTGGTGTTCGCGCATTTCCCGCTGCCGTGGGACAGCAGCGATCCTCTGGAACTGCCGCCGATCTACATGGTCGGCGTCTGGCTCTCGATCCTGCTGTCGATGGGCTTCATCGGCGTGCATGCGTGGCAGATCACCGAAGAAGCGCGGCAGCTTACCGACGCGCTCGCGGCCACCGAACTGGTGCTGGCGCATGAGCAGCATCTCTCGCAGCTCGACGGCCTCGCCGCCGCCGCCGCGCACGAACTCGGCACACCGCTCGCGACCATCACCGTCATCGCCAAGGAACTGGAGCGCGCGATTTCCACCAACTCGCCGCACCGCGACGATATCCGCCTGCTGCGCGAACAGGCGCTGCGCTGCCGCGAGATTTTGGCGAAGATCACCGAACTCTCCACCAGCAACGAGCCGATCGACAGTTTGCCGCTGTCGGCGCTGATCGACGAAGTGGTCAATCCGCATCGCGATTTCGGCGTGGCGATCGACGTGCCGAAGCCGGACCCGGACGAGCCCCTGGCCTCGCGCAATCCGGCGATCCTCTACGGGCTCGGCAACATCGTCGAGAACGCCGTCGACTTCGCGCGCGAGCGCGTCACGGTGAAGACCGAATGGACCGAGGACGAAGTAGCGATCACCGTCAGCGACGACGGACCGGGCTTTGCGCCGGAAATCCTGGCGCGCATCGGCGAGCCCTACGTCACCAGCAAGCGCGGCCGCCGCATCGGCGACAAATCGGAAACCGCGGGCCTCGGCCTCGGCTTCTTCATCGCCAAGACCTTGCTGGAACGCTCCGGCGCCATCGTCGCGTTCCAGAATCGGCCGCTGCCGGAGCGGGGCGCGATCATCCATATACGCTGGGCCCGCGACGATTTCGCGCGCCCCCTCGGGCTCGCCGCCTGATTTATCGCGCGTTTCGGGGCACAATCGACCATGATCGGAACGGCCGCCGTAATTGTGCCACGGTGCCTTTCCACGCTAGATTACTGTCGAATTCAACTTTACCGATCATCCGGAGGAACGGAACGTGTCACTGACTGTCGCTGAAAGCGCCCCCGCCACACCGCGCGAGCAGGTCCCGGCGGAACGCTCGCTGCTGATCGTCGAGGATGACAAGTCGTTCCTGCAGCGGCTCGCCAAGGCGCTGGAGTCGCGCGGCTTCGCCGTGACCACCGCCGAATCCGTCGCGGAAGGTCTGATGCAGCTCGAACAGTCGCCGCCGGCTTTCGCCGTGGTCGACATGCGCCTGCAGGACGGCAACGGTCTCGAAGTGATCTCGGCGCTCAAGCGCCGCCGCCCCGACGCGCGCGGCATCGTCCTGACCGGCTACGGCAACATCGCGACCGCCGTGAATGCGATCAAGCTCGGCGCGGTCGACTATCTCGCCAAGCCGGTCGACGCCGACGACGTGCTCGCGGCGCTGCTCGCGCTCGACCACAAGTCGATCGAACTGCCGGAAAACCCGATGTCGGCCGATCGCGTGCGTTGGGAGCACATCCAGCGCGTCTACGAAATGTGCGGGCGCAATGTGTCGGAAACGGCGCGGCGGCTTAGCATGCATCGCCGGACCTTGCAGCGCATCCTCGCCAAGCGCGCGCCGCGCTGACGTTTTCGCTTTTACAAGGCGTCATGCCCGGCCTTGTGTCGGGCATGACGGATAGTCGTCGAAAATCTTAAAACTCCTCGCCATACGGCCCGGTCGGGTCGATCAGCGATTGCAGCCGCAATGATGCGGCGCGGGCGATCGTCAGCAGCATCGCCTTGCGCGCCGGTGCGCTCAAGCGATGCTCCGGCGCATCGCATTTGATCTCGGCGCCGAACGCATCCGCGACGATCAATCCGGTGTCCGGCGGGAAAATCTCGCACGGCACCTGTTGCGTGGTCGCGAAAAACAGCCGGTCGCAATGCTGGCGATAATCCATCCATTTGTGATCGGCGCGAAAATCCGCGATCGACGACTTGATCTCGACGATCCAGATCGTGCCCTTGCGATCCATCGCCGCGAGGTCGGCGCGCCGGCCGGACGCCAGCGGCAGTTCGCTGACGCAGGAAAAGCCATACGCAGCAAGAAGCCGCGCCGTGCCACGCGCCACCGCCAGCGCCGTCTCCGACTGACGGCCATCGACCGGCGCCTCGATCCGCTGCGACAGACCCATCACCGCCGCTCCGCTAGACCTGGACTCGTTGAGCTTGAGCCATCCGCGGCCCGCTTCTTTTCGTTTTCAGCGTGATCTCGTCGGAAAACCGGTTTCCACTTTTCCGGATCACGCCTTGCGCGTTCGGGAAATGCCGCGGCCAAACCCTCACGCGTCGCCGGAAGAATACCGCGCTCGGTGATCAACCCGGTGACGAGCCGCGCCGGCGTCACGTCGAACGCATAGTTCGCGACCGGCGAGCCGTCCGGCACGATTCGCACCGCTTCGATACGGCCGTCGCTGGTGCGGCCGGACATCACCGCCACCTCGTCGGCGGCGCGCTGCTCGATCGGAATTTCCGCGACCCCGTCATCGACAGCGAAGTCGATGGTGGGCGACGGCAGCGCCACGTAGAACGGCACGCCGTTGTCCCTGGCCGCCAGCGCCTTCAGGTAAGTCCCGATCTTGTTGCAGACATCGCCACGCGCGGTGACACGATCGGTGCCGACGATCACCATGTCGACCAGACCATGCTGCATCAGATGACCGCCGGTATTGTCCGGGATCACCGTATGCGGCACGCCGTGCCGGCCGAGCTCCCACGCGGTGAGCGACGCGCCCTGATTGCGCGGCCGCGTTTCGTCGGCATAGACATGCAGCGCGATGCCCTTGTCATGCGCGAGATAGATGGGCGCCGTCGCCGTGCCCCAGTCCACCGTCGCCAGCCAGCCGGCGTTGCAATGGGTCAACACGTTGACGCGCTCGCCGGGTTTCTTGCGCGCGGCGATGTCCTCGATCAGCCGCAGACCGTGCTCGCCGATCGCGCGGTTAATGGCGACATCCTCATCGCAAATCTCGGCGGCGCGTTTCTCGGCAACAGCCAGCCGCTCGCCGCGCGGCCGGTTGCGCACCGCCGCCATCATCTTATCGAGCGCCCATTTCAGGTTGATCGCCGTCGGCCGCGTCGCCAGCAACGCGCGGTAAGCGGCTTCGAGCGCTTCGTCGGAGGCATCCTCGCGCAGCGCCAGCACCATGCCATAAGCCGCAACCGCGCCGATGAGCGGCGCGCCGCGCACCAGCATCGAGGAGATCGCATGCGCGGCATCGTCACGCGACGTCAGTCGCACGGTGCGGAAATCATGCGGCAGCACGGTCTGGTCGATGACGCCGACCGCGCCATCGGCCTCGACCCAGATGCTGCGCATCGGTTTGCCATTGACCTTCATGGCATGAGCCTTAACGCCGATTCCCGGCGCCGCAAAGCCCCGGCCTCGCTCTCGCATCATCCATGGCTTGCCCCTCCCGATACGGAAACGCCCGTGCTAGGAGGGTTCCAACGACGACGACCTGCCAAGGACCGGCCATGACGATCGACTACGAGAAGGAATACAACAACCGGGCCCGCGTGCCGGAGCACCCGCAGATTTTCGAGGGCTGGGCACGCGACGCCGCCGCCTATCGCGCTGCACGGCCGAAGGCGGAACTGGGCCTCTCCTATGGTCCCTCGCCGCGGCAGATCATCGATATTTTCCCCGCCGACGACGCCGATGCGCCGCTCGCGCTGTTCATCCACGGCGGCTGGTGGATGTCGCTGCATCCGTCGAGCTTCAGCCACATGGCCGCCGGCCCCAATGCGCGCGGCGTGACCGTCGCCGTCGCCGGCTACGACCTGTGTCCGGATGTGACCATCGCGCAGATCACCGATCAGATCCGCAACGCCTGCCTGATGCTCTGGCGCAAATACCGCAAGCGCTTCGCGGTCTTCGGCCATTCCGCCGGCGGACATCTGACCGCGTGCATGACCGCCACGACCTGGAGCACGCTCGATGCCGATGCGCCGGCCGATCTTGTGCCGGCGGGCTATTCGATCTCCGGCGTGTTCGACGTTGAGCCGTTGCGGCACACCAGCATGAACGCCAACCTCAGACTGACCGAAACCTCGGCGCGCCTGATCTCGCCGATCCATTGGCCGGTGCCGCCGGGCCGCACTCTCGACGCCGTGGCCGGCGCGCTGGAGTCATCGGAATTCCTGCGCCAGAGCCAGGAGATCGCCAAGGTCTGGGGCGGCGTCGCGCATACGCATTACGCGGCGATCGCGGACGCCAACCACTTCACCGTGCTGGCGCCCTTCACCGACCCCAACAGCGGCATGACGGCGCGCGTGAGCGAACTCGCGCGGCACCCGCAGGGTGTGTCGCGGCGGGGCTGACGTTTCGTAGCTTACAGCCAATAGCGGTAGATAAATTCCAGCGTCAGCACCACGCCGAACACGATCACCATGATGCGGATGATGCCGCGTGGCAGCACGCGCGCGACCCATGCACCGACCAACCCGCCGAGAGTCGAGCCGGCCATCAAAGCCAGGGTCGAAGGCCACGGCACCGCGTCGTGCCCGATGTACACCAACGCGGCGACGGAGCTGTTCAAACTCATGATCAGATTCTTCGCTGCATTCGCGTTGCGATAATCGCCGCGGGTCGCTACCGACAACGCACCGAGCATCAGGATGCCGACGCCGGACCCGAAATAACCGCCGTAGAACGATACCGGCAGCACGAGTTTCAAGCTGGTGACATCCATCGCAATGGCGCGGCCGCGCCGTTCTGCCCGGACGCGGATCCATTCGGCGATTTGTCCGGAATAGGCGAACATCAGCGTCGCAAACCCGAGCAGCAGCGGGACGATCAATTTGAATACGCGCTCCGGCGTGGCCATCAGCAGACCGGCGCCGATAACGGCACCGACAATGGACGCGACAACCAGTCGGACGAAGCCCATATTGAGGGGCGGCAGCAGCTTGCGCTCCGCCACAGACGCGACGATGTTGGATGGAAACAGCGCCACATTGGTCGCCACCGTCGCCGAAATCGGCGGCATGCCCATGGCGATCAGGATGGGGTAGGTGACGAGCGATGCTCCTCCGACCACCGACGCAATGACCCCGGCGGCAACGCCGGTCAGCGCCAGATAGATGATGTGGAGGAAATCCATCGCGCATGGCCATACGCATTGACTGCTGGCGTGGCAAGCATCCCGTGGACAAAGCACGGAATGACAGGCGCGCAGGCAAAGCATGGCGCGGGCACGCAAACGCCCGGACCGGCCGAGACCGATCCGGGCGTTTAATTCCGCGCCAGCAGGTTAGAAGAACGCCTGGATACCGGTCTGCGCGCGACCGAGGATCAGCGCGTGGATGTCGTGTGCGCCCTCGTAAGTGTTGACCGTCTCGAGGTTACACATCACGCGCATCACGTGATACTCGTCGGCGATGCCGTTGCCGCCGTGCATGTCGCGGGCGACGCGGGCGATATCCAGCGCCTTGCCGCAGTTGTTGCGCTTCATCAGCGAGATCGACGGCGGCGCCGCGCGGTGATCTTCCAGCATGCGGCCGAGCCGCAGCGCGCCGGCCAGCCCGAGCGCGATCTCGGTCTGCATGTCGGCGAGCTTTTTCTGGATGAGCTGGTTGGCGGCGAGCGGCCGGCCGAACTGCTTGCGGTCGAGCACATATTGCCGCGCCTGATGCCAGCAGAATTCCGCCGCGCCCATGGCGCCCCAGGCGATGCCGTAGCGCGCATTGTTGAGGCAACCGAACGGACCGGCGAGACCGCTGATCTCCGGAAAAATATTCTCTTCCGGCACCACGCAGTCTTCCAGCACGATCTGGCCGGTGATCGACGCGCGCAGCGACAGCTTGCCTTCGAGCTTCGGCGTCGAGAAACCCTTGGTGCCGCGATCGACGATGAAGCCGCGGATCTTGCCGTCGAGCTTCGCCCACACCACCGCCACATGCGCGGCCGGCGCGTTTGAGATCCAGGTCTTCGAACCGTTGAGCTTGTAGCCGCCGGCGACTTTCTCGGCGCGGGTGATCATCGAACCCGGATCGGAGCCGTAGTCCGGCTCGGTGAGACCGAAGCAGCCGATCATCTCGCCGGTGGCGAGTTTCGGCAGATATTTCTTGCGCTGCGCTTCCGTGCCGTAAGCGTAGATCGGGTACATGACGAGCGACGACTGCACCGACATCGCCGAGCGGTAGCCCGAGTCGACACGCTCGACTTCGCGAGCGATCAGACCGTAGGACACATAGCCGAGACCGGCGCCGCCATATTCCTCCGGCACGGTCGGACCAAGCAGGCCGAGCGCGCCCATCTCCTGAAACATCTCGGGATCGAACCGCTCGTCACGATAGGCGGTCAGCACGCGCGGCATCAGCTTGTCCTGCGCGTAGCCGCGCGCGGTGTCGCGCACCATCTTCTCTTCTTCGGTCAGGTCATGCTCGAGATCGAGCGGATCCTCCCAGACGAAGGCAGAATCCTTGAGACTGACCACCTTTTTGCCGGTCTGCTTTTCGGCCGCCTGCGACATGGGGGATGCTCCTGACTGTCCAAACCCGTCTGAATTATAGCCCCGCGGATAACCGGGCAAGGGAGAAATTTTAAGCTTGAAATATCCGACCTGAATGTCGCGGAATTCCATGCTCTTAGCCTGGCCGGGCCGCGATGGCATCGGCGATCGCGACGGTGCGCTCGGCCATTTCCGCGTGCATGCGCTCGACCATCCGGCCGCCGATCTGCACCACGCCCTTGCCCCTGTTCTCCGGCTTCGCGAACTCCGCAATCATGGCGCGGGCCTGTGCGATCTCGTCCGGCGCCGGCGAGAACGCGGTGTTGCACGGCGCGATCTGATTCGGATGGATCAAGGTCTTGCCGTCGAAGCCGAAGTCGCGGCCCTGCTCGCATTCGCGCACGAAGCCGTCGGCATTGGCGATGTCGTTATAGACTCCGTCGAGCACGTCGATGCCGCCCGCATGCGCCGCCATCACCGCCATCGACAGCCACGCCAGCATCGGCGTGCGGCCCGGCACCTGCCGCGCGCGCGTCTCCTTGGCGAGATCGTTGGTGCCGAGCACGAAGCAGGACAGGCGCGTTTCCGAATCCGCCGCGGCGCGGCCGAGTTCCTCGATGTTGAAAATCGCGTGCGGCGTCTCGATCATGGCCCAGACGCGAATCCTGAGATCGGCATGACCGTCGAGCAGCCGCTGCCCGACCAGTTCGAGCTGCTGCGCGGTTTCGATCTTCGGAATCAACACCGCATCGGGCTTCGCCTGGATCGCCGCCGCGATGTCGTCGGCAAACCAGGGACTGCTGATGGCGTTGGTGCGGATCACCACTTCGCGCGGGCCGAAGCCGCCGGCGGCCACCGCATCCGCCACCTGCTGGCGTGCCGCCGCCTTGGCATCGGGCGCAACGGCATCCTCGAGATCGAGGATCACGCCGTCGACCGGCAATGATTTTGCTTTCTCGATCGCGCGGGCATTGGAGCCGGGCATGTAAAGGACGCTGCGGCGCGGACGAATGGTCATGAAACTCCCCTGAGTGGCGCGACATGCTACCGGCGGCGCGCGTCCCGTGCCACTGTCATCACCATGATCGCGGCTGCTTCCAAAGTCTGGCTCGCGGCATCGACGGTTGCCCCGGCGGCTGGCTCGTCGTACTCGTGCAGCCGGACGGCGACGCCTGCGAGATCGCCGATGCGCTGCGCATGCCGCAGCAGCCGATGGTGATCGCCATCGACATGCCGATCGGCCTGCCGGAGCGCGCCGGTGGAAGCGGAAGATTACGCCAGCGCCTGCGCCTCACGCCGCCTGCTTGACGCCGAGCGCCTCGACGATGATCTCGCCGAGCGCCATGAAATCGGCGACGCGCGGCGACGTGCTGCGCCAGACGAGACCGATCAGCCGCGCCGGCTCGGGATCGCTGAACCGCACCACGCGCACGCGCGCATCGCGCAATTCCACATCGACGGCAATCTCCGGCAACAGCGTGACGCCGTAGCCATTGGCGACCATCTGCGTCACCGTGGCGAGGCTGGTGGCGCCGAGCCGTGCCGGCGTCGCCGATGCGGACGACATCGACATGCCTGCGTCGCGCCGGCTCACGGCGCAAAACGCCAGCGCCTGATCGCGCAGACAATGGCCTTCTTCCAGCAGGATCAGTTCGCTCGGATCGACATCGCGCGGACTGATCGGCGTGTCGCCGCGCGGCGCACGCGATGCCGGCAGCGCGAGCAGGAAGCGATCCTCGAACAGCGGCTTGGCGTGCAGATCAGGATTGTCGACCGGCAGCGCCAGCATCACCACGTCGAGTTGGCCGCGCGACAATTCGTCGAGCAGCACATGCGTCTGCGTCTCGCGCATGTCGAGGGTGAGATCGGGATAACGCTGCTGCAGCGCCGGCAATACGCGCGGCAGCACATACGGCGCGATGGTCGGGATCACGCCGAACCGCAGCGCACCCGACAGCGGCCGCCCGCGATGCCGCGCGACATCGACCAGATCGCGCGCCGCCGCGAGGATCAGATCGGCGCGCTCCACCACTTCGCGGCCGGCCTCGGTGAAGGCGACCTCGCCCGGACGTCGCTCCACCAGATCGACG
>JAEWJH010000123.1 GCA_023386635.1 Pseudomonadota bacterium
GACGCGGCCGAGCGCGAATTGAACCGCCACGCCGCGCGCCTTTCGGCGCTGACCGAAGCCAGCGCCCGCCTCACCGCGACCCGCGACGAAGCGGTCGCCGCGCGCAGCGAAACCGAAGCGGCGCTCACCGACCTGCCGCCGGCGCTCGACCTCGAAACGCGACTTACCGAAGTGCGCGAAGAGATCGCCGTGCGCCGCTCGACCCTCGCCGAAGTGCGCGCGGAAGCGCAGGCGATCGCCCGCGAGGCCGAACTGGCCGACCGCCGGTTGCAGGCGATCGGCGCCGACCAGACCGAATGGACCACCCGCAAGGATGGTGCTTCCGGCCAGATCGCGACCTTGGAAACCCGCATCGCCGAAGCGACAGCCGAGCGCACCACGCTGGCGAATGCGCCTGAGGCGTTCGAGGAGAAGCGCATCGCGCTGATCAGCGAGATCGAGATCGCCGAAAGCGAGCGCCGCGCGGAAGCCGACAAACTCGCCGCCGCCGAAGAGGCGCTGGCGCAGGCCGACCGCGACGCCCGCGCCGCGCTCGAAGCCATGGGCTCCGCGCGCGAAGACCTCGCCCGCGCCGAGGAGCGGTTCGAAGGCGCGCGCCGCCGCCTCACCGACGTGGCGCGCGAAATCCACGAAGTGCTCGAGGTCGAGCCGGATGGCGTCGCGCCGCTGGCAGAACTCGCCGAAGGCGAAGTGCTGCCCGACGTCTCCGAGGTGGAAGCCACGCTCGACCGCCTGCGCCGCGAGCGCGAGCGGCTCGGCGCGGTCAACCTGCGCGCCGAGGAAGAGCTGCGCGAGGTCGAGGAGCAGCACACCAAGCTGACCACCGAGCGCGACGATCTGGTCGAAGCGATCAAGAAGCTGCGGCTCGGCATCCAGAGCCTCAACCGCGAGGCGCGCGAACGCCTGCTCACCTCGTTCGAGACGGTCAACGCGCACTTCCAGAAGCTGTTCACGCAGCTATTCGGCGGCGGCAGCGCGGAACTGCAGCTGATCGAGAGCGACGACCCGCTGGAAGCCGGTCTCGAAATCCTGGCGAAGCCGCCCGGCAAGAAGCCCGCGACGCTGTCGTTGCTCTCCGGCGGCGAACAGGCGCTGACCGCCATGGCGCTGATCTTCGCGGTGTTCCTCACCAATCCGGCGCCGATCTGCGTGCTGGACGAAGTCGACGCGCCGCTCGACGACCACAACGTCGAACGGTTCTGCGACCTGCTGACCGAGATGACCAAGATGACGGACACCCGTTTCGTCATCATCACCCACAATCCGATCACCATGGCGCGCATGAACCGCTTGTTCGGCGTCACCATGGCGGAACGTGGCGTGTCGCAGCTGGTGTCGGTCGACCTCGAAACCGCCGCCAAGTTCCGCGACGTGGCGTAGGATGGTTCGGCGGCCGCGCATCCGCGGCCGTTCCGGGCTCACCTGATGCGCGCGGATCTGCCGCCCGACCTCACCGCCGCGCTTGCGCGCGAAAGCCACGGCCTGTCGCGCAGCGATGCCGCGCGCCGCGCCACCGTCATGTCGGAGACTTATCGCGGCGGCGGCGGCTCGGCGGTCATCGCCGATGCGCGCGATGCGCTCGCCTATGCGCTGGTGCGCATGCCCGCGACCTTCGCCGCCGTCACCGCCTGTCTCGATGCGATCATCGCGGCGCAACCGGACTTCGCACCGCAAAGCCTGATCGACGCCGGCGCCGGACCCGGCACCGCGAGCTGGGCCGCGCACGCGGCTTTCCCCTCGCTGCAACATATCGCGATGCTCGACGCCAATCCGGCGTTGCGCGATCTGGCGCAACGGCTCGCCGCCGCGTCACCGTCGCTGCGCGACGCGGCATACCGGCTCGGCGATGCCGCGACCGGTCTCGGCGCGGTCGCCGCCGCCGATCTCACGCTCGCCAGCTATGTGATCGCCGAACTCGACGCCACGGCCGCCGCACGCCTCGTCGAGCGGCTGTGGGAAAAAACCACCGGCGTCCTCCTGCTGGTGGAGCCCGGCACGCCGGACGGATATCGCCGCATCCTCGCCGCCCGCGCGCAACTGATCGCCGCCGGCGCGCATATCCTCGCGCCCTGCCCGCATGCCGCGCCCTGCCCGATGGCCGAGCCGGCGTGGTGCCACTTCGCCCAGCGTCTGCCGCGCTCGCGCGATCATCTGCAGATCAAGCAGGCGGACGTGCCCTTTGAGGATGAGAAATTCAGCTATCTGGCCGTGAGCCGGCAGCCTGCGGCGACCCATGACAGCCGGGTGGTGGCAACGCCGCGCCTGTCCAAGGCCGCCGTGGGGCTGCGGCTGTGCACGCCCGCCGGCCGGCTCGCCGACGTGGCGGTTCCCCGCCGCGATAAACCGGCCTATGCCGCCGCCCGCAGGCTGCGCTGGGGCGACGCGACAACCGCCGGTACGGTACCGAACCCCGCGCGAAAATAAGCGAAAATTTTCTGTACCCCGGAACCAGGGCCGGCCTGGCACGTTGATCCGTTATCAGCCGGGCGGCTTCCCCCCAATCCCCCCGATAGCCGAACGGCTCAACCCCAGGCCTCGCGCCTGGGGTTTTTCTTTGTCCGGCACCACCGCAGCCTGAACGTTTCCCGGCCTGTACACGACAAATCCGATGTAACGCTGCGATGGTCTGCCCCAAGGCACCCATCTCGGCTAGATTACGCTTCTCAATCAGGGGCTTCAGAGGAGAGACAGGATGTCCACCACCGGCTGGGTCATTCTTGGCGTCATCGTCGTCGTCGCGTTGTGGATATTCTCGATCTACAACGGGCTCGTCGGCCTGCGGCAGCGCGTCAACCAGGCGTTCGCGGACATCGACGTCCAGCTCAAGATGCGCCACGACCTCATTCCGAACCTCGTGGAGACCGTGAAGGGCTACGCCGCGCACGAGCGCGGCACACTCGAAGCCGTGGTGCAGGCGCGCAACGCCGCCATCGCCGCGCCCGGCGTGGAACAGAAGGTCGCCGCCGAGAACATGCTGTCAGGCGCGCTGAAAAACCTGTTCGCGCTGTCGGAAGCCTATCCCGACCTCAAGGCCAACCAGAACTTCCAGCAGCTTCAGACCGAACTGTCGGACATCGAGAACAAGCTCGCGGCCTCGCGGCGGTTCTTCAACAATGCCGTGCAGGAATACAACACCGGCATCCAGCAGATCCCGGCTGCGTTCTTTGCCGGCGCGCTCGGCTTCCATCCGCAGACCTTCTTCGATCTTGGCGAGACCCGCGCTCAGCTCGATCAGGCGCCGAGCGTGAAGTTCTAGCAAGCTGTTGAACGACCAAGGTCATCCCGGGACGATTGCGCAGCAAGCGAACCCGGAATCCAGTTCCGGCAAGAACGACGCTGATATCTGGATTCCGGGTTCGTTGCGCCACGCGCGACGCGCTCGGCGAACGCCCCGGAATGACGGAGAAACCGTGGACGTGGACCACTAACAGGAACCTGAGCGATGGCCGCCTACGGCCTCTACACGCACATCCAGTCGAACCGGCGCCGGTCTGTGATCCTGCTGATCGGCCTGTTCTTCCTGGTCTATCTGCTGGTGTTCGCCGGCGCGCTGATCGCCGAGGCGATGCTCGGCGACGCCTCGCTCGACTGGCTGATACGCGCGGCCTTCGTCGACTTCCTCAAGGCCGCGCCGTTCGCCACGATCGGTACGCTGCTGTGGGTCTGGATCGCCTACAAATTCCACCAGAAGATGATCGACGCCATCACCGGCGGCCACGACGTCACCCGCGCCGAGGAGCCGCAGCTCTACAACCTGCTCGAAAACCTCTGCATCTCGCGCGGCATTCCGATGCCGAAGCTGAAGATCGCCGAGGACGACGCGCTCAATGCCTACGCCACCGGCCTCAACGAGAAGCAATACGCCATCACCGTCACGCGCGGGCTGATGAACGCGCTCGATCCCGCC
This sequence comes from Pseudomonadota bacterium, assembly GCA_023386635.1. Classification (GTDB taxonomy): domain Bacteria; phylum Pseudomonadota; class Alphaproteobacteria; order Rhizobiales; family Xanthobacteraceae; genus Pseudolabrys. Next base: position 3,908 of record JAEWJH010000123.1, read on the forward strand.
GAGATCGAAGCCGTGCTCGGCCACGAGCTGACGCATATCCGCAACGGCGACGTGCGGCTCCTCGTGATCGCCGTGGTGATCGCCGGCGTGATCTCGTTCTTCGGCGAGATGGTGTTCCGCATCTTCTTTCAGGGCGGCGTGCGCTTCGGCGGCGGCCGCTCATCCTCGAACGGCGACCGCAAGGGTTCCGGCGGCGCCGTGATCGCGATCCTGATCGCGGTCGCGCTGATCGTCGTCGCCTGGGTGCTGTCGATCGTCATCCGCTTTGCCTTGTCGCGTCAGCGCGAATTCCTCGCCGACGCCGGCGCGGTGGAGCTGACCAAGAATCCCGACGCGATGATCTCGTCGCTGCGCAAGATCGAGGGCCGCAGCGAAATCCCCGCCGCCAACTCCGCGGTGATGGAGATGTGCATCGACAATCCACGCACCGGCTTCTCGGACCTGTTCGCGACGCATCCGTCGGTCGATGCCCGCATCGCCGCGCTTGTCCGCTATGCCGGCGGTCACGATCCCGGGCCGCTCGCGCTGCCGCCGGCCGGCGACACCCCCGATCAGCCGGGACCGGGCGACGCCGGTGCCGATCCCAATGCCGGACCGTGGGGCTCGCCGGAGCCGTCGCAAGGAAGCAATCAAGGACACGGCAGCCAGACTGGCGGCGGCGACAAGCCGTTCCTGCCCGGCATGCCGCCGCTGGGTGGCCCGTTCAAGGGACCGTGGGGCCGCTGATCCGCCGCGTCAGTGCGACAGGAACACCGGCACCGGCGGCGTCATCAGCATGCTGCGGGTTGCGCCGCCGAGCACGAACTGGCGCAGCCGCGAATGGCCGAACGCGCCCATCACCAGCACATCAGCCTGCGACTTGTCGATCTGCGCTTCGAGCACCGCGCCGATCTTGCGGCCGGCCGCATCGACATGATCGACCACCGTTTCGATGCCGTGCCGCGCCAGATATGCCGCCAACTCGCTGCCCGATTGTTCCGGATCGAGCGCCTTCTCGTTGCCGACCGTCAGCACATGCACGCGTTTCGCGCGTTGGAGCATCGGCATCGCATCGGCGATCGCACGCGTCGCCGCACGGCTGAAATCCCAGGCAACGATCGCGACGTCGAGCGATACCGCACCGCGGCGTTTGTGCTCGTGCGGCAGGATCATGGTCGGACGACCGGAGCCGAAGATAATCGCTTCGGCGAACCACTGGTCGATCATGTCGCCGACCGGAACCGGCACCAGCGTCAGATCGCGCAAGCGCGCCGCCGCGACCAATGTGTCGGGCACCTCCGCGGGGCCGCATTCCTTGACGATCGCATCCTGAAAAATGCCATGGCGCTGCGCCTCCGTCTTGAAGGCGGCGAGCAGATCGTCGGCGCTGGCGCGGCTTTTGCGGAATTCGGCCGCGGCCATCGCGGGAAAATCGATCACCATGTCGGCGAGGAAACTGCCGGGCGCGCGGCGCTGCACGGCGCAGGCGATCGCCGAAAGCTGCGTCCCCAGCGCCTCCGCCACGCCGATCGCGTCATCGATGACGGTCGCTGGCGTCGGGTCGGGATAGGTCGTGAAGGTGAGCAGCGTGTCCTTGAAAGCCATCGTCGTCCTCCCTGGTGGACACGACGATAGCGGACGGCTCAATGCCGAATTTTGATCAGGCGCAAGCCGAAGCGCGCCGGCACCGGCGGCACGCTGCCGCAGGATGATCAGTGTCCGGCGAAGGAAATCAGCGTGCGCACCGGCACGTCCATGGCCCGCAGCTTGTCGGCGCCGCCCAGTTCCGGCAGATCGATGACGAAACAGGCGGCGAGCACGTCCGCCCCCTGCTGACGCAGCAGCTTCACCGCGCCTTCCGCGGTACCGCCGGTCGCGATCAGGTCATCCACCAGGATCACCTTCTCGCCCTTGGTCACCGCGTCCTCGTGCATCTCCATCTCGTCGAGGCCGTATTCCAGCGAATAGGCGATGCTGACGCGCTTGTGCGGCAGCTTGCCCTTCTTGCGGATCGGGATGAACCCGGCCGAGACCTGATGCGCGACCGCGCCGCCGAGAATGAAGCCACGGGCTTCCATGCCCGCGACCTTGTCGATCTTCGACCCCGCCCAGGGCTGCACCAGTTCGTCGACCGCGCGGCGGAACGCGCGGGCGTTGCCGAGCAGCGTGGTGATGTCGCGAAACATGATCCCCGGCTTCGGATAGTCGGGGATCGTGCGGATCGCGGCGCGCAGATCGTGATCGAGCGTCGTCATCGGCTTGTGCGTCGTGTCCGTTACTTTTTCTGAACAGCCTGGTTCTTGCGCTCGAGGAAGGTGAGCCCGCCCTTCATCTTCTCGGTCAGCGCCGATTCCATGATCTGCACGGTGACGACGTCGGCCGATACCTCGCAGTTCTTGGTCACGGCGTGGGTGATATCGAGCATGAGTTTCTTCTTCACTTCGTCGCTGCGGCCGGCCGCCAGATAAACGTGGATCTCGGGCATTTCTTCTCTCCTTGATGAAATCCTATCAGACGCGAGCGTGCTCAGGCTTGCAAGACCCGGCCGGCAACCGCATCGAGCTTGCGCAACAGATCGGGATCGCGCGCCTCGGGCGCGGTGATCAGCGCGGTGTCGAGCGCGCGATCGGAGCCGATCGGGCACGGCTCGTGCTCGCGCGGGAAATCCTGCGCCAGCCGCGCCACCAGGCGCTTCGCCTTCTCGACATTGCCGCCGAGCACCTTGATGACGTCCTGCACGGTCACGGCATCGTGGCCGGGATGCCAGCAGTCGAAGTCGGTGACCATCGCCACGGTGGCGTAGCAAATCTCCGCCTCGCGGGCGAGCTTCGCCTCCGGCATGTTGGTCATGCCGATCACCGAATAGCCGAGCGTCTTGTAGGTGATGCTTTCCGCGTAAGTGGAGAACTGCGGTCCTTCCATGCAGACATAGGTGCCGCCGCGCGCGAGCGGAATGTTCTCCGCGCCCGCCGCCTCGTCGATGCGCTGACGCAGCAACGGCGAGACCGGATGCGCCATGGACACATGCGCCACCAGTCCTTTGCCGAAGAACGAGCTTTCGCGCTTGTAGGTGCGGTCGACGAACTGGTCGACCAGCACGAAAGTGCCGGGCGGCAGTTCCTCCTTGAACGAGCCGCACGCGGACAGCGACACCAGATCGGTGACGCCGGCGCGCTTGAGCACGTCGATATTGGCGCGATAGTTGATGTCGGACGGCGACAGGCGATGGCCCTTGTCGTGCCGCGGCAGGAACACCACCGGAAGGCCTCCGATGTCGCCGCGCTTGAGCGCGCCGGACGGCTCGCCCCATGGACTGGCGACGCGCTCCTCGCGCACATTCTCCAGACCCGGCAGATCGTAGATGCCGGAGCCGCCGATGATACCCAACACTGCCTGCGCCATCGCTCTCGTCCCGCTGTGTTGTTTCGCCAAATGAAAGGGCCCCGCAGGGCCCTTTATCTTATCGTGTTATCGCGCGATGCGCCGCACGACAGATGCGACGGCATCAGGCGTGATGCTCGACCTGCTTCCACACCTTCTTCTTGGTGAAGTACAGGAGGCCCGTGAGCACCAGCAGGAAGATCATGACCTGCAGGCCGAGGCGCTTGCGCGCCATCATGTGCGGCTCGGCGGTCCACATCAGGAATGCGGAAACGTCCTTGCCGTACTGATCGATGGTTTGCGGCGAACCATCGTCATAGGTCACCTGACCGTCCGACAGCGGCGCCGGCATGCCGATCGCGTGGCCGGGGAAGTATTTGTTGTAGTGCGTGCCGGGCGGCAGCGTGACGCCCTTCGGCGCTTCCTCGTAACCCATCAGGATGGCGTGGATGTAGTCCGGGCCCTGCTCCTGATACTGGGTGAAGATGTCGAACACGAACCACGGGAAGCCGCGCTCATAGGTGCGCGCCTTGGCGAGCACCGACATGTCCGGCGGCAGCGCGCCACCGTTGGCCGCGCGGGCCGCGTTGTCGTTCGGGAACGGCTTGGGGAAGGTGTCCGCCGGGCGACCGGCCCGCTCGAACATCTCGCCCGCATCGTTGGGGCCGTCCTGCACCTTGTATTCGGCCGCGACAGCGGCGGCCTGCGCCGCCGAATAGCCCGGCCCACCCGGCTCCGCGAGATTGCGGAACGAGACCAGGCTCAACGAATGGCAGGAAGCGCAGACTTCCTTGTAGACCTTGAAGCCGCGCTGCAGCTGCGCCTGGTCGAACTTGCCGAACGGGCCGGCAAACGACCACTTCTGCGCCGGCGGCTGCGGCGTCGAATGCGCGTCCTCGGCCGCGGCGGGCGCGGCCAGGAAGGCGGTGGCGACGAGAGCGAGAAGCGTCCGCGAGACAGTCATGATGCGCTCCTCAAACCTTTGCCGTCGGTGCAGGGGCCGGCGCGCCGATCGGCACGCCCTCCTTCAGCACCGATTCCGAAATCGAATTCGGCAGCGGCTTGGTCTTCTCGAAGATGCCGAGCAGCGGCAGGACGATAATGAAGTGGGCGAAGTAGTAGAACGTCAGCACCCGCGCCGCGAGCACGTAGCCGCCTTCCGCCGGCTTCGCGCCGAGCCAGCCGAGCCCGATGCAGACCGCGAAGAACAGCCAGAAGAACTGCTTGTACAGCGGCCGGTAGCGCGCCGAGCGCACCCGCGAGGTGTCGAGCCACGGCAGGAACGCGAGGATGATGATCGAGCCGAACAGCGCCAGCACGCCGAGCAGCTTGTTCGGGATCGCGCGCAGGATCGCGTAGAACGGCAGGTAGTACCATTCGGGCACGATGTGCTGCGGCGTCACGGCCGGATTGGCCGGGATGTAGTTGTCGGCGTGGCCGAGGAAGTTCGGCGTGTAGAACACGAACCAAGCGAACATGATGCAGAAGGCGGAGATGAAGAAGCCGTCCTTCAGCGTCGCGTAAGGCGTGAACGGCACCGTGTCGCGGTCGCCCTTCGGCTCGATGCCGGTCGGATTGTTCTGGCCGACGACGTGCAGCGCCCAGACGTGCAGCACGACCACGCCGGCGATCACGAACGGCAGCAGGTAGTGCAGCGAGAAGAAGCGGTTCAGCGTCGGGTTGCCGACCGAATAACCACCCCAAAGGAAGGTGGTCAGCGCTTCGCCGATGCCGGGGAAGGCCGAGAAGAAGTTGGTGATGACGGTCGCGCCCCAGAAGCTCATCTGGCCCCACGGCAGCGTGTAACCGAGGAAGCCGGTCGCCATCATCAGCAGGTAGAGGATGACGCCGAGGATCCACAGCACTTCGCGCGGCGCCTTGTAGGAGCCGTAATACATGCCGCGGAACATGTGGATGTAGACGGCGATGAAGAACATCGACGCGCCGTTGGAGTGCAGGTAGCGCAGCAGCCAGCCGTAGTTCACGTCGCGCATGATGCTTTCGACGGAATCGAAGGCGAGCGTCGCGTGCGGCGTATAGTGCATCGCCAGCACGATGCCGGTGATGATCTGCACACCGAGCATGAAGGAGAGGATGCCGCCGAACGTCCACCAGTAATTGAGGTTACGGGGCGTCGGGTAGGCAATGAAAGAGGAATGGACCAGCCCGGCGATCGGCAGCCGGCTCTCCATCCATTTCATGAAGCCGCTCTGCGGCTGGTAGGTCGAATGTCCGCTCATGCTCGAACCTTCAGAAATGTTATTCGCGGATCAACCGATCCGGATCTTGGTGTCGGTGAGAAATGCGTAAGGCGGCACAGCGAGATTGAGCGGCGCGGGACCCTGGCGGATGCGGCCGGACGTATCGTATTGCGAGCCATGGCACGGGCAGAAGAACCCGTCGTAATTGCCCTGATGGGCAAGCGGAATGCAGCCGAGATGGGTGCAGATGCCGATCAGGACCAGCCACTGGTCGTGGCCTTCCTTGACGCGGGCGGCGTCGGTCTGCGGGTCCGGCAGCGAGGCGAGATCGACCTTGCGCGCCTCATCGATCTCCTTCTTGGAGCGATGCTGCACGAAGATCGGCTTGCCGCGCCAGAACACCTTGACCACCTGGCCCTCGGTGATGGGGCTCAGATCGACCTCGATCGGCGCGCCGGCGGCGATCGTCGAGGCGTCGGGATTCATTTGCGTGATGAGCGGCACCAAGGTAGCCGCACCGCCGACCGCGGCGACAGCGCCGGTGGCGATATAAAGAAAGTCGCGGCGTGAGTGGCCCGCGGAAGACACGGTCGTCACAGGTTTGACCCCCTGCTGTTTTGAGGCCATCCGCGGCTCTTGAACCAGAAGAACCCGGGCTGGGAGCCCAAGGTCCGCAGGATCAAGGACCCCACGGAGCGGCGAACGGATCAACGCCACAATCCCGCTTGGAGCGGGTGCGGTAGTTGATAACGGTTCTATTGGCACCCTTGCGGTGCAAGAGCAAGCCGGTTATCCGCGCCATTCAGCAACTTTGCCCAAAAGTTGCATAACTGCCCCAACCGCTGGGTTTTTAGGCTGTTTCGCCGCAGCCGGCCCCTAGCCGCCGCCCCGCCGCATCATGCAGATCGCGCTCTACCAGCCCGACATTCCCCAAAACACCGGCACGATTCTGCGGCTGGCCGCCTGCCTCGGGGTCGCCGCGCACATCATCGAGCCGGCCGGCTTCCCGATCACCGATGCCGCCTTCCGCCGTGCCGGGATGGATTATCTCGACCGGGTCGCCATCCGCCGGCATGTGACCTTTGCCGCCTTCGACGCCTGGCGGCGGGCCGAGGGCCACCGGCTGGCGCTGCTGACCACCGCCGGGGCCGTGCCTTACGTCGATTTCGCATTCCGGGCCGACGATATCCTGCTGCTCGGCCGGGAATCCGCCGGCGTGCCGGACACCGTCCATGCCGCCGCCGATGCCCGGCTCGCGATCCCGATGCAGTCCGGCTTGCGCTCGCTCAATGTGGCGGTGGCCGCCGCCATGGCACTGGGGGAAGCCCTCCGGCAGACTCAAGGTTTTCCCATCAACGGCCCGCAAAATGTCTAAACTCGCCACAATGACCTCCCCGCTTCCCGACCCCGCCACCCTCGACCGTCTCAAGACCACCGCCCGCCAGTGGTTCGAGACCCTGCGCGACGACATCTGCACGGCGTTCGAGGCGCTGGAGAGCGATCTGCCGCACGGCGCGCCGCTCGCCGACCGCGCGCCGGCCCGCTTCGTGCGAACGCCTTGGCAACGCAAGGATCACACGGGTCAAGACGGTGGCGGCGGCGTCATGTCGATGATGCACGGTCGCGTGTTCGAGAAGGTCGGCGTGCATTGCTCGACCGTCCATGGCGAGTTCTCGCCGGAATTCCGCAAGGAGATTCCCGGCGCCGATGCCGATCCGCGGTTCTGGGCGTCAGGCATCTCGTTGATCGCACATCCGCAGAATCCGAATGTGCCGGCGGTACACATGAACACCCGCTTTGTCGTCACCAGCAAAGCGTGGTTCGGCGGCGGCGCGGATCTGACGCCGGTGCTCAACGCGCGGCGCACGCAGGAGGACCCGGACACGGTCGCCTTCCACGCGGCGATGCGCGAGGTGTGCGACCGCCACGCCGAGGTCGCGCCCTACGAGAAATTCAAGACGTGGTGCGACGAGTATTTCTGGCTCAAGCACCGCAACGAGCCGCGCGGCATCGGCGGCATCTTCTACGACTGGCTCGACAGCGGCGCGCGCGAGGCCGACTTTGCTTACACGCAGGACGTCGGCCGCGCCTTCCGCGCGATCTATCCGGAGCTGGTGCGGCGCAATTACGCGACACCGTTCACGGACGCGCAGCGCGAGGAGCAGTTGATCCGCCGCGGCCGCTATGTGGAGTACAACCTGCTCTACGACCGCGGCACGATCTTCGGCCTGCGCACCGGCGGCAATGTCGACTCCATTCTGTCGTCAATGCCGCCCGTGGTGAAGTGGCCGTAGAGTCTTTTAATGATCGCGTTTTCTGGACGCGAACCAGCCTCCCCTTCGCGCGAAAACGCTCTAGCCTCGCAGCGCCTCGCGATCATCGCCAGTGCGCCGCGATTGTTCAGGAGACGGAAGCGAACAGCGCGACACAGGCAACCGGCAGCAATTGCAGGAGCGAGAGATCGCCGAACCCTGCAAGCATGCTCATCCGTGCGCGGCCTGATCGGCGATCTGCTCGATCGCCGCCGGATCGTTCGGGAAGCCGGCGACGATCCATGCATGCTCGGCGGTGGCAAGCGCCGCGCCGAGCGCCGGGCCTTTGGCGACGCCGCGCGCCATGAAGTCGGCGGCGCGCAGCGGGAACACCGGCACCGACCAGCGCTGCGGCAGCGTTGCGTAGGCGCTCCAGGCCGAATCGTTCACCGCCGCATGCGAACGCGCCCAGCCGACCAGCGCGTGATCGGTGAAATTCTCCGGCCCGGCTTCGTACAGCATCGCCCGCGCGCGGTTTTGGATCGGCGGCGGACCGCGCCACCAGTCATCGGCGATCGAGACGAGCCGGTCGAACTCCGCATTGGTCAGCCGCAAGCGCTCGCGCAGCCGCTCCGCGTCCTCCACGACCGTCACCGCCATCACGCCGAGCCGCCGCATCGCCGCCGGCGGCAACGCGAGCGCCTGTTCGATGGCGACGAGCCGTTCGAGATGCGCGAGATGGGCGACGCTGGCCAGCACGCGCGTCAGCAATCCGGAATCGTTCATCGCCGTCAGCGTGGCGACCACGCCCGGCGCGATCAGCAGCTTGACCAGTTCGGCCCGCACGCGCTCGCGCGACAGGCGATCGAGCCCTTCCCGCCCGCGGATGCAGGCCAGCAATCCCTCGCGATCGAGTTCGCCGCGCCCATAGGCGGCATGAAACCGGAAGAAGCGCAGGATGCGCAGATAGTCCTCTTCGATCCGCCGCGACGGATCGCCGATGAAGCGCACATGCCGCGCGCGCAGATCGGGCAAGCCGCCGACAGGATCATGCACCCGTCCGTCGGCGCCGGCACTGAGCGCATTCATGGTGAAGTCGCGGCGCTGCGCATCCACCGCCCAGTCGCGACCGAACGCCACCGTCGCATGACGGCCGAATGTCTCGACGTCCTGCCGCAGCGTCGTCACCTCGAAAGGCTTGCTCTCGATCACCACGGTGATGGTGCCGTGAGCGATGCCGGTCGGCACCGCCTTGAAGCCGGCAGCTTCGGCACGGCGCAGCACTTCGTCCGGCAGCGCCGTGGTCGCGATGTCGATGTCGCCGATCGGCTCGCCGAGCAGCGCATTGCGCACCGCGCCGCCGACCACGCGCGCTTCCTCGCCGCCGCTGTTGAGCGCCAGCATCAGCCGCGACAACGGGCCGGATGCGAGCCACGGCGCATCGGGGATCGTCACCCGTTCGCTCATCGAATCCGTCCGGGCACGAACGTGCCGCTCTCGTCCACATGCGCCGGCACATATTCGCGGCCGACCGGCGCGCCGCTGTAGTTGGCGAAGTAGAGAAAGCTCGACAGCATCAGCACCAGCGCGGCGATGGTGAGCCACGCAAGCCGCGACCACGGCCAGCTCTCCGGGTGCAGCAGCCCGCGCCGCGTCGCCACCAGGAACACGGCGTAGAGCACGAACGGCACCAGGAACAGCGCCACCTCGGTGAGGACAGGACGGATCATGAGCCGAGAATCCGGTCGTAGAGATTTTTCAGGATGCCCGCGGTGACGCCCCAGATGTTGCGCTCGCCGAACGGCACCGCATAGACCGTGCGCGGCAGGCCTTTCCATTCGCGCGTCGTGGTGCGCCGGTTTCCGGGCTCCAGCAGGAACGGCAGCGGCACCTCGAACACGTGATCCACTTCGGAGGTGTTGAGCGTCAGCGCGAAGTCCGGCGACACGCGCGCCACCGTCGGCACGATTCGGTAGCCGAGCGTGGTCATGTAGAGATCGAGATAGCCGATCGGCGTCACGAATGCGCGGTCGAGGCCGATCTCCTCCTCCGCCTCGCGCAACGCCGCCGCCAGCGGATCGGCATCGCCCGGATCGATCTTGCCGCCGGGAAACGAAATCTGCCCCGGATGGTCCGGCAGATGCGCGGCGCGCTGGGTGAACAGCACGGTCGGCTCGTCGCGCTCGACGATCGGCACCAGCACCGCCGCCGGACGGATCGGCCGCACCATGGCGATCTCCGTCATCACCGGGTCGATGTCGTGGTCGCCGCGCTTCGGCACGATCTTGGGATCGCGCAGGCCCTCGGGGATGTCGAGCGTCAGCCGCTCCGCCGCGCGCGCGAAGAACTCGTCCGACGAAAAAATCGCGGCGCGCGCCGCCTCAACGCTCATGCGAACTCCCTGAGGCTGTCGGCCTCGGCCATGGGGAAGAAGGCCCCGGCCGAAGCGACGCCGAACATGCGCCGTCCGTCGACGTCGCGCTCCTCGCCCAGCGCGACAAGGTCATAAAACAGCGCCCGCGTCACCTTTGCCCACAGATCGCGCCGGACATGGAGATAAGGCTTCAGCCCGCCGGTCGCCGATTCCGGCTCGAAGCGCAAGCCGTGGGCGGCGTCGCAGTCCACCCAGTCGTCCACATTGGTGCGAAAGCGCAGCCCGCTATCCCCGTGCTGCATCTCCACCGCCAGGAACGGCGCGTCATCGACCACGATGCCGACTTTCTCCACAGGCGTGACGAGGAAATAGCGTTCGCCCTCGCGCTTGAGCACCGAGGCGAACAGCTTGACCAGCGCCGGCCGGCCGATCGGCGTCTGCATGTAGAACCAGGTTCCATCGGCCGCGATCCGCATGTCGATATCGCCGCAGAACGGCGGATTCCACAGATGCACGGGCGGCGGCCCGCGCTCGCCGCGCGGCACCCCTGCTACCAGCGTATCCAGCTCGTTCTGCCCTGTCTTCGCCATGGTTTGCCTATGCAGTCCAAACCCATACGGGGCTGTTCGCATTTTCGTGATTCAGCACCGGACGGCCGGAAGATAGCGTAAGCTCCCTTTCGACAAAGCCACTCTATCAGCGCCGGTCGATATCCGGGATCGCCCTTTCGCTGGCAGGCGGTGTGCAAGGATGCACGCGAAAACGCAACGCGAAACACAAGAGACGTGAGCGCAACGGAGCCAGCATGACGGCGACCCCTGAGAAACTCGAAGATATGATCGTGCGCCAGGCGGAGGCGACCGCCGCCCATATCCGCGCTGCGCGCGACGCGATCGGCGCCGTGATTTTCGGCCAGGAGACGGTGGTCGAGCGCGCGCTGATCACCGTGCTCTCCGGCGGACACGCGCTGCTGGTCGGCGTGCCGGGCCTCGCCAAGACCAAGCTGGTGGAGACCATGGGCAGCGCGCTCGGCCTCGACGCCCGCCGCATCCAGTTCACGCCGGACCTGATGCCGTCGGACATTCTCGGCACCGAGGTGCTGGAGGAAAGCGCCGGCGGCCAGCGCGGCTTCCGCTTCATCTCCGGCCCGGTGTTCGCGCAACTTCTCATGGCGGACGAGATCAACCGCGCCTCGCCGCGCACCCAGTCGGCGCTGCTGCAGGCGATGCAGGAGCAGCACATCACGGTCGCCGGCACGCGGCACAACCTGCCGAAGCCGTTCCACGTGCTGGCAACGCAGAACCCGCTGGAGCAGGAAGGCACCTATCCGCTGCCGGAAGCCCAGCTCGACCGCTTCCTGATGGAGATCAACGTCGACTATCCGGACGAAGCGGCAGAACGCCGCATCCTGTTCGACACCACCGGCGCCGAAGAGAGCGTGGTGAAAACCGCGATGACCGCCGACGACCTGCTGGCCGCGCAGCGCCTGGTGCGCCGCCTGCCGGTCGGCGACAGCGTGGTCGATGCGATCCTCAAACTCGTGCGCTCGGCGCGTCCAGGTCCGGAGGCCGGCGACCTCGGCAAATCCATCTCCTGGGGGCCAGGTCCGCGCGCCAGCCAGGCGCTGATGCTCGCCTGCCGCGCCCGCGCGCTGCTGCAAGGCCGGCTTGCGCCATCGGTCGACGACGTCGTCGCGCTGGCCGAACCGGTGCTGAAGCACCGCATGGCGCTCACCTTCTCGGCGCGTGCCGAAGGCGAGAGCGTCGCCGCGGTGATCAGCCGGCTGACGGCGCGGCTCGGCTAGGAACAGGCATGGCCACCGCGCGCACCGGCGCCGATCAAGAAAACACCGCCGTCACCCGCGCGACCGGCACCGGTCGCGCGCTGGCGGATGCGATGCCGCGCCTGATCCTCGACGCGCATCGGGTCGCCGCGACCATCATCCACGGCACGCACGGACGGCGCCGCGCCGGCGTCGGCGAGAACTTCTGGCAATTCCGCCGCTTCGTCTCCGGCGAGGCGGCGCATCGCGTCGACTGGCGGCGCTCGGCGCGCGACGATCATCTCTATGTGCGCGAGCGCGAATGGGAAGCCTCGCACACCGTGTGGCTGTGGCCGGACCGTTCGCCGTCGATGGCGTTCCAGTCGAAACTCGCGCCGGTGAGCAAGCTCGAGCGCACGCTGGTGCTGAGCTTCGCGCTCGCGGAAATTCTCGTTCAGGGCGGCGAGCGCGCCGGCGTGCCCGGCCTGCTGCGGCCGAGCGCGAGCCGCAACGTCATCGAGAAGATGGCGGAAGCGATCCTGCACGATCCCACCGCGCGGCCGAGCCTGCCGCCGCAATTCGCGCCATCGCCGCTGTCTGAGATCGTCGTGTTCTCGGATCTGTGGTCGCCGCTCGCGGACATCGCACAGACCATCGCCTTGCTGTCGGCGACCGGCGCGCACGGACACCTCGTGCAAGTGGTCGATCCGGCGGAAGAGACCTTCCCCTATTCGGGCCGTGTCGAATTCGTCGAGCCGGAAGGCGCGGGCGCGATCACCGCCGGCCGCGCCGAGACCTGGCGCGACGACTACACCACGCGGCTCAATGCGCATCGCGCCGGCTTGCGCGCGCAAGCGGAACGGCGCGGCTGGAGCTTCGTCGTGCATCGCACCGACCGCAGCCCGAATGAACTGCTGCTCGCGCTGCATGCCCGCATGAGCCGAAATCTGGGTGAGGATTTCGCGCCGTCGGCGCAACCGGCCACCGACGCGCGGGGCGCAGCATGATCGGCAGTCTCCCCCTCGCCTTCGCGCAACCGCTGATCCTGCTCGGCCTCATCAGCTTACCCGTCCTGTGGTGGCTGCTGCGGCTGGTGCCGCCGCGACCGCAGCGCATCGCCTTTCCGCCGACGCGGCTCCTGTTCGACATCGCGCCGAAGGAACAGCAGCCGGCACGCACGCCCTGGTGGCTCACGCTGCTGCGGCTTCTGCTGGCGGCGCTGGTCATCATCGCCGCCGCCGGTCCGCTGTGGAATCCCTCGCTCGCGACCTCGGAGCGTTCGGCGCCGCTGGCGATCCTGATCGACGACGGCTGGGCCGCCGCCGCCACGTGGGACGCGCGCATACGCACCGCCGACGAACTGATCGGCCGCGCCGAGGCCGACGGCCGCGGCGTCGCCATCATCCCGGTCTCGCAGACCGCGCGCGACATCTCGCTGCAGCCGCCCGGCGCGGCGCGCGTGCAACTGCGCCAGTTGAAGCCGCAGCCCTATACGCCGGACCGGATGGCGGCGATCGCGCCGCTCGAACGCTTCCTCGCGCGCACGCCCGCCGTCGAGATGATCTGGCTGTCGGACAGTCTCGAAGACGGCAAAGGTGCCGAGTTCGCGAATGCGCTGAAGCGCGTCGCGGGCGAACGCTCGTTCACGGTGGTTGCCGGCGGCATCGTTCCGCCGCTCGCGCTCACCGCCGCCGAGAACACCGCGTCAGGATTGTCGGTGAAGGTGCTGCGCGGCGCGGCAAGCGGTCCTGACAACGGCGTTGTGCGCGCGGTCGATCTCAAAGGTCTGCCGCTCGGCGACGCCAGCTACCAGTTCAAGAGCGGCGATCGCGAGACCGACGCGACCTTCGACCTGCCGGTCGAGATCCGCAACGACACCGCGCGCATCGAAATCGTCGGCGAACGATCCGCCGGAGCGGTGCAACTGCTCGACAAGCGGTGGCGGCGGCGCACCGTCGGGGTTATCTCCGGCGCCTCGACCGACACCGCACAGCCGCTGCTCGGCTCGACCTTCTATATCGGCCGCGCGCTCAACCCGTTCGCCGATGTGCGCATCATCGACAACGCCGCGCCGGCCGAGGCGGTGACGCGCTTCCTCGATCAGCGGCTGCCGCTGCTCGTGCTTGCCGATGTCGGCAAGGTCACCGGCGACGCGCACGACAAGCTGATGCGCTGGATCGACGACGGCGGTGTGCTGATCCGCTTCGCCGGGCCACGGCTGGCGGCGGCGAGCGACGACGATCTCATTCCAGTGAAGCTGCGCCGCGGCGGCCGCACGCTCGGCGGCGCGCTGAGCTGGGAACAGCCGCAAAGCCTTGCCGCATTCTCGCGCGAAGGTCCGTTCAACGGCATGGCTGTGCCGAACGACGTCACCGTGACGCGGCAGGTATTGGCCGAGCCGGATTCCGAACTGACGGAGCGCACCTGGGCGACGCTTGGCGACGGGACCCCGCTGGTCACGGCGCGCAAGCGCGGCAAGGGACTGATCGTGCTGTTTCATGTGACATCTGACACGCGCTGGTCCGATCTGCCGCTCTCCGGCTCGTTCGTCGAAATGCTCAAGCGCGTCGTCTCGCTCGCCGGCAGCACGCCGGCCGCGGACAACGAATCCGGCCGCGCGGCGGAAGCCGTGCCACCGACCCGCATCCTCGACGGATACGGCGCATTCGGTCCGCCGCCGACGACGGCACGTCCGGTCCGCGCCGGCTTCACCGGCCGCGGCACCGCCGACAATCCTCCGGGCTTCTACGGTCCGCCGGAAGGTCTCGTCGCCGTCAATACCCTCGCGCCCGCCGATCGGCTGACGCCGCTCGACGTCACCGGCGTCGGCGCGCGGCTCGAACCCTATCGCGCCAGCGAACCGCAGGACCTGCGCGGCCCCATTCTGTTCATCGCCCTGCTGATGCTGATGCTCGACGCGCTGATCGTGTTCTGGCTGTCCGGCGGCGTCGCGCGTTTGCGCCGCGCACCACGCCGCAGCGTCACCGCCGCACTGTTGATCGCGGTGCTGACCGGAACGCTGATCACCGACGGCGCGACGAGCCGCGCGCATGCTCAGGCGCAACGGCAGACACAAGCAGCGCCGCAAGCCTCCGCCAACAGTGCCGCCGACGATTTCGCCATGAAGGCAACGTTGAAAACGCGGCTCGCTTACATCGTCACCGGCGACCGCGACACCGACGAGATCAGCAAAGCGGGCTTGCAGGGTCTCACCCTGTTCCTCGGCCAGCGCACCGCCCTCGAAGCCGGCGATCCGATCGGGATCGATCCGGGTCGCGACGAGATGGCATTCTTCCCGGTGGTCTACTGGCCGATCGTACCGGGCGTCGCGAAGCCGTCGCAGCAGACGCTCGCCCGCATCGACGCCTATATGAAGCAAGGCGGCACGGTGATCTTCGACACCCGCGACGCCGGCACGGCGACGCCGAACGATCCCAATGCACCCGGCACGCAGGCGCTACGCGACATTCTCTCCGGCCTCGACATTCCCGAGCTGGAGCCCGTGCCGCGCGACCATGTGCTGACCAAGACATTCTTCCTGATGAAGGACTTTCCCGGCCGCTATACCGAGGGCCAGCTGTGGGTCGAAGCCCTGCCCGCCAACCCCGACGAAGAACAGACGGCGCGGCCCGCGCGCGGCGGCGACGGCGTGTCGTCGATCCTGATCACATCGAACGATTTCGCCGGTGCCTGGGCAATTCGCCCCGATGGCCAGCCCATGCTGCCGCTGATGCCCGGCGAGCCGCGGCAGCGCGAATTCGCGTTCCGCGCCGGCGCCAACATCGTGATGTATGCGCTGACCGGCAACTACAAGGCCGATCAGGTGCACGTCCCCGCTCTGCTCGAACGGCTGGGGCAATAACGCATGTTCAATCTCGGCCTCTCGTTCGCACCGCTGCTGCCGCCCTACGTGCTGTGGGCGGCAACCGCCGCGGTGCTGCTGATCGCCGCGCTGCTGATCGCCTCGCGCGGCCGCGGCGCGCTGATGCGCATCGTCGCGCTCGCGCTCCTGCTGTTCGCGCTCACCAATCCGTCGTTCACGCGCGAGGACCGCGATCCGGTGCCATCCGTCGCCGCCGTGATTATCGACAAGAGCCCGAGCCAGGGCTTCGGCCAGCGCGAGCAGCAAACCGAAACGGCGCGCAACGACATCGTCGAAAAGCTGAAAGCCATTCCGGGTCTCGACGTCCGCGTCGCCGAGGCCGGCAAGGCCGACGGCGAGAACGACGGCACCAGATTGTTCTCTGCGCTCTCGTCCACGCTCGCCGACGTACCGCCGGATCGCGTCGCCGGCGCGATCGTCATCACCGACGGCCGCGTGCATGACGTGCCGGCCGATGCCGGCGCGCTCGGCTTCGACGCGCCGGTGCATGCGCTCGTCACGGGACAACGCAACGAGCGCGACCGCCGCGTGGTGCTGATGACGACGCCGCGCTTCGGCATCGTCGGGCAGATGCAGACCATCACCTACAAGGTCGAGGATCAGGGCGGCATCGGCCCGGCGCGCGTCACCGTGCGGCGCGACGGCGAGGAACTGGAAAGCCGTACCGTCACGCCGGGCCAGACGCTGCGCGCCGACGTGCAGATTCCGCATGCCGGACAAAACATCGTCGAGATCGAGGCCTCGCCGCTCGAGGGCGAACTTACGCCGGTCAACAACCGCGCCGTGGTGTCGATCGACGGCGTGCGCGACAAGCTGCGCGTGCTGCTCGTTTCCGGCGAGCCGCATGCCGGCGAGCGCACCTGGCGCAACCTGTTGAAGTCAGATGCGTCGATCGACCTCGTCCACTTCACCATCCTGCGGCCGCCGGAGAAGCAGGACGGCACGCCGATCAACGAATTGTCGCTGATCGCGTTTCCCACGCGCGAACTGTTCCAGCAGAAGATCAACGAATTCCAGTTGATCATCTTCGATCGCTACGCACGGCAGGGCGTGCTGCCGATGGCGTATTTCGACAACATCGCCAAATATGTGCGCGATGGCGGCGCGGTGCTGATCGCAGCCGGCCCCGATTATGCGAGCCAGACCAGCATCTGGCGCACGCCGCTCGACCAGATCCTGCCGGCGGAGCCGAGCGGCACCGTTACCGAAGGTCCGTTCCGCGCGGCGCTGACCGCACTCGGCAAGCGTCATCCGGTGACGCGCGGGCTCGAAGGCGCCGAGGCCACGCCGCCGCACTGGAGCCGCTGGTTCCGGCTGATCGACACGCGCGCCGTCACCGGCGTCAGCGTGATGCAGGGCCAAGGCGACAAGCCGCTGTTAGTGCTACAGCGTCAGGACGAAGGCCGCGTCGCGCTTCTGCTGTCCGATCATATCTGGCTGTGGGCGCGCGGCTACGAAGGTGGCGGCCCGCATCTCGATCTGCTGCGGCGGCTCTCGCACTGGCTGATGAAACAGCCCGATCTCGAAGAGGAAGCGCTGCGCCTGCTCGCACAGGGGCGCGAACTCACGGTGCAGCGCCAGACCATGGCCGACAGCGTCGATGAGGTGACGGTGACCTCGCCCTCCGGCCGCGAGCGCAAGCTCACGCTGGCCTCCGCCGGCGACGGCGTATGGCGCGCAACGGTCGATGCCAGCGAACTCGGCCTGTGGCGCGCGACCGACGGCAAGCTCACCGCGCTGGTGAATGTCGGCCCGGCCAATCCGCGCGAATTCGCCGAGGTCACCTCCACCACCGATGTGATGAAGCGCATCACCGATGCGACCGGCGGCGGCGCGCTGCGGCTTGCCGACGGCACGCCGCGCGTGGTGCCGGTGCGTTCCGGATCGAGCTACAAGGGCGACGATTGGCTTGGCTTGAAGATGCGGCAGGTCACAGTCGTGCGCGGCATCGGCGTGCTGCCGATCTTCGCCGGCATGCTCGGCCTGCTGCTCTTGATCGGCGCGCTGGCGATGACATGGGCCAGAGAAGGCCGCTGAAACCTCGTCATTCCGGGGCGCGGACAACGTCCGCGAATCCGGAATCCAGAATCGTCCACAATCATCGCGCCGCTGGATTCCGGATCGCCGCTTCGCTGCGTCCGGAATGACGACAGCGGGTTCGATTAAATTGCTAAAATCACCGATCTGTTGTCGTCCCGCTAACCATAGCCCCGGATGCCGGTGGCAGTCGCCCTGCCCCGGCTCCATTTTCAGGACTGCACGCTCACGGAGCCCGACCGACCATGATCAAAGTCGCCGCATCCGCCGTCTTCGCGACCTTGGCCACGCTGCTGCTCGCATCCGCCGCGCAGGCCGCGTCCTATCCGGTGCAGGGGCGCTGGGGTCAGAGCACCAGCACCGACAAAAATCCGATCGACTGCTCGCGGCTGCGGACAGTCGACTTCCAGGGCGAGCGGCGGTTCGACTCGGGCGGCGGCGTGCCCGACTTTCGCGCCATCTCGGTGCAGCCGGAAGGTCAGTCGTCGTTCCGCGTCGTCGAGGAGTTCCGCACCGGACAGGTCAACGGCCGCAACAGCCTCACCATCCGCGTCAAGACCGACCCCGACCGCGTCGAACTCGATCCGGCCAGGGGCGCCAGCCTGCAGCTGCGCAGGTGCAAGTAGACAATTGCCGATGAGAGCGGCTTGACCGCGCCGCTCCCGTCTCTCACCTTGGCCGCTTCCTTGGGAAGGATGGCGGCGATGTGGCAGTCATGGACGACAGCCGAGACTGCGCACAACCGGGTCGACTTCTGGTCGGACGTGGTGGTGCGCGGCGTGCTCGATGCCGACATGCGCACGGCACGCCGCAACGCCTTTCAGGGTTATCTCGCCAGCCGCACGGTTGCCGGCGCGCGCCTCGTCTCGTTCGCCACCGCCACGCACAGCGTCAGCCGCAACGCGATGCAGGCGCGGCGCGGCGAAGGCCTGTTCATGGTCAGCCTGCAGTGCCGCGGCACATCACAAATCCGCCAGTCCGGTCATGAACTCGGTCTCGCGCCTGGTGGCATCGCCGTCATCGACAGCAGCACGCCGTTCGAGATCGAATTTCCGCATGAGGTCGAGCGGCGTCTGGTGCTGATGCCGCGCGCGGCGATCGAGCCGTGGCTGCCGCGCACCGGACGGCAACCGATCGCTTTGCCGCCGGACCGGCCCTGTACCAGCCTTGCCCGCGACACGATCGCCCTGCTCACCGATCCGGCGCAAAGCTGGCGCGACGACGAATGCGCGGCCATGCTCGACGCGCTCGCGACCCTGATGCGCGGCGCGTTCCACGACAACGCCGCCGATCTGTCGGGCCTCGCCGCGATCCAGCGCGATATCCGCGCCCGGCTGCATCGCCCCGACCTGACGCCGGCGGCGATCGCCCGCGCCGCCGATCTGTCGGTGCGCAGCCTGCACCGGCTGTTCGCCGCGAACGGCCTCACCGTCGCGCGCTATCTCGCGAGCGAACGGCTCGCCCGCGCGCGCACGATCATCGAAGCCGACACTGCCGGCGCGCGCGCGCTGATCGAGATCGCGCTGGCCTGCGGCTTCAACGACGCCGCGCATTTCTCGCGGTCCTATCGCGCGCAGTTCGGCGAAAGCCCGAGCGAAACAAGAGCGCGCGCTACTCGGCCTTGATGCCAGCGCCCGCCGCCACCGTGCGGAACAGTTCGATCTCCGACTTCACGCGCGCGCCGAGCGCCGCACCGGGCGCAAAGGTCGGCTCGACGCCGAGCTGCTTCATCCGCGCGAGGATATCGGGCATGGCGACGATCTTGCCGACTTCCGTTTCCAGCGCCTTGCGGATGTCCTCCGGCGTTCCGGCCGGCAGGAACAGCCCGGACCAGAACACCATCTCGAATCCCGGATAGCCGGATTCCGCAATCGTCGGCACATCCGGCAGACTCGGGATGCGCTTTGACGTCGTCACCGCGAGCGCGCGCATTTGCCCGCCCTGGATGAGCGGCAGCACTGCCGAACTGTCGCCGAAATTCACCGCGACATCGTTCGTCACCACCGCGGTCGCCGCCGGCGCGCTGCCGCGATAGGGAATGTTCATCATCTTGATGCCGGCCTTCTGGGCGAAGGCCTCGGTCGCGACCTGGAACGAGGTCGCCGCCGAACTGTAGTTGATCGTGCCGGGCGCGGCCTTGGCCCTCGCCACCAGATCCTGCAGCGACTTGATCGGCGAATCCGCCTTGACCACGACGATCAGTGGGAACGAACCGACCAGCGCGATCGGCTCGAAGTCCTTCACCGGATCGTAGGGGATGGTCTTGAGCACCACAGGATTGACCGTCATGCCGCTGCTCGGTCCGACCAGCAGCGTCAATCCGTCCGGCGTCGAGCGTTTCACCGCGTCGATGGCGATCACACCGTTGGCGCCCGGGCGGTTCTCGACCACGAACGGCTTGCCGAAATGCGCCTGCAGCTTGTCGGCGACGATACGCGCGAGAATGTCGTTGCCGCCGCCCGGCGCGAAGCCGACCACGAGCTTGGCCGGTCCCGACGGATATTGCGCCGCAGCCGGCGACAGGCTCCCGGCGAACGCGGTGGCGGCGAACAACGCGGCAACAAGCAGACATTTGGACATCGGTCGTTTCCCCTCTGGATCAGTAAATGCCGTAGCGGCCGGGCGCGATCACGCCGTTCGGATCGAGCGCCTGCTTGATGGCATTGCAGGCGCGCACGATCTCCGGCGTGCGCTGGTTCTGGTGATAGTCCTGATAGATCGTCGGCGCGCGACCGACGAACACGCCGGCACCGCGGAACACGTCGCACATCTTGCGATAGCAGTGGTCGGCGCGCGCCGCCTCGTCCGGATCGTCGCGGTTGTAGAGGATCGCATGGATGCCGCGGGCGAACCGCTGTCCGCAGACGAACGACGCCATATATTCGAGGCCGAACTCCGCCGCCGCCGCGCGGCAGCCGCGCTGGAAGGCATTGACCGCCGCGCCGTCCATGCGCGCACCGGGCGTCATCCAGATCGCGCCGTCGCCCGGCCGCCATTTCAGCATCTGCAGTTCACCGCCGGCCGGGCGGCCGGAATTGGAATTGATTGCCGCCTGGAAGATCGCGCGCGGCTCGGCTTCTTCCGCCGGGATGTAGCGCGCCTTGCCGGAGCGCAGGAAATGCGCCTTCACCCGCTCCAGCGCCGGCTCGACCGCCGCCGCGCTGGCGCCATAGAGCGCGCCCGACACCATCCACGAACCAACGCCGTGCTTTTTCTGCAACTCGCGCCGTTCCGCATCGGTCAGCGGCGTGATCGCGCCCGCCGCGTCATGACGCGGATGCTTCTGCTGAGAGGAGATGAGATAGAGGTCGTTGGTGGCGCGGATCATGGTCGGCACCACCTGCGCCGATTTCAGCGGCCGGATCAGGTCGACGATCTCGCCGAGATCTTCGTCGTCCGGGAACGCGAAGAAGAACATGCGGATATGCGCCGGCCGCTGCATCATCCACAGGCCGACGCGGGTGACGATGCCGTAGTTCGATTGCGTGAACAGCCCGTCGAGCGCCGGACCGAAGCTGTATTTGGTGACGTGCCAGTTCGGATGCGTTTCGGAATCGATACCGCCGTCGCCGGTGCGGATCACATCGCCGTTGCCGAGCACGATCTCCATGCCGCAGACATTGTCGAAATGGCTACCGAGCGGGCCGGCGCCGCCGCCCTTGTCGACGGCATTGCCGAGCAGGCTGCCGTCCGGCGGGCCTGCGGTCGGCGACATCATCAGCGCGCTGCCGCGCCGTGTCAGTTCGTCATACATCGCGTTGAAGGTGACGCCGGGCTCGACCACAGCGTAACCGAGATTGTCGTTGATCTCGACGATCCGGTTCATCCGCTTGCCGAGTTCGATCACCACCTGCCCCGTTGCCATCGGCGCGCGCGAGCCGAGGCCGAGATTGCGGCCCGCGCTGATGGGAAACAGCGCCACGCGATGCGTGTTGGCGAGCTTGACGATGGTTTCGACCTCGGCGGTCGATGCGGGATAGAGCACCGCCGCCGGCAGATGGTCCGGTGCCGGCAGCGTATGCCGACCGACATCGGCGCGCTCGGACGCTGAGGCGTTGACGGCATCCGCGCCAAGCGCGGCGATGACGGCCGTCAGGAATGCGGCAGTGGAAGCAGGATTCTGAGCGTTCATGGAACGGTTCACACGATCACGAAAGATCGGCGACCGTAACCGTCCTCACCTGTGCCGTCTTGATCGAGCGTGCCAGAAGCTTGATCGCGCGCGCCAGGGCTCTCAATTCCGCGCGATGATCTCGCGTTCGCGATGCACGGCGTTGTCCGGCTTCATAGCGCGGCCGGGCTTGCGCCGCATCAGGATCGACGGGCGGCGCTGACGCAAGGTAGCGCGCCGCCGGCGGCGGGCGAACGGCCGTGCCGTCATCACCGAGCCGAGCCGGTCGAACGCTTCGCGGACTTCGCCGTCAATCTCGCCGATCAGTTGCGGCACGCCGAGCACCGACGCCCACGACTGCCATTGCGCCATCAGGTCTTCGGTATCCGACGATACATAGAGTGGCAGCCGCAGCGACGGATCGTTGTGTTCGAGCACCAACGCCACCGCCGCCTGCCGCTCGCCGTCCGGCGGCAGCATGTGCAGCGCGACGCCGAGGAACGCCGACAGCGGCATGTTCACGGCCATCCGCACGCCGGAAACCGCACGGCGCACGACCACCCGATCGCGATTGATTTCGATGTCCCGTTCCTGTCCATCCGCCCTGGCATCGGCCGCTGCATAGCGAACCGGCAGGGCGTGCGGGTCGAGCCGCAGCGCGCGACTCGACCCGGCGGACATACCGCCACTTCGCATTTGACGCCTCAAAACTCTCCCACGCCGGGTATTCCCGGTCGTGAGGCGATCATGGCAGAGCCGAGGCGAAAACCGCTTAAGAAGCGCGGTTAATCAGGTGTCACCCGCGCGGATGCTTGATGCGACCTTGCCGGACATGATTGACGAGACCTTGCGCGGATGCGGAAAAATGCGCGAACCCGGTTGAACCGCGCGCTGTTCCACGCCATCTGAAAGGCCTCATGTCAGACCCAGCCTCCCTCCTCGATCAATCCGCCCTCACCCGCCTCGCCGAACGGCTGGTGGATGCCGCCCGCAAGGCCGGCGCCGATCAGGCCGACGCGGTCGCCGTGCGTTCGATGTCGCAGTCGATTGAAATCCGCGACGGCGCGGTGGAAGAATCCGAGCGCGCCGAGAGCGACGATGTCGGCCTGCGCGTGCTGGTCGGCCGCAAGCAGGCCGTCGTCTCCACCAACGATATCGCCGGCGTCTCGCCCGCCGATCTCGCCGCCCGCGCTGTCGCCATGGCGCGCGCCGCGCCGGAGGACCGCTTCGCCGGCCTCGCCGATCCGGAGCGGCTGGCGCGGGTGATCCCCGATCTCGACCTGCTCGATCCGAATCTGCCGGACGTCAACACCCTGGAAACCATGGCGCGCACCGCCGAGCAGGCGGGTCTCGCGGTCAAGGGCGTCAGCAAGTCCGGCGGCGCCTCGGCCTCGGCCGGCATCGGCGGCATGGTACTGATGACCAGTGACGGTTTCCACGGCGCCTATCTCGGCTCGCGCTACGGCGTGTCGATGACCGCCATCGCCGGCCAAGGCACTGGCATGGAGCGCGACTACGACTATTCCTCCGCCGCGCATCGCGCCGATCTCGACGCGCCGGAAAAACTCGGCCGCTCCGCCGGCGAGCGCGCGGTGGCGCGGCTCAATCCGCGCAAGATGAGCACGCGCAAGGTGCCGGTGGTGTTCGACCCGCGCGTGTCCGGCACGCTGGTGTCCCATCTCGCCAATGCAGCGAACGGCGCGGCGATCGCGCGCAAGTCGTCTTTCCTCAAGGACAAGATGGGCGCGGCGCTGTTCCAGTCGAACATCCGCATCATCGACGATCCGGGGCGCTTGCGCGGCCAGCGATCGCGGCCGTTCGACGGCGAAGGCGTCGCCGGCGCGCCGCTCGCCATCGTCGACAACGGCGAGTTGCGCTCGTGGGTGCTAGACAGCACCACCGCGCGCGAACTCGGCCTCGTCACCACCGGCCACGCCAGCCGCGGCACTTCCTCGCCGCCCTCGCCGTCGCCGACCAATCTGCATCTCGAACCTGGCACGCTGACGCCGGCCGACCTGATGGCCGACATCAGGGACGGTTTCTATGTCACCGACCTGATCGGCTCCGGCGTCAACGGCGTCACCGGCGACTACAGCCGCGGCGCATCGGGTTTCTGGATCGAGAACGGTCAGCTCACCTTCGCGGTGAGCGAGGTGACCATCGCCGGGCATCTGTTCGACATCTTCCGAACGCTGACGCCGGCCAACGATCTCGAATTCCGCTACGGGACCAATGCGCCGACCGTGCGCGTGGAGGGCCTGACGCTTGCCGGCCAGTGAGTTCGGGACGCTGCGCGATCCGCTCGCGCGGGCGCTGCGCGAGGCTGGGGCGCTCGCGCTCAAGGGCTTCCGTTCGGCGACCCTGAAAAGCTGGCTCAAGGACGAGACCTCGCCGGTGAGCGAAGCCGATCTCGCCGTCGATGCGCTGCTGCGCGAACGGCTCGGCGCGCTCGCGCCGCGCGCGGCGTGGCTTTCCGAGGAATCCGAAGACGATCCGGTGCGGCTCGCGGCCGAGGATGTCTGGATCGTCGACCCGATCGACGGCACCCGCGGCTATATCGCCGGCAAGCCGGACTGGACCATCTCGGTGGCGCTGGCGCGCAGCGGACGGCCTGTCCTGGCAGCACTCTATGCGCCGGCGACCGACGAGATGTTCCTGGCCGGCGCCGCGGCGGGCGCGACGCTGAATGACCGCCGCCTGACCGTGAGCGCCAACGACGCGCTCTCAGGCGCGCGCTTCGCCGGGCCGAAGCGCTATCTCGACTGGGTCGCCCGCAGCCATCCCGATGCCGTCACCGTGCCGAAAATCCACTCGCTGGCGCTGCGGCTGGCGCGGGTCGCCGACGGCAGCATCGACGCTGCCTTCACCTCCGGCCACAGCCACGACTGGGACCTTGCGGCGGCAGACCTTTTGGTGCACGAAGCCGGCGGCGCATTGACCGATTTCAGCGGCCGGAGGCTGATTTACAACAATGCGGAGCCGGTGCACGAACCCCTGATTGCAGCGGGCCTGCCCCGCCACGACGAACTGATCGAACTCGCCCGCGACACCGATCGGAACCGACGACAGCTCGGAGAAGACCATGGCCGATGACGCTCCCGGAAAACAGCTTCTCCATCTCGTGATCGGCGGCGAACTCACCAAGCTCGGCAGCCACGAATTCAAGGACCTCGACGCGGTCGATATCGTCGGCGTCTATCCGAACTATGCGAGCGCCTATGTGGCGTGGAAGGCCAAGGCACAGCAGACCGTCGACAACGCGCTGATGCGCTATTTTATCGTCCATCTGCATCGTCTGCTCGACCCGGCGGAAGCCAATCCCAAGGCCTGACGGAAACCCTCATGCGGTGGTCGAAGCGACTTCTGCGGCAACCGGCGATGCTCGCCGCCGCCGGCTCCGTGGCCGCCGCCTATCTGCGGCTCGTGCGCCGGACCAATCCGATGACGCTCGAGCCGCACGACATCTATGACCGTATCGCGCCCGACCTGCCGGTGATCATCGCGCTGTGGCACGGCGAGCATCTGATCAGCGCATTCTTCCGCAATCCCGACCGCCCCGGCCACCAGACCAAGGTGCTGATTTCGCGCCATGCCGACGGCGAGATCAACGCGGTTGCCGCTCGCAAGCTCGGCATCGGTCTCATCCGCGGCTCCGGCGCGCACCACGGCGAATTCCGCCGCAAGGGTGGCGTGCCGGCATTCAAGGATATGCTCACGGCGCTCGCCGATGGCTACAACATCGTACTCACCGCCGACGTGCCGAAAGTCTCGCGCCGCGCCGGCCTCGGCATCGTCAAGCTGGCGCAGCATTCAGGCCGGCCGATCTATCCGCTGTCGATGACAACGAGCCGGCGCAAGGAGCTCGACAACTGGGATCGCACCGCGATCAATCTGCCGTTCGGCCGTATGTACGGCGTGATCGGCGAGCCGATCCGCGTGCCGCGCGACGCCGACGACGCGGCGCTCGAAGCCGCGCGCCTCAAGGTCGAGCAGGAATTGAACGCCGCGAGCGCCCGCGCCAAACTCCTGGCGGCCGGGAAGGCTTCATGAGCGCCGCCAACGACAATGCCGACACGACGCCGGTGACGCTGCGCATGTATCGCGGCATTTCGGCCGCGCTCGGCCCGCTTTCGCCGCTCTTGCTGAATTACCGGCTGCGCCGCGGCAAGGAAGATGCCGCGCGCCTGCCCGAGCGGTTCGGCGAGACGCGCATCCCGCGCCCGCGCGGGCCGCTCGTCTGGGTGCATGGCGCGAGCGTCGGCGAATTCAACACCGTGCTGCCGCTGATCGAGCATATCCGCAAGCAGGCCATCAGCGTGCTGGTCACCACCGGCACGGTGACGGCGGCGAAGCTCGCGCGCGACCGACTGCATCCGCAAGTGGTGCATCAGTTCGTACCGCTCGATGCGCCACGCTTCGTCGGCCGGTTTCTCGATCACTGGCGGCCCGATCTCGGCATGTTCGTCGAATCCGACCTGTGGCCGAACATGATCATGGAGACGTCTGAACGCGGCGTGCCGCTCATCCTCGTCAACGGCCGGCTGTCGGAGCGTTCGTTCGACCGCTGGCGGCTCGCGCCCGGCACCATCGCCGGCCTGCTCGGCCGCTTCAGCCTGTGTCTCGTGCGCACGCCGGTCGATGCGGACCGTTACGGATCGCTCGGCGCGCCGCGCATCGTCACCACCGGCAATCTGAAGCTCGACGTGCCCGCGCCGTCCGCCGATCCGGCGGCGCTCGCGGCGCTGACCGATGCCATTGCCGGCCGGCCGCTGCTCGCGGCTGCCTCGACCCATCCAGGCGAAGATGACGTGATCGTCGAAGCGCACAAGCTGCTGCGGCAAAGCTTTTCCAATCTCCTGACCGTCATCGCACCGCGCCACCCCGAGCGTGGCGGCGACATTACGGCATTGGCCGCGACGGCCGGCCTGCGCGCCACGCGGCGCAGCAGCGGCGCGCTTCCCGATGCAACGACCGACATCTATGTCGCCGACACGCTCGGCGAACTCGGCCTGCTCTATCGGCTGGCGCCGGTTGTGTTCATGGGCGGATCGCTCATTCCCCACGGCGGGCAGAACCCGATCGAGGCGATCAAGCTTGGCGCGGCGATCCTGCACGGCCCGCATGTGGGCAATTTCGCCGACATCTATGCGTCGCTCAACAAGGCACGCGGCGCGGCGCGAGTCACCGACGCCGGGAAGCTCGCGTTGCGCGCCGGTGCCTGGCTCGGCGATCCGGTGGAACGCCGGAGCGTGGCGACCGCCGGCGAGCGCGCCATCGCCGTTCTCGGCGGCGCGCTGGAGCGGACCGCCGCGGCGCTCGACCCCTATCTGCTGCAGTTGCGTCAGGAATACCGCAACGCCGATGCATGAGATGGACGCGCGGATGACACATCATGCGTGAGCCGGACTTCTGGTGGAACGACAGCGCGCTCGGTGCGCTGCTGTCGCCGCTCGGCGCGCTCTACGGCGCGCTGACCGCCGCGCGCATGCGGCAGGATGGCATCCGCGCCGGTGTGCCGGTGATTTGCGTCGGGAATCTGACACTGGGCGGCACCGGCAAGACGCCGACCGCCATCGCCGTCGCGCGGCAGCTTGTCGCCAATGGCGAGCGGCCGGTGATGCTGACACGCGGCTACGGGGGCAGCGACAGCGGTCCGTTGCTGGTCGACGGGCATTCCCGCGCGCATGCGGTGGGCGACGAGCCTTTGCTGCTGGCGCGCGCCGTGCCGACCGTTGTGGCGCGCGACCGCGTCGCCGGCGCGGCGCTGGCAGCGGCGCAGAAGGCCACTGTCATCGTCATGGACGACGGTTTGCAGAATCCGTCGCTGCGCAAGGATCTCGCCATCGCCGTGGTCGATGGACGGCGCGGCCTCGGCAACGGCCGCGTCTTCCCAGCCGGCCCGCTGCGCGCGCCGCTCGCCGCGCAGATGCCGTTCGTTTCCGCCGTGCTGATCGTCGGCGCCGCACGGCCCGCTTGCGCACCGGTCATCGACGCGGCGCAGGCACGCAATATCCCGGTGCTGCATGCGGCGCTGACGCCGGACGCCGATGTCGTCGAGTCCCTGCGTGGACGGTTGCTGCTCGCCTTCGCCGGGATCGGCGACCCGGCAAAATTCGCGGCCACACTCACGGATGCCGGCGCGCCGCCGCAGCGGCTCGCCGCCTTTGCCGATCATCACCGTTTCACGGAACGCGAGGCCGCCGACCTGTTGGCAGAGGCCAAAGCCGGCGCGCTGCAACTCGTCACCACGGAAAAGGATCTCGCGCGGCTGACCGGCGCTGCCACGCCGACGCTGGCGCAGCTCGCGCGCGACGCCGTCGCGCTGCCGGTGCGGCTGACCGTGTCCGAACCCGGCGTCCTCGCCGGGCTGCTGCGCGCGACGCTGAATCGCTGATCAGCCGGCGGCGCGGCGCTGCATCACCGCCTCCGGCGAGACATAAGCCTCCTGCCGGTCGACATCCCAGTATTTGAGCTCTTCGAGCGGGATCGGCGTGCCGGTCACCACGCAGCGCACGAATGCGCCGGGGCGGATCACCCGGAAATCGCCGTCGAGATATTTCACCTCGGCTTCGCCGTCGGCCGGATTGAAGCGACCCGAACGATTGAGCACCTTGAACCTCATGAGAGCGTGGCAGTCTGGCGTCACCATAAAGCCTCGCGCGCGCTTGCGAAACCCTCGGATAACGGGGGTGTGAGCACGGCGCGCGCCGCAACCATGCTAGTTTCGCTGCGAACCGCCCGACGAGGATCGATGCGCCGTCTCAGCCTGATCGCCACCTTCATCGCTTTGATGCTGGTGCCTGCTGCCGCCGCCTATGATCGCGTCGAGATTCCGCTCGCAGATATCAAGCTGCACGCGCTCACCGCGCGGCCGGACGGCCCCGGCCCGTTCCCCGCCGTCGTCGCGCTGCATGGCTGCGAGGGCCTGGTCGATGCCGCCGGCGCCCTGCTGCCGCAATACCGCGACTGGGGCGACCGGCTGGTGGCGCTCGGCTATGCGGTGATCTTCCCCGACAGTTTCGGCTCGCGCGGCCACGGCTCGCAATGCCGACAGCGGATGCGCGCGGCGCGCGCTTCGCGCACGCGCATCGCCGATGCCAATGCGGCGCGACGTTGGCTGCAAGTCCAGCCGTGGACCAATGCGCAGCGCGTCTCGCTGATGGGCTGGTCGCACGGCGCCACCGCCGCGCTCTACTCCATCCGTCGCCGCGCCGAAGTGCGCGACGGCACGCCGGACTTCCGCTCGGCCATCGCGTTCTATCCGACCTGCGGGCGGCTCGGTCTCACCGCGTGGAGCGGCCGCGTGCCGACGCTGATCCTGATCGGCCGCGCCGACGACTGGAGCTCCGCGAGCGCGTGCGAGCAGATGGTGGCGGGCGCGCGGGGCCGCAGCGCGCAGGTGCAGATCGTCGTTTATCCGGGCGCCTATCACAATTTCGACCGGGCCAACGAGCCGCTGCACGAACTGGCCGGCATCGCCAACACCGCGAGCAACAACGGCCGCGTCCATGTCGGCACCCAGGCCGCCGCGCGCGACGATGCGATCCGCCGCGCCCGCGAGTTCCTGTCCCGCTAGTCTGATCCGGCGGCTTTATCCCCGCGCCTGTCCCGACGGCGTTGACATCGCGGTCCGGACCAGATGTTATAATATTACATTTACGCGGGTGAGGGATGATGGGCTGGTTCCGGACCAACCGGATCTGGGCGGGGCGACTGGCGCTGTTGGCGCTGGCCCTGCAGCTTGTCCTGTCGTTCGGCCATCACCACCCGCTGCCGTTCTCGCCTGCCGCGGCGGCCGCGGTCCAGACCGCCGCCCTGCCGTCCGGGACCGATCTTCCCGCCCAGCCAGCCGATCAGGATCACTGCGCCATCTGCGCGGTGATCCACCTCGCCGGTTCGCTGACCCTGCCGCCACCGGTCGTGCTGCCGGTGCCAGCACCGCAGCCGGTCGCCTGGACCCAGCCTAGGGCGACAGAGCACGTCGCGCTCGCCGCCCGCGCTTTCCGCGCCCGCGCACCCCCTTCCGCCTGACAAGCCCGATTGTTTCGCCGCCGCACCGGATCGTCTCCGGCTGCGCCGCCTGTCTGCTGTCAGTTCCGGAATCGCTCCGATGTCTTTCACCTATGCTGTTTCCCGCCTCGCCTTGCTGGCCGGCGTCTCCGCCGCACCGCTGCTGCTCTCGCATCCTGTCGTCGCGCAGGTGACACTGCCGCAAATCGTCATCACCGCACCGAGCCCGATCGCGCGGCCCGCGCCCGATACCGGCGACCCATCTGATGATTCCGCCCAGGGAACGCTGCCGGTCGTCACCGACCAGTTCGCCACCGTGACGGTGGTGCCAAAGGAAGAACTGGAGCGCAGCGGCGCCGGCACGCTCGGCGATCTGCTGATGAGCAAGCCCGGCATCACCGGATCGGGCTTCGCGCCCGGCGCGTCGAGCCGGCCGGTCGTGCGCGGCCTCGACAACAATCGCGTGCGCATTCAGGAGAACGGCATCGGCAGCAACGGCGTCTCCGATCTCGGCGAGGATCACGGCACACCGATCGATCCGCTCGCGGCCGACCGCATCGAGGTGATCCGCGGGCCGGCGACCTTGCGCTACGGCTCGCAGGCGATCGGCGGCGTGGTCAACGCCACCAACAATCGCATTCCCGAGAGCGTACCGAAGGACGGCTTCAGCGCCGAACTGCGCGGCGGTGCGAGTAGCGCCGACCGCGGCCTCGACGGCGCGGTGCTGCTCGACGCCGGCAAGGACAATGTGGCGATCCACGCCGATGCATTCGGCCGCAACAGCGCGAGCTACAACATCCCCGCCTATCCCTATCTCAACGATCCGACCCGCGCGTTCGGCGGCCGGCAGCCGAACTCGGCCGCGCGCACCTATGGAGAATCGCTCGGCGGTTCGTATTTCTTCGACGGCGGCTATGCCGGCCTCGCCGTGTCGCAGATCAACAGCCTCTATCATATTCCCGGCATCGACGGCGAAGACCACAACACCCGCATCGACATGCGGCAGATGAAAATCACCGGCAAAGGCGAATTCCGCCCGCAGTCGGCGGCAGTCGATGCGATCCGCTTCTGGCTCGGCGCGTCCGACTACAAGCACAACGAGATCGGCTATCTCAACGCCAACGATCCGATCAGCGACGGCGTGCGGCAGACCTTTACCAACAAAGAACAGGAAGCGCGCGTCGAGATGCAGCTCGCGCCGTTCGACCTGCGCTTTGCGTCGATGACCACCGCCATCGGCGTGCAGGGTTTCCATCAGGAACTGACCGCCCCGTCCCTGGACGGCACCGGCCTGTTCGATCCGAACCGCACGCGCAGCCTCGCAGCCTATGCGTTCAACGAGTTCAAGTTCACCGAGACGTGGCGCGCGCAGCTTGCAGGGCGCATCGAGACCAACCAGGTGACCGGCTCGTCACCGGATATTCCGTCCGGCGATCTCGCGACATCGAACCGCACGCGGAATTTCCTGCCGAAGAGCGGGAGCATTGGCCTGCTGCATGATCTGCCGTGGGACATGGTCGGCAGCGTCACCGCGCAATATGTCGAGCGCGCGCCGCGCGCGCCCGAACTGTTCTCACGCGGTGGGCATGACGCCACCGGCACGTTCGACATCGGCAATCCCAATCTCAATGTGGAAGTGGCGAAGTCGCTGGAGATCGGGCTGAAGCGCGCCAAAGGCCCGTTCCGCTTCGAGGCCAATGCCTTTTACACGCGATATGACGGCTTCATCTTCCGCCGCCTCACCGGCGAGATGTGCGACGACGATTTCGCCTCCTGCACGCCCGGCGGCGCCGGCAGCGAGTTGAACCAGGCGGTCTACTCGCAGCGCGACGCGATCTTCCGCGGCGGCGAATTCCAGTTCCAATGGGACGTCGCCCCGATGGCCAATGGTCTGTTCGGCATCGACGGGCAATATGATTTCGTCCGCGCCACTTTCACCGATGGCAGCAATGTGCCGCGCATCCCGCCGCAGCGTCTCGGCGGCGGCGTCTATTGGCGCAATGCCAACTGGCTGGCGCGCGTGAACCTGCTGCATGCGTTCTCGCAGAATGACGTCTCGGCCAACGAAACCGGAACGCCGGGCTACGACAATCTGCGCGCGCAGATCAGCTACACCGAAAAGCTGAAGAACGATCCGAGCGGCATCAAGCAGTTCACTGTCGGAATCAGCGGTGACAACCTGCTCGATCAGGCGATGCGCAACGCGGTGTCCTACACCAAGAACGAGGTGCTGATGCCCGGCCGCACCGTGCGGGTGTTCGCCAATGTGAAGTATTGAGAGAGGCTCGTCATTCCGGGGCGCGCTGAAAGCGCGAACCCGGAATCCAGCCCGCATCATATATCGTCGCATGTCTGGATCCCGGATCGCCGCTCACGCGGCGTCCGGATGACTGAGACGATCCCGATCAACTTTCGCTAAAACAAATCGCCCTGCCCGGTCGCGCCGGGCGGTTTGGCTTTCGGCGCGGATGCTTTCGGCGCAGGTGTTTTAACCGCCGGCTTGGCCGATGTTTTCGGCGCCACGACCGCGCCATCGGCGACGGCGCTCACCGTGCCGTCGGCAAACTCGATGGCGAGCCGCGCGCCGCTCTCCACCTGCGCCGCACCACGCAACGGATGCCCGTCCGCGCCGCGCACCAGCGCGAAGCCGCGATCCAGCACACCGCGATAGGAAAACGCCTTCAGCAATTCGCCGAGATGGCCAAGCCGCGCGCTGCGGCGTTCCTGGCACACCAGAAACGCCCGTGCGGCACGTGGCGAGAAATTGGTGCGCGTCATCAGCTCGCGGCGGCGGCCCACCAGCACGCCGATCGAACGACGGCCGCGATCGCCGAGCACGCCGACGCGCTCACGGCAGAGATCGATGCGCCGGCGCAGCATCTGCGGCGACAATCGCGCCGTGAGGCGGTCAAGCTGGCGATGATGCACCTGCGCGTTCGCGGCGAGCGCGCGCGGCAGACGCTCCGCGAGACCATCGAGCCGCTGACGCTGCTGCTCGAACAGCCGCTCGCGGCGCGGCAGCGCGCGTTCCAGCGCACGCAACTCCTTGCGCCGCAACTCGATGCCGCGCTGCCAGCAGGCGACGCGGCGCGCATGCAGCGCCGCGACCTGCGTCACGAGATCGGTACGCACCGGCACCGCCATTTCGGCGGCGGCCGTCGGCGTCGGTGCGCGGCGGTCGGAGGCGAAATCGATCAGCGTGATGTCGGTCTCGTGGCCGACCGCGGAAATGAGCGGGATCATGCTGCCCGCCGCGGCGCGCACCACGATCTCTTCGTTGAACGACCAGAGATCCTCCAGCGAGCCGCCGCCGCGCGCGACGATCAGCAAATCGGGCCGGCGCATCGGCCCCTCGGCCGGGAACGCATTGAAGCCCTCGATCGCCGCCGCCACTTCGGCGGCCGAGGTCTCGCCCTGCACCCGTACCGGCCAGACGATGACATGGCGCGCGAAGCGGTCGTTGAGCCGATGGAGAATGTCGCGGATCACCGCGCCGGTCGGCGAGGTGATGACGCCGATCACCTGCGGCAGGAACGGCAGGAGCTGTTTGCGCGCCTCGTCGAACAGACCTTCCTTGGCGAGCTTCTTCTTGCGCTCCTCGAGCAGCGCCATCAGCGCGCCGACGCCGGCCGGTTCCAGCGTCTCGACGACAATCTGGTAGTTGGAGCGGCCCGGATAGGTCGTCACCCGGCCGGTGACCACCACCTCCAGCCCCTCCTCGGGCTTGACGCGCATCTTGCCGAACACGCCCTTCCAGATCACAGCGTCGATCCGGGCGCTCTCGTCCTTGAGCGCGAAATAGCAGTGGCCGGAGGAATGCGGCCCGCGATAGCCGGAAATCTCGCCGCGCAGCCGCACATGGCCGAACGCATCCTCGACGGTGCGTTTCAGCGACAGCGACAGTTCGCTGACGGTCAATTCCACAACATTGAGGCGTGCAGCAGCGTCCATTCGGGCCGAATCTCTTGCGGGGGGGATGCGCCATGCTACACCACCCCGGCGAAAGGTTGACAATCAGCTTGTCAGCATATTGTAAGCTGCAAAAGGCGCTTTTGGCGGACCTCCACTGATGAATATCCTCCTGCTCGGTTCCGGCGGCCGCGAACACGCCCTCGCCTGGAAGATCGCGGGAAGCCCGCTCGCCGACAAGCTCTACTGCGCGCCCGGCAATGCGGGCATCGCCCAGGAGGCGGAATTGGTGGCGCTCGACGTCGCCGACCACGCCGCGGTGATCGCCTTCTGCCGCGCCAACGCCATCGAGCTGGTGGTGGTCGGCCCGGAAGCGCCGCTGGTCGCCGGCATCGTCGACGACCTCACCGCCGCCGGCATCAAGGCGTTCGGTCCGACCAAGCAAGCCGCGCAGCTCGAAGGCTCCAAAGGCTTCACCAAGGACCTGTGCCGCGCCAACAACATTCCGACCGGCGCCTATGAGCGCTTCAAGGATGCGGGCGCGGCCAAGGACTACATCCGCAAGATCGGCGCGCCGATCGTCGTCAAGGCCGACGGGCTTGCCGCCGGCAAGGGCGTCGTCGTCGCCGAGACGCTCGATCAGGCGTTCGACGCCGTCGACATGATCTTCGGCGGCGGGCTCGGTGCCGCCGGCAGCGAAGTCGTGGTCGAAGAATTCCTCGACGGCGAGGAAGCCTCGTTCTTCGCGCTGTGCGACGGCGAGACTGCGATCGCGCTGGCCTCGGCGCAGGACCACAAGCGCGTGCTCGACGGCGACAAGGGGCCGAACACCGGCGGCATGGGCGCTTATTCGCCGGCGCCGGTGATGACGCCGGAGATGACCGCGCGCACCATGGACGAGATCGTGCTGCCGACCGTGCGCGCCATGGCGGCCATGGGCGCGCCCTACAAGGGCGTGCTGTTCGCCGGGCTGATGATCACGCGCGATGGTCCGAAGCTGATCGAATACAATGTCCGCTTCGGCGACCCGGAAACCCAGGTGCTGATGCTGCGCATGATGTCCGACATCGTGCCGGCGATGATCGCCGCCTGCGACGGGCAGCTGCGCAATTTCGATCTGCGCTGGTACCCGGACGCGGCGCTCACCGTCGTGATGGCGGCGAAGGGCTATCCCGGCGCCTACGAGAAGAACACGGTGATCGACGGTCTCGATGCCGCCGCGCAGCTTGACGGCGTCGAGATTTTCCATGCCGGCACCGCCGCGCGCGACGGCAAGGTCGTGGCGACTGGCGGCCGCGTGCTCAATGTCTGCGGCATCGGCAAGAGCGTCGGCGAGGCGCAGGCGCGCGCTTACGCAGCCGTCGAAGCGATCACATGGCCGGGCGGCTTCTGCCGCCGTGACATCGGCTGGCGCGCGGTGCAGCGGGAAAAGGCGTAACGCCTCGGGCTTGTGGCGCTACGCAAGCTGCCCGATAGTGGAGAGACGATCTCACAGCGTGAGTGTGGCATGCCCGATCTCGCCGACCTGTTTCCCGGTTTCGAATCCCACTGGATCACCACATCCGCGGGCAAATTGTTCGCCCGCACCGGCGGCAGCGGCCCGCCGCTGCTGTTGCTGCACGGCTATCCTCAATCGAACGTGATGTGGCATCGCATAGCGCCAGCGCTGGCGCAATCGTTCTCGCTGGTGATCGCCGATCTGCCCGGCTACGGCTGGTCGGAGGTTCCGGAAGCCGACGCCGATCACGCACCTTACGACAAGCGCTCCATGGCCAGGGCCATGATCGAGCTGATGGAGAAGCTCGGCAATATCCGCTTCCGCCTCGTCGGTCACGATCGCGGCGGGCGCGTGTCGTATCGCCTCGCGCTCGATCATCCGCACCGGCTCGAGCAACTCGTCACCATCGACATCGTGCCGACCTACGACATGTGGCAGGGCATGAACCGCAACATGGCCATCAAAGTGTGGCACTGGCCGTTCCTGGCGCAGGCGCATCCGCTGCCGGAAATGCTGATCGAAAAAGCGCCGGTCGAGTATTGCGACTGGAAGATGGCGAGTTGGACCAAGAGCAAGGATCTCTCCGCATTCGATCCGCGCGCGCTTGCGCATTATCGCGCGGCGATCTCCGATCCGCTACGCATCCATGCCCAGTGCGAGGACTATCGCGCCGGCTGCTATCAGGACTACGCCAACGACGAGGCCGACCGCGCCGCCGGCAAGATGATCGAAGTTCCGATGCTCGCTCTATGGGGCGCGGCCGGAATCCCCAACGAAACCGGCGGTCCGCTGCCGATCTGGAAAACCTGGGCGAAAGATGTGCGCGGCCAGCCGATCGACAGCGGGCATTTCCCGCCGGAAGAAAACCCGCAGGCGACCACGCAGGCGCTGCTCGATTTCTTCAAGGGGTGAACAGCCGCGACGCCCGTCGTTTCAGCGGCGTGTCAAATTTTACGGATTTCCATCGGAGTTGATTCAGGCGCGGTCGCTAGGCTGCGCTCCATGTCCACGGTCAGCAGAACAACGCGGACTTCGTCGACGCTCGGAACCCTGCGCAAGCTGCCGCGGGTTGCCGATGCGCCGCCCGTGCGCGACATCGACCCGGACCCGCATCATCACCGGCAGGACGAACAGCCGCCCTCGGACCGGCCGGGCCAGCACGTCGACAAGCTGGTGTGATAGCGCGCTAATCAATTTTTCCCTTCGTCCCTGCGAAAGCGGGGACCCAGTTCTTTGGCCAAGCCTGGATTCCCGCTTTCGCGGGAATGAACGGGGAGAGATTGTGCTTCGGTCCGAATAAATCGCCCTTAGCGCCGCGCCGCGAAGAAATCCCTGAGCAGCGTCGCGGCCTCCACCTCGCCGATGCCGCCATAGACCTCCGGCCGGTGATGGCAGGTCGGCGACGCATAGAGCCGTACGCCGTGGTCCACCGCTCCGCCTTTAGGATCGCCGGCGCCATAGTAAAGCCGGCGGATGCGCGCGAACGAGATCGCCGCCGCGCACATCGGGCACGGCTCCAGCGAGACATAGAGATCGCAGTCGGTGAGCCGCTCGGAGCCGAGCGCAGCCGCCGCCTGACGCAGCGCCAGCATCTCCGCATGGGCGGTCGGATCGCGCTCCATGAGCGTGCGGTTGCCGGCCCGGGCGACCACGGCGCCGTCCTTCACCACCACCGCGCCCACGGGCACCTCGCCCCGCGCCGCCGCGGCGCGGGCCTCGTCGAGCGCGATGTCCATGAAACCCGGCATCGGATGTGCGGCCTCATTCTCCAAGATGACGACACACCTTGTGCCGCCGGTAACGCCCTTATACACGTCGCCAGAACCGCAGGAATGGCCCTGCCCGCAAGGTCCCCCAAGGTCCCAGATGCCCGACACTCCGCGCAGCGACAAATCCGGCGAACGCATCGCCAAGGTGATGGCGCGCGCCGGGCTGGCCTCGCGGCGCGAGGCGGAAGCCTGGATCGCCGCCGGCCGCGTCAGCGTCAACGGCGCGGTGATCACCTCGCCGGCGCTCAATGTCTCCTCGCGCGACGTGATCGCCGTCGACGGGGAGCCGATGCGCACGCGCGAGCGCACGCGGCTGTTCCTCTACAACAAGCCGCCGGGTCTCGTGACGACCCATTTCGATCCCGAAGGCAGGCCGACTATTTTCGGCGCTCTGCCGAAAGACCTGCCGCGCGTGATCAGCGTCGGGCGACTCGACCTCACCACCGAGGGGCTGCTGCTGCTCACCAATGACGGCGGCCTTGCCCGCGCACTGGAACTGCCCTCCACCGGCTGGCTGCGCCGCTATCGCGTGCGCGCCTTCGGCCGCGGCCTGACGCAGCAGCAGCTCGACGGGCTGCGCGACGGCATCACCGTCGACGGCATCCGCTATGGCGCCATCGAAGCGACGCTGGAACGGCAGCAAGGCGCCAACGTCTGGCTGTCGTTCGCGATCCGCGAGGGCAAGAACCGCGAGGTGCGCAACGTACTGCGCTCGCTCGACTTGCATGTGAACCGGCTGATCCGCGTCTCCTACGGCCCGTTCACGCTCGACGATCTGCCGGAAGGCGCTGTGCGCGAGGTGGATACGCCCGTTCTCAAAACGACGCTAGGCCCGGAGATCGTCAAGGCGGCGCAATGCGACTTCACCGCGCCGGTGTTCGATCATCACGACAGCGATGCGATGCCGGCACGCGAGCGCAAAAGCCGGAAGAAGGAGCGTCAGCACGAGCGGCGCGAATACAAGCCGGAACGGAAAGCCGAGCCTAGTGAGCGCAACGAGCGCTTCGGCAAAAAGAAAGTCGAGGAACGCCCTCGCTCCGCCCCCCGGAGCGAAGCGCGCCGCGACGACCGCAAACGGCATGACGACAAGCGCGACGCCCCCAAGCGCGATGTCCCCAAACGCGGTGAACGGCGCGACAGTGAGCGCACCGATCCGAAGCAAGACACCAAGCCCGGCGCGCCGAAGCGCAATCGCAAGAATCGCCGCGACCGCACCGGCGGACCGCGTCCGTCGAGGCCGCGCTGATGCGCGTCATCGCCGGCCGCCTGCGCGGGCGCAATCTCGCCGCGCCGAAATCGCAGAGCATTCGCCCGACCGCGGACCGGCTGCGCGAGAGCCTGTTCAACACGCTGATGCACGCCTATGGCGATCCGGTCACCGGCGCGCGCGTGCTCGACCTGTTCGCCGGCACCGGCGCGCTCGGCATCGAGGCGATCTCGCGCGGCGCCGCCTATTGCCTGTTCGTCGATGACGGCGCGGAAGCGCGCGCGCTGTTGCGGCAGAATGTCGAGACGCTCGGCCTCGCCGGCGTCACCCGCATCTTCCGCCGCGACGCCGCGACGCTCGGCCCGGCGCATCCGATCGAGCCGTTCTCCCTCATCTTCGCCGACCCGCCCTATGGCAAGGACCTTGGCACCCGCGCGATCCTATCGGCGCGCGACGGCGGCTGGCTCGCGCCCGGCGCACTGATCGTGCTGGAGGAAGCAGCGAGCGCGGCTGTCGCCGCGCCGCAGGGATTCACCGAACTGGAACGCCGGCGTTATGACGACACGGAATTCGTGATCATGCAGCAGATGGCAAAGGCCTAGCGCCTTCCAAACAACCGCTCGATATCGGTGAGCTTCAGTTCAACATAGGTCGGTCGACCGTGGTTGCACTGGCCGGAATTCGGAACCGCTTCCATCTCGCGCAGCAGCGCGTTCATCTCCTCGGGCTTGAGCCTGCGTCCCGCGCGCACCGAGCCGTGGCAGGCCATGGTCGCGGCGACGTGCAGCAGCCGGCGTTCCAGCGGCAGTGCTTCATCCCACTCCGCCATGTGCTCGGCGAGATCGCGCACGAGCGCGCGCGCATCGACCTCACCCAGCATCGACGGCGTTTCGCGCACCGCGATCGCCCCCGGCCCGAACGGCTCGATAGCGAGGCCGAACCGCGCCAGTTCGTCGGCCCGCGCGATCAGACGCTCCACATCGACTTCGTCGAGTTCGACGATTTCTGGAATGAGCAGCATCTGCCGCGCCACGCCGTGATCGGCGAGCGAGGTCTTCATCCGCTCATAAACTAATCGCTCATGCGCCGCGTGCTGGTCGACGATCACCAGCCCGTCCTGCGTCTGCGCGACGATGTAGGTGTCATGCAGTTGCGCCCGCGCGGCGCCGAGTGGCCGCGCCATCAGATCGGGCGCCGGCGCCGCCATCTGCTCGGCGCGAATATCTGCCACCGGCCCGCCGGTGTCGAACACCGCCTGCGCGGCTTCCGCCAGACCGCCGCGCAACGGCACCACGTCGCCGAGCGGCCGCGCCGGCGACTGCCGCCAGTCATAACCGCCCATCGGAGCACCACGCGGCGGCGTCATCGCCGGCCGGAATGCGGCGATGGTGGCGCTGCCGCCGGTGGTCGCCGTGCGCTGGCCGTCGCGCGCCAGCGCGGTCTTCAGCGCATTGATCAGCAGCGAGCGGATCAGCCCCGGATCGCGAAAGCGCACTTCCGTCTTCGCCGGATGCACGTTGACGTCGACCTCGCGCGGATCAAGCGTGACGAACAAGGCGACCTGCGGATGCCGGTCGCGCGGCAGATAGTCGGCGTAAGCCGCACGCACGACACCGAGCAGCAGCTTGTCGCGCACCGGCCGGCCATTGACGAAGAGATACTGTCCGAGCGCATTGGCGCGCGACAAGGTCGGCAGCGCGGCGAAGCCTTCCACCATCGCGCCATGGATGGCACCCTGCACGTCCACCGCGTTGGCGCGGAATTCCGCGCCGAGAATGTCGGAGAGCCGCGCCAGTTGTCCCGGCCCGCCCGGCAGCGCCGCCGCCCAGGTCACCGGCATGCGATCCTCGCCGGCGAGCGTGAACGCGACATCGGGCCGGCTCATGGCCAGCCGCCGCACCACCTCGCGCACCGCTTCGGCTTCGGTGCGGTCGGTCTTCAGGAATTTCAGCCGCACCGGCGTTGCATAGAAAAGATCATGCACCTCGACGCGCGTGCCCTGCGGCAGCGCCGCGGGCTTCGGCTCGCCCTTGTCGCCGGCATCGACCGTGAGCGCCCAGCCATGCGGCTCGGTCGCGTGCCGCGTGGTGATGGTCAGCCGCGCCACCGAGCCGATCGACGGCAGCGCCTCGCCGCGAAAGCCGAGCGTGTCGATGGCGAGCAGATCGTCACCATTGAGCTTCGAGGTGGCATGGCGCTCCACGGCCAGGGTGAGATCGTTGCGCGTCATGCCGGCGCCGTCGTCGGTGACGCGGATCAGCCGCCGGCCCCCGGCTTCTGTCGCCACCTCGATGCGCCGCGCGCCGGCATCGAGCGCGTTCTCGACCAGCTCCTTGACGGCGCTGGCCGGACGCTCCACCACCTCGCCGGCGGCGATGCGGTTGACGATGGCTTCGGAGAGCTGACGGACGGGCATGAACGGGCCTGATTCGGGATCCGGCCGAGTTTAGGGGGCCAGCCCTGCGGGGGCGACCTGCCCTACTCAGCCATGCCCGTTATTCTCGCTATCGCAGGAACGCATTTTCTCCGGATTCCGCCGCGCTAGTCGAACGACACCCTGCCACGCATGGATTTGACCGAGGAGCGGATTTTCTTGCCCTCGACGCGGCGCTTCTGCGAAGCCTTGGTGGGCTTGGTGGCGCGGCGGACCTGCGGGCGCACCGCCGCCTCCCGGATCAAAGCCAGCAAGCGCTCCTGCGCATCGGCGCGGTTGCGCTCCTGGGTACGGTGCTGCTGCGCGATGATCACGAGCACGCCGTCCTTGGTCATGCGCTTGCCGGCCAGCCGCATCAGCCGGATCGCCACGTCATTGGGCAGCGACGGCGAACGGCGGACGTCGAAGCGCAACTGCACCGCCGAGGACACCTTGTTGACGTTCTGCCCGCCCGGCCCGGAGGAGCGCACGAAGCTCTCCTCCAGTTCGGATTCATCAAGGGTGATGTCGTCGGTGACGCGGATCATCGGCGCAATCTAGCAGATTTGGGGAGAAAGACCCGGTCATTCCCGACGCGCGTGAGCGCGATCCGGAATCCAGACTTGCAATGACTGTTGCCGAAACTGGATTCCGGGTTCGCGAGCTTTGCTCGCGCCCCGGAATAACCACAACTCTACTGCCCGGTCGCGGTCACGCCCGTCGGACGCCCGGCGATCGTCACCAGCAGGCCCTGGCTTAGGAGCCGCTTCGATACGCGCTTCACATCGT
Source organism: Pseudomonadota bacterium (assembly GCA_023386635.1). GTDB lineage: Bacteria > Pseudomonadota > Alphaproteobacteria > Rhizobiales > Xanthobacteraceae > Pseudolabrys. The sequence continues at coordinate 45,483 of JAEWJH010000123.1, forward strand.
CGAGCGTGACGGCGTCGATCATGGCATCGCGGCGGGTGATGTAATCCATGCCGAGATTGTCGTTCTGGATCTGCAACAACTGCGCCGCGATCTTGCTCGACGTGTCGAGCCCGAGCACATAGGAGCCCTTGAGGTAGGACTTGGCCTTGGCCAATTCGTCCGCGGTCGGACCGCTGTCGGCCATACGCTTCACTTCCTCGGTGATGATATTCAGCGCGTCGCCGGTGCGGTCGGCGCGCACCTGCGTCGAGCCAATGGTCACCGCCGCATGCGCGAACCAGGCGAGACTGGTGTTGACGCCATAAGCGAGCCCGCGCTTCTCGCGCACCTCGCGATAGAGCCGTGACGAGAACGAGCCGCCGCCGAGGATGTGGTTGGCGATATAAGCCGCCATGAAGTCCTTGTCTTTACGCGCGAGACCGGGACCGCCGAAGATCATCACGGCCTGCGGCACGTTCACATCGGTGATCAACCGCTGGCCGAGTCCGCTGACGTTCACGTCCGGCACCGGGCGCAGATCGCCCTTCGCCGGCAGCGCGCCGAACACCTTGTCGATCATCTCGCCCGCCGCCTTGGCGTCGATATCGCCGACGATGGCGATCTTCAGGCTGTCGCGCGCGAACACGCGCTTGGCGAAGCCGCGCAGATCGTCCGCCGTGAGCGTCGGCACGGTCTCGAGCGTGCCTTTGCTTTCACGGCCATAAGGGTGGCCCGGAAACGCGGTCTTCCACCATTGCAGACCGGCGATGGTGTTTGGGCTGGTGCTCTCGCGGCGCAGGATCGCCATTACCTGCCCGCGCACGCGTTCCAGCGGCTCGGCGTCAAAGCGCGGCGCATTGAGCGCGAGCCGCAGCAGTTCCACCGCTTCGCCGCGGTTCTCGTTGAGCACGCGCAGCGAACCGTAGGTGTAATCGCGGCCGATCGAGAAGCTCATCTCGATGGCTCGGTTTTCCAGCCGTTCGTGGAAGGTGCGGGAATCGAGTTCGCCCGCGCCCTCGTCGAGCATGTTGGTCATCAGGCTGCCGGCGCCGGCCTTGTCGTCGGTGTCCTGCGATGAGCCGCCACGGAACGAGAAGTTCATCGCTACCAGTGGCACCGCCGCCTCACGCACCAGCCAGGCCTCGATACCGGATGGGCTGACGACGCGTTCGATCGCCACCGCGTTCGCGGCGGCGGGCATCAGCGCGAGAAACGCGGCGGCCGTGAAAGCCGAGAGAATTCGTATGATCATGATTTCTTCTCCGCCGCGAGCGCGTTCGAATCCTTGACCAGATAGCCGGTGACCGAACGCGGCAGCGTGAGCCATTTGCGCGCCGCGTCCTGCACCTGCGTCGCGGTGACGGCGCGGATGCGATCCGGCCAGGATTTCACGTCCTCGACAGTCGAGCCCGTCGTCAGCGACGCTCCATACCAGCGCGCCAGCGACGCCTGGTTGTCCTGCGCGTAAGCCGCGTCGGCGATCAGCCGCGTCTTGGAGCGTTCGATCTCCTCGGCGGTGACGCCCTTGTCGACGATGCCGGCGATCACGTCGTCGATCGCCGCTTCCAGCTTGGCGAGCGTCACGCCGGGGCGCGGCAAACCGCTGAAGCCGAACTTGTTCATGTCGAGCGCGTTCGACTGATACCAGGCGCCGGCATTGGTCGCGAGATTCTGCTCCATCACCAGCCTGCGATAGAGCCGGCTGTTGGAGCCGGAGCCGAGGATATGCGCCAGCACTTCCAGCGCTTCGGATTCGCCCTTCGCCGCGGTCTTGAATGATGGCACGAGATAGTAGCGCTGCACGCTCGGCTGCTCCACGCGCGCATCCGCGAACGAGACCGCGCGCGGCGACACCGGCGCCGGCTCCTGCGGGCGCTGCCGCGGGCCGATATCGTTGCGCTTCGGCACCTTGCCATAGGTCTCTTCGGCGAGCTTGCGCACTTCCGTCGGCTCGACATCGCCCGCGACCACGAGGATCGCATTGTTCGGACCGTAGAAGCGCCGATAGAAACCGATGGCGTCGTCGCGCGTCAGCTTCTCGATCTCGTGGCGCCAGCCGATCACCGGACGGCCATAGGGCGAATTGAGGAACAGCGCCGCGTCCATCTGCTCGGACAATTGCGACGCCGGATTGTTGCCGATGCGCTGGTTCTGCTCTTCCAGCACCACGTCACGCTCCGGCAGCACGACCGCGTCGGTGAGGACGAGACCGGTCATCCGGTCAGCCTCCATGGTCATCATCTCTTTGAGATGCTGGCGCGCAACGCGCTGGTAGTAACCGGTGTAGTCGGAGGAGGTGAAAGCGTTTTCCTGGCCGCCGATCTCGGCGACCACCTGCGAGAAGCGCCCGGCCGGATTGGCGTTGGTGCCCTTGAACATCAGATGCTCGAGAAAATGCGCGAGGCCGGACTTGCCAGGCGTCTCGTCGGCGGAGCCAACGCGATACCACACCATATGCGTGACCACCGGCGCGCGGTGATCGGGGATCACGACGACCTCAAGCCCGTTGGACAGCGTGAAGTTCGTCACGGCCCCCGCAGCGAGGGCGGGCGTCGAGGCAACGCTCAGGGCAACGGCAAGCGCCGCGGCCGCCGGTGCGAGAAGGCGGACGATCCAGGTTGTCATGATCGATCTCTGAGGGGAGATAAGGTCGGGAACATGGCGGCGAAGGTGACCGCCGAACTGTGCAGCCTGCCGCGCTCCGCGGCAGGCCCGTTCGCGCCGCGCGTCTAGCGCTGCAATTCCAGATTCTTGCCTTCGGCTTTCGGCAAGTTCTGGATGCCAGTGAGGCCATAAGGCTGCGTCGGCGACGGCGTCTGATAGCCGGCCGGCGGTTCTGTCAGGCTTTCGCGCGTCGGCTCGCCGCGGAACACCACAACGTCCTGCTCGCCGCCGCTCTTGAAAGCATCGGAAAAGAAGTTACCGACATAGCCGAGCGCCGAGGGTTTCGACGGCCGCTCGGATTCTTCCTTGGTGGTGATCTGCGATTCGTCGCGCTTGCCGGTCGCGCGCCCGCTCCGCGCCATCTCGGCGGGGCTGAGCACACGCCCGTCTTCCATCACCGAATCGTTCTGCAGATAACGGGCACTGCGCTTGGCGGCCTTCTCTTCCTTCTTGCGCTTCACATCCTGGTCCACCGGCCAGTTGGCCGGCGCATTGCCGGCAGCCGCCTCGGGCGACGGCAGCGCGGTCAGGTTCGGCGGCACCACGAGCGGCGAGCGCTCGCGATAATTGATGTTGTTGTCGCGGGAACGCAGGCCCAGCCCTTCCAGCACGTTGCGGAAGATCTTGTTGTCGAAGGCCTCGTCATCATCATCTTCAGCCGCATGCGCCGCCATGGTCGGCAGCAGAACGGCCAAGGTAACCGTCGCCAGCAGCGCGGCCCGCAGGGAAAGGCGCCAGACCGGGAGTGTGTCGCGCATCGGATGTCCGTCCTCGCACTCAGAAACTACAGGAATCAGCCCGAAACCCGCTTAAAGCTGTCGGTTCGTGCCTGAATCGGCTCTTGCCTGAATCGGCCGACCCTCGGCTGCCGTGATTTTGCGCCCGATCAGGGCGCTTTTACGGCGCGTTGCCCGATCAGGGATTCATACAGGAGGGCGACCACCCCGGCAACGATCGCCACATCGGCAATATTAAACACGTACCAGTTGAATCGGCCGTTAACCGTATCGAGGTGCAGGAGGACGAAATCCACCACCGCCCCATGAACCATCCGGTCGATGGCGTTCCCGGCCGCCCCGCCGATGATCAGGCCGATTCCGAGCCCGGACCAGCGGGTATCCACCCGCGCCAGCCAGATCCAAAGCGCCACGACCGCCGCGATCTTGAACCCCAGCAGCAGCCACATCCCGGCGATGGTATCCTGTTGCAGCCAGCCATAGCTGATGCCCCGGTTCCAGGTCAGGACGAAATCCATGAAGGGGGTGACGACCACCCGCCCCCGGTTCTCCAGGTCCAGGCTTTCCAGCACCCAATATTTGCTCGCCTGGTCGGCGACCAGCGACAGCGCCGCGACAATCAGCCCGAACCGCGTCAGCGGCCCGTACAGCCAGGACGAGAGCGCAGAGCGGGAGGAACTCATTCCGCCGCCGTCCGCTGGGCGTCCCACTCGGCCAGCGCCTTGGCGTCACGCGGCGAGACGTCCGGATAGCGCGGGTCGCTGCCGACATCCGGCAGGATTTTCCACGAGCGGGCGCATTTGCGGCCGCGCGCTTCCTTCACCACCACCGCGACACCCTTCACCTCGGGAATGCGGAACGCATCCGCCGGCCCCTCGCCCTCGATCAGCGTCGCCGCCGAGGTGATGGACACTTCGGCGAGATCGACATCGACCACCGCGGCGAACAGATCGGCGTCGGCGATATGGATCATCGGATCGGCTTCGAGCGAGGAGCCGATCTTCTTGCCCGCGCGCTCGATCTCCAGCGCGCCGGTGACGACGCGGCGCACCTGGCGCACCTTGCGCCACTTCTCCGCGAGCGCGTCATCACGCCACTGTGCCGGCACCGGATGGAACAGCTGCAGATGCACCGACGGCGCGTCGGCGCCGAACCGCGACAGCCACACCTCCTCGCAGGTGAAGCACAGCATCGGCGCGAGCCACGTCACCGTCGCGCGGAACAGATCGTCGAGCACGGTGAGGCAGGCCTTGCGGCGCGTCTCCGAGATCGGATCGCAATAAAGCGAATCCTTGCGCACATCGAAATAGAACGCCGAGAGATCGGCGGTCATGAACGCCGACACCACCGCGAAGATGCGCTTGTAGTCGAAATCGGCGTAAGCCTTGCGCACCGTCTGATCGACCTCGCTCAGCCGGTGCAGCATGTAGCGCTCGAGCTCCGGCATCTTCGACAGCGGCACGCGGTCGCCATCGTGGAAATGCGCGAGCGAGCCGAGCATCCAGCGGAACGTGTTGCGCAGCTTCCGGTAGGTCTCGACCGTGGTCTTGAGGATTTCCGGACCGATGCGCAGATCGTCGGCATAGTCCGACGCGCACACCCACATGCGCAGAATGTCTGCGCCGGAATTCTTGATCACGTCCTGCGGCGCGGTGACGTTGCCGAGCGACTTCGACATCTTGCGGCCGTGCTCGTCGAGCACGAAGCCATGCGTCAGCACCACATCGTAAGGCGCGCGGCCACGCGTGCCGCAGCTTTCCAGCAGCGACGAATGGAACCAGCCGCGATGCTGGTCCGACCCTTCGAGATACATCACCGTGTCGTCACCGCCGTCCTTGATGCGGCGAATGCCGGCAAGCGACGGAAAATGCTCCGGGTCCTCCAGCACGAAGGCGTGCGTCGAACCGGAATCGAACCAGACGTCGAGAATGTCGTCGACCTTCTTCCAGCCTTCCGACGCGCGGCTCCCGAGGAAACGCTCGGTCGCGCCGGCGGCGTACCAGGCATCGGCGCCCTCTTCCTCGAACGCCTTGGCGACGCGCGCATTGACCTCCGCATCCTGCAGGATGGTCGCTGTGCCGTCGGCATTTTCCTTGATGAACACCGCGATCGGCACGCCCCAGGCGCGCTGCCGCGAGATCACCCAGTCGGGACGGCCGGAGATCATGCCGTTGATGCGGTTCTCGCCCGCTACCGGCACCCAGCGCGTCTGCGCGATCGCGTCGAGCGCGCGTTCGCGCAGGGTTGGATTTACCCTCCCCTGCAGGGGGAAGGCCGACGCCGCAGGCGTCGGGGTGGGGTGCGATTGCCGCGTGTCATCCCCTCCCGCCGCTACGCGGCGACCTCCCCCCTCCAGGGGGAGGTGGAAAGGTTTGTCCATCGCGATGAACCATTGCGGCGTGTTGCGGAAGATCACCGGCTTCTTCGATCGCCACGAATGCGGATACTGATGCTTCAGCCGCCCGCGCGCGATGATGTTGCCGGCTTCCGCCAGCGCCTTGATCACCGCCTCGTTGGCATCGCCCTTCTCGCCCTTGTCGTTGATGACGCGCCTGCCCTCGAAGCCCGGCGCGGCCGCGGTCAGCGCGCCGTTTTCGTCGACGGTGTACGGGATCGCGCTCGAGATGCCGCGCGCCTCGAGCGCACGCGCATTCGCCATCCAGATATCGAAGTCCTCGCGGCCGTGACCGGGCGCGGTGTGGACGAAGCCGGTGCCGGTGTCGTCGGTGACATGATCGCCGTCGAGCAGCGGCACCTGAAAATCGTACCCCTTCCCGGCGAACGGATGCTTGAGCGTCATGCCGGCAAGCACCGCCGCCGGCACGTCGGCGACCTTCTCGAATGCCGCCACGCGCGCCTGCTTGAACACATCCGCCGCAAGCTTGTCGGCGAGGATGAACAGTTCGCCGGTCTTCGCCCAGTTGTCGGCCGGCGCATCGGTGATCTTGTAGAGACCGTAGCCGATCTTCGATGAGAACGAGACCGCGCGGTTGCCCGGCAGCGTCCAGGGCGTGGTCGTCCAGATCACGACATTGGCGTTCGACACCGCATCGAACGCAGCGGCGATATCCTTCGCCGCTGCCTTGTCATCGAGCGCGACGTCGGCCACCGGGAATTTCACCCACACCGTATCGCTGGTGTAGTCCTCGTATTCGACTTCGGCCTCGGCGAGCGCGGTCTTCTCGACCACGGACCACATCACCGGCTTCGAGCCGCGATAGAGCGTGCCGTTCGCCGCGAATTTCATGATCTCGCGGGCGATCTGCGCTTCGGCCGGGAAGCTCATGGTCGTGTAGGGGTGATCCCAGTCACCCTCGACGCCGAGACGCTTGAACTCCTCACGCTGCACGTTGAGCCACTTGTCGGCATAGGCGCGGCATTCCTTGCGGAACGCGATCATCGCCGCTGGGTCGCTCAGATCCGGCTTCTTCTTGTTCTTGGAGCGGTAGTTCTCTTCCTCGATCTTCCACTCGATCGGCGGGCCGTGACAGTCCCAGCCCGGCACATAGTTCGAGTCGTGGCCGAGCATCTGCTGGCTGCGCGTCACCACGTCCTTGAGGATCTTGTTGAGCGCGTGGCCGATATGGATGTTGCCGTTGGCGTAAGGCGGACCGTCGTGCAGCACGAATTTCGGGCGGCCTTTCGCCTCGTCGCGCAACTGCCGGTAGAGATCGGTCTTCTGCCAGCGGGCCAGCAGCTCCGGCTCCTTTTGCGGCAAGCCGGCGCGCATCGGGAAATCCGTCTGCGGCAGGAAAAGGGTTTCGGAATAGTCGCGTCCGGCATCAGAACCGGGCTTGGAACCGGGCTTGGAACCGGCTTTGGCGGACGGTGGGGTCTTGTCTGCGGTCATTCTAGGGGCCTTCCTTGGCCGGGTTACTACCACAGGTGCCGCGTTGTGAAAGTAGACGAGAGGGGCGGACCGAGCCGGCGGCGCCCCATGCCACCGCCGGATGCCACCGCCCCCTGCCAGCCGCCACATTGTCAGCCACTTTGTGCCGCTTTAGGGTCGGGGCAAGACAGGAGCCCCTGCCCATGAAATCTCGTATTTTCCTCGCGGTTCTGACCCTCGGCGCCGGTTTTGGCCTCTCTGCCGGTCCGGCGCTGGCGCAGCAGAGCGCGCTGATGCCCGGCATCTCGCTCGGCGGCAGCAACAAGCCCAAGCTGACCCCCGAGCAGCAGGAAAAGCAGGACCGTCTCGACCGTGCCTACAAGGCAGCAACGGATTCGCAGCCCGCCGCCAAGCCGGTCGATCCGTGGGGCAATGCCCGCGCCCCGAGCCAGGGACCGCGGATGACGGAAAAGCCAGTCCGCTCCCGCCGCGACCGCTAGGCCCCGTCGATCCTTCCAAGTCGCGGAAACGCATCGGGCGCTCGCGCCAGCACGGCGCGCGCCTGGACAGCGTCGTCGTCCATCTGCCGCTTCAACGGCTCGATCCCGTCGAACCGCACTTCGCCGCGCAGCCAGCCGATGAAGGCGACATCGAGCGTGCGGCCGTAGAGGTCGCCGGAGAAATCGAACAGGAAGATTTCGAGCAGCGGCGCGCCGTTGTCGAAGGTCGGCCGGCGGCCGAAGCTCGCCACGCCGTCGTAGCGCCGGCCGTCGAGCCCGCAGCGCACCGCGTAAATGCCGTGCTTGAGTTCGCAGGCCGGATCGAGCCGCAGATTGGCGGTCGGGAAACCGAGCTCGCGGCCGCGCTTCTCGCCATGGATCACCGGACCGCTGACGAACCACGGCGCGCCAAGCAGTTCGGCCGCTTCGACCACCTTGCCGCCGGCGAGCGCGGTGCGCACCGCGCCGGACGACACCGGCCGGCCCTCGTCCTGCAGCGGCGGCACGATATCGACCGCGAATCCGAGATCGCGTCCGGCCTCGGCCAGCTTGTCCGGCGAGCCTCCCCGGCCCTTGCCGAAATGGAAATCGAAGCCGATCGCCGCGCCACCGATGCCGAAACGGCCGACCAGGATCTCCCGGATGAAATCGTCCGCGGACAGGCTCGACAGCGCCGCGTCGAATCGCATCACGAAGGCGCCGCTCAGTCCGGTGGCCGCCATCAGCCGCAGCTTCTGCCGCTCGTCACTGAGCCGGAACAAAGGCTCCTGCGGACGGAAGAAACTGCGCGGGTGCGGCTCGAATGTCAGCGCCGCCGCCGGCCGGCCGAGCGCCCGCGCCTCGTCGAGCGCAGCACCGATCACGGCCCGGTGCCCGCGATGCACGCCATCGAAATTGCCGATCGCCACTACCGCGCCGGCGAGCGGACCGGCGGCGATATCGGCCGCGCCGCCGCGCATGACGGCGAACGGCGGCGGAGGATTGTCGGAGGATGAGGTCAAAGCAGGCAGGCTCGTTGCACGGGGCGGAAACTGTGGTTTTGCCGCGGTTCCGTCAAGCCGTCCGTTACCAACGGTTAACGCTGTTAAAACCGCTTAACTGCTTGTTCAACCGCCGCTGCTAGGGGATGGCCCTCGGTTCTGGGTAGGGAGAGGGTTATGGCGGTCAATCTGTCGATGCCGGTGCTCGTGGTCGACGACTACACCACCATGATCCGCATCATCCGCAACCTGCTGCGACAACTTGGCTTCGAGCATGTGGATGACGCCACCGACGGCGGCGCCGCGCTCGCCAAGATGCACCAGCGCCAGTACGGCCTCGTCATCTCCGACTGGAACATGGAGCCGATGAC
>JAEWJH010000035.1 GCA_023386635.1 Pseudomonadota bacterium
ACGTTCGGCTGCGCGGTCTGCGCCGGCGTCGCGGGCTGGCCCGGCTGCGGCTGCTTCTGCGCCTGCTGCTGGGCCTGTTCCTGCTTCTGTTTTTCCAGTTGCGGCATGCCGACAAAATATTGCCAGCCGATCAGCACGAGCGCCGACAGCACGACTGCGATGATGGTGTTCTTCTGGTCGGTCATGATCAGCCCGTGACCTGTTGTTCTGGTCCGTTGGTGCGGTGTCGCCCCGCAAATCCGCGCCGCAAGGCGCCGTCGAAATCCTGCGCCAGACGGGTGAAGGGCAGCGTCAGCGCCGCCCGCCGGCCGATCAGCACATAGTCATGTCCGGAACGCAGTTGGCGCGGATCGGAGAGCCGCACCACCTCGCGCAGCCGGCGGCGGATGCGATTGCGCTCGACCGCATTGCCGATCTTCTTCGTCACCGTGAAGCCGATGCGAGGGGCATCGGCCGCGTCTTGCTTAGTCTGACTTGGCGCCCGGTCCTGCAAGTGACCCGGTTTGCGATCCCGCTTGCGGATCTGCAACACGAAAGCAGGGGCGGGCACCTTGAGCCCGGACGCTGCGGCAATGAAATCCGCGCGTTTCCGTAATCGCTCCATCAGGGCAGGCGGCGGGTTCGGCCGCGCGCCGCGATCAGGCGGTCAGGCGCTTGCGGCCGCGGGCCCGGCGCTTGGCGACGACCTTGCGGCCGCCCTTGGTGGCCATGCGGGCGCGGTAACCGTGGCGGCGCTTGCGCACCAGTTTGCTGGGTTGATAAGTCCGCTTCACGAAACAAGTCTCCGCTGCAAGGCGTTCCAATAGGCCGGGATGTGCCGGAATTTGCGCGGCTTATACGGGAGCGCACCCCTGCGCGTCAATGTAGCCGGGCTGTTGCGCGGTCGGGGAAGCGGCCTTTTCCGCCCTGCCGCCGGCCACGGTTCCGCCCATAAGCCGCGCAAATAGTGTCGCGAACGGGGCTGATGCAGCGGCCCGCGGGGCGGGGTTTGACGCTCCGCCGGGCGGGGAGCATCATCACATTGCGATTCCACTATATTTAGGGCCAAAGCGCGGATGACCCGCCCGCGCCCGGCCGGTGGCTTGAGCCTGATGACCGAGAGGACCGCAGACGAGACCGCAGACGCGCCGCGGGAGACCGGCACCCACCGGCACCGTGGCTTCGGCCTGTCCGGCAAGCTCCTGGTGCTGACCCTGCTGTTCGTCACGGTGGCGGAAGTTCTCATTTTCGTCCCGTCGATCGCCAATTTCCGCCTGAACTGGCTCAACGACCGGCTAGCCGCGGCCCATACGGCCGCGCTGGTGCTCGACGCCGCGCCGAGCGGCATGGTGCCGGAACCGCTGGCCCGGCAGATCCTCGACAGCATCGGCGCCAAGACGGTGGCGATGAAGATGGGCGACCAGCGCCGGCTGCTGGCGATCTCCGACATGCCGCCGGCGATCCACCACGACATCGACATGCGCGACGTGTCGAAGGCGATGGCGGTGGTCGGCGCGCTGCAGACCCTGTTCCTGTGCGGCAACGACGATTTCATCCGCGTGGTCGGCGATGCGCCGATGGGCGGCCAGTTCCTGGAAATCGTGCTGCCGGAGGCGCCGCTGCGCGCCGCGATGTTCCGCTTCTCGCGCAACGTGCTGCTGGTGTCGCTGGTGATCGCGGCGATCACCGCGGCGCTCATTTATTTCGCGCTCAACATGATGTTCGTGCGGCCGATGCGGCGCATCACCGCCAACATGATCGCGTTCCATCGCGACCCGGAGGATCCCTCCCGCGTGATCGTGCCGTCGGGCCGGCGCGACGAGATCGCCACCGCCGAGCGCGAACTGGCGGCGATGCAGCGCGATCTCGCCTCGATGCTGCAGCAGAAGAACCGGCTCGCCGCGCTTGGCCTCGCGGTGTCGAAGATCAACCACGATCTGCGCAACCTGCTGGCCTCCGCGCAGCTGTTTTCCGACCGCATCGCCGGCTCCGCCGATCCGACGGTGCAGCGCTTCGCGCCGAAGCTGGAGCGCGCCATCGAGCGCGCCATCGCCTTCTGCCAGGCGACGCTGTCTTATGGCGCGGCGCCGGAGCCGGTACCCGACCGGCGCATGATCGCGCTCGAGCCGGTGATCGCCGAGGCGCGCGATGCGCTCGGCCTCGGCGAGGACACGCCGATCCGCTGGATCGTCGCCGTCGAGCGCGGGCTGACCATTGACGCCGACCCGGAACAACTGTTCCGGATCATGCTCAATCTCACCCGCAATGCGCGGCAGGCAATCGAGAGCGATACGGGCGCCGAGGCGGGTGTCGGCCAGATCCGCATCACCGGGCGGCGCGTCGGCGCGGTGGTGGAGATCGAGGTTTCCGACACCGGTCCGGGCTTCTCGGAGAAGGCGCGGGCGCATCTGTTCGAGGCGTTCCAGGGCTCGACCCGGGCCGGCGGCTCCGGCCTCGGCCTCGCCATCGTCGCGGAACTGGTGCGCGCGCACGGCGGCGAGGTCCGGCTCGTGGACGGCACCATCGGCGCCACGTTCCGCATCACTATTCCCGACCGGGCGCTCGAACTGCCGCTGCGTCGCCGGGCATAAGCGCCGCCTGGCGCGAACTCCTGGCGAGACGTGCCGCCGCGCCCGTGCCGGAGAACCATGTCGGCCCGACTTGGCCGGTAAAGCCTGAATCGGGAGCGTCACCGTGCTTGCCAAGCCGCCGTCGAGGCGATAGCTATGCGCCCGGTTTCGGCCGGTTCGCCCGCCGCAGCCCCGCGCGCCCGTAGCTCAGCTGGATAGAGCACCAGACTACGAATCTGGGGGTCAGAGGTTCGAATCCTTTCGGGCGCGCCATTAGATCAACAGCTTACCGGAAAATTCGCGACGCTCGGCTTGCTTGCAACGAGTCGAGGTGGGGCTGTCGGTAAGCGTCTCCCTCTCCTTTTGGGGTGTCGATAAAAGAGTCCCGCTCGGGTTTATTTCAGCGAGACAGACCCCCGACTTTCCGTAATAATCCCGATCGGTATTTTTTCTGGCGTTCCTGTTTCCAGAATGCTGTAATCATCCCGATGGGGATGATTATGCAGGTGATCGCCGACAGTAAAAGTCTGGGTCTTCTGATCCGTCAGGAGCGGAGGGCGCAGAGTCTGACGCAGGAAGAACTCGCCGGTCTTACGGGAGTCGGTGTGAGGTTCGTGCGGGAATTGGAAGCCGGAAAGGAAAGCTGCCAGATCGGCCGCGCGCTCCGGGTCGCAAAGGCGCTTGGTCTCATCGTATCCGTCCACGGCAGACGGGACGCCCCATGACGCGTCTGCTGGATGTCTATTTCGGGCGATCAAAGGCGGGTGCTCTGAGCCAACAGGAGAGCGGCGTGCTCTCCTACGTTTATGATCCGGATTATTTGAAGATCACCGATGCGCGGTCGATCTCCTTTTCCATGCCGCTTAGAGAGAGGGCGTTCGAAGATCGCGTAGTCCGTCCCTTTTTCTCCGGCCTTCTACCTGACGAGACAGCGCGCCAAAAACTTGCGGGCGCGCTCGGCGTGTCGGCAGGCAATGCCTTTGGCCTTCTTGAGATTATCGGTGGAGAATGCGCCGGCGCTCTCTCTTTTTACCCTGCGGGCAAAACGCCGCCCGCTTCCGATGACGACGGCGTCGAAATCCTGACCGAGGCGCGGTTTGCGGAAATTATCGGCAAGCTGCGTGAGCGCCCTTTGCTCGGCGGCGAGGAGGGCGTGCGCCTGTCATTGGCCGGTGCACAGGACAAGCTAGCCGTATGCGTCGAAGGCGAAAAAATCGGACTTGCGAAAGGCGGACGGCCGACCACGCATATTCTTAAGCCGGCAATCCAAGGACTCGAAGGCACGGTTGAAAACGAACTGTTTTGCCTGCGCCTCGCTGCGCGTCTCAAGTTGCCTGTCCCGGCTGCAGAGATGCAGCGCAGGGGCCAGATACCGTTTCTGTTGGTCGAGCGTTACGACCGTGTGAAGGATAAATCGGGAAACATCGCGCGCTTGCACCAGGAGGATTTCTGCCAAGCGCTGAGTGTGCCACCTGAGCTCAAGTATGAGGAAGAAGGCGGCCCAGGAGTCGCGCGTTGCCTTGATCTAATCGATCGGGCGGCGGCTCGACCGGCGGCGGATCGTCTCAGATTTATCCGAGCGCTGATCTTTCATTATCTTGTCGGTAATGCGGATGCGCACGGTAAGAGTTATGCACTTCTCTATCGTGAGAAGACGCCCGACCTTGCGCCGCTCTATGATGTTGTCTGTACGGCGGCCTATCCGCGTCTCGCCAAAAAACTCGCAATGACGATTGGCGGGCGTAATATCCCAGATACGATACAATGGAGCCAATGGAAGGCGCTCGTCCCGAATACGCGGGCCGCCCAGCGTTTGCTGGCGAAAGACATGACCGAGCTTGCGAGCGCGATCCGTGGCGAAGCGGATAGTCTTCTTGCTGAGTTTAAGGAAGCAGGGATCGATCACGCTATCCTCAAGATTGTGCGCTCGACGATCGAGACCCGGGCCGCTCATGTGCTGGGTATAACGGAAAAAGTATAAGCCAATGCGCGCCGTCGCATACCTTTGCTTCATGTGTCGGAAATGGGGGGAGGCACTTCGGTTGCAGACGGCAGGAGTTCAGCCTTTGGTCGGAGCCTCCGGTAGCTTCCGCTGTGGTCCTCCGACGGATAAAATCACCGTGCTTGAGGCGGTGGCAGCGGGCCTTCGCGCCACGCCGGGCGGTGCGCGGGCGATAGGCGGCGCCATCGTCGCGATGACAGGCGGGAGAGGCAGATGACGACAGGGCAGACTTTTGAAACGGCGCTGGCCGAGCGGGCGGAGCGGATGCTCGATGCCTGCACGCTGTGCGGCAAGTGCTACGAGGTCTGTCCGATCGTCGATGCCGCGGGCGCGGTGGAGCCGGAGATCGGTGCGCGCACGGTGGTTGCCGGGGTGCTCGATCTGGTCCGCAACGGCGATGGGCCGGGCGTTGCCAAGCGCTGGGGCAGGAGTTGCGCGCTCAGCGGCGACTGCATCGACGCCTGCGACCAGGGCGTCAATATGCGATTCCTGCTGGCGATGGCGCGCGTCGCCATGGCGAAACAGGCCAGCCCCCTCATGGAGCTTCGCAAGAGCGGCGTCACCAATTTCCGCACCATGGCGGAAGGCGCCAATGCCTTGCCGCGCCTGCAACTCACCACCGAGGAGCTGGTGCGGCTCGGCCAGCGCACCCGGGAGCGGCTCGGCCACGGCTCGACGGCGAAGCCCGGCGAGCGGCCCGATTTCGTGTTCTACACCGGCTGCAATGTCCTCAAGACGCCGCATATCGCGCTGCTGGCGCTCGACATCATGGATGAGCTCGGCGTGACCTATCAGGTGATGGGCGGCACGACCCATTGCTGCGGCGTGATCCAGCTGCGCACCGGCGACACGGAAATGTCCGGCAATGTCGGCGCGACGACCATCGACAAGTTGTCGGAAGGCAAGACCGGCGTGCTGTCCTGGTGTCCGAGCTGCCATGTGCAGATGACCGAGATGACGCTGCCGGCGCTGGAACGGGTCCGCGGCGCGCGGCCGTTCGAGATGACGCCGTTCATGCTGTTTCTGGCGGAGCGGATGGAGACGCTGCAGCCGAAATTGCAGCGCGCCGTGCCGATGCGCATCGCGCTGCATCGCCATCCCGGCGTGAAGGGCGTGGTGGCGGCCACCGAGCGGCTGCTCAAGGCGGTGCCGGGCATCGAGATCGTCGATCTCGGTCAGCCGGCGATCGGTCTGATGAGCCACGCGCTCGGTGCGTTGCCCGACTATAAGCGCAAGCTCCAGCGCGACGAGCTGGAAGCGGCGGAAGCGGCCGGCGTCGATGCGCTGGTCGCGGTCTATCATGTGGATCATCGCGAACTGTGCGCGCATGAGCGCGACTGGCCGTTCCGTATCCTGAACGTGCTGGAGATCATCGGCGCCAGCATGGGGCTGCACGAGGAAGATCACTTCAAGCGGCTGAAGATCATGCAGGACGCCGACGCCATCCTGAAGGATTGCGGCGACCTGATCACCGAGCACGGCCTGAAGTTCGAGGTGGCGCATCGCGCCGTCTCCAATGCGATGCTGGCCGAGCAGCCGTTGCCGCTGCGGGGCAGCTAGATCGCGGTTTCCGAAAATTGATTTTTTGAAGCCGCCGAGGCCTCGACGAGGCCTGCGCACCACAGGATCATCACGGATGACGACAACGACCTCTGACGTCACGCATCTCGAGGGCACGCCGTTTCAGAAGTCGCGCGCCTTCTCGCCCGCCATCGTCACGCGGGGCGGCCGCACCGTCTGGCTCGGGGGCAGACGACCACGGTCGATCTCTCCGGCAAGCCGATCCCGCATGATTTCGAGGCGCAGACGCGCACGTGTTTTGCCCTGATCGGGAAGACGCTGGAGCGGGTGGGTGGCAAACTCAGCGATCTCGTGACCATGACGGTGTTCATCAACGATCCGCGGTACGGCGATCCGTTCGTCAAACTGCGGCAGGAGATTTTCCCCGACGGGAAATTTCCGTGCAGCGCCTTGCTGACGATCTCCGGTTTCGCGCATCCCGGCATCCTGATCGAGATCCAGGGCGTCGCGGTCATTCCCGATTAAACGCGGCGCGATTGCGATCGTGTTATCCGTAAACTATTGCGCCGCCCCTGTCGGAACGGGGGCGGCGCAATTGTGTCAGTCGCAAGGACGTGGCGGCGTCAGGCCGTCGCGCCGACCTCGTAGAGCTCGACCTTGAGGCCGTCGGGATCGGCCACATAGACCGTCAGGCCATACGGGCCATCATGCAGGTCCTGGAAGAACGTGACGCCGTTCTTCTTCAGCTTGTCGCGCAGCTTGCGCACGTCGTTGACCTCGAACGCCATGTGATCGATCTGGCGGTGGTCGGCCTTGCGGCCCTCCACCAGCGCGATGCCCTGGTGGAACGCGGTGAAGGCGCGTCCGTCCTGCAGCGGTTTGGCCGGACGAATCTTGAAGCCGAGCTGATCGACGTAGAACGCGATCGACGTCTGCATGTTCTCGACCATCATCAGCATGTGGCCGTACTGCAGCGTGCGCGGCGCCGACTGGTCGGCGATCCAGCTTTCGATTTCCTTGGTGTCGGACAGTTCGCAGAGATACTGCTTCCAGACCTTCTGCGCCGTCTGTTCCCACTCGGAGTTGACGCCGGAGATGCAGTCCGTGACCGCGACCACGTCGAAGTCGCGCAGATAGGCCTCGCGGATGCTGGTCTCGACGCAGGCATTGGTGGTGGTGCCGGTGACGAACAGGGTGCGGGTGCCGAGCATGCGCAGCAGCATATCGAGCCGCGTCTCGAAGAACGCGCCGAAACGATGCTTGCGGATGACCAGCGACGGATCCTTGGCCGCCAGCGGCTTCAGCTCGTCGACGATCTCCTCGTCCCAGGTGCCGGCGAGCGCGGAGACCTGCTTGCGCCGCGAGGTGTGACCGGCGAGCTTCTTGCGCGCGCGGCTGGCGTCGACGGCGAAATGCTCCTGGACGGTCCAGATCACCGGGATGTTGGCCTTGTGGCAGTTCTCGATCAGACGCTTCACATTCGGCGTGATCGCCGACAGGCGCTTGGTGTCGACCCCGGAAATCCCGAGCGTACCCTTGTCGTGGACAAAGGCGTTCTGCATGTCGATGACCAGCAGGGCAGAAGTCTTCAGATCGACGGCTTCGAGCGACATGTCAGTGTCCTTCCTTATCAATGCCGAGAACGCCGGCGCGTCCCCAGCTATCCTTCGGCACGTCGTGGATCACGACATGCAGATGGTCCGGCTTGGCGTCGGCGTGTTCGACCATGGCGTCGGTGATGGCGCGCACGAGCTTGCGCTTCTGCTCGACCGTGCGGCCTTCCCACATTTCGACGATGACGAATGGCATGGGTCTCTCCTGTTAGCGGGACGCCCAGCGCGGAGGATCGCTGGCGAACCCGGTGACGAAATCATTGCCCGCGCGATCCTCGCCGCGCAGAAGCCAGAGCGGCCGCGTCGTATAGTTGATCAGCAGCTGTTCCTGCATCGCGGTCCGGTTGGCGGGCGTGTTCGGATCGCGGCTGAAGGTGCTGCTCGCCGGCATGGCGCGGATCACGTAGAGCGGCGCATCGTCGGCGACAAAACCGGCAGGCAGCGACAGGCCTTGCACATCCATCACATGCAGGGCCGGGCGCGCGCCGAGCGCGATCAGCGCCACCGCACCGGCGAGCGGCTTTGCCGGCCAGTAGCGGCCTTCGCGGCCGTCGGCGACGAAAGCGCGATAGTCGCGCGCGTGCAGATAGAGTTCGCTGTCCCATAAAACGATGTCGGGACCGATCACGCGCTCGAGCGCATCGGCCACCGGCGCGCTCTCGCACAGATCGAGGAAGCGCCACGGGTCGGTGAGCCCGGCCGCGAGACCCCAGGGATTATGGATGCCGGACAGGCGTTCGCGGCGCGGCGGCGGCTGCATCGCGAGGAGGCGCGCGACGGCTTCCTGCGCCGGCCGCGCCAGCGCATCCGGCAGCGCGGCGCCGGCGGGACCAGCCTCGGCGCTGTCTCCGGTTGCGAGCGGCGGCATCGAGCGATCTCTTACGCAGGCACGGTGACGCAACGGCCGCGGCCGAAACCGCTCTCGTCGACATGCCCGTCTTCCATCAGCACGGTGCCACGCGACACGGTCATCACCGGCCAGCCCTTGAGCTTCCAGCCGGTGTAGATGCAGGTGCCCTTGCCGGTGTGCTCGACGGTCTTTTCCTTCTCGAGATCGACCAGCACGAAGTCGGCGTCGGAGCCGGCCTGCAGCGTGCCTTTCTTCGGTGCGAGGCCGAAGCGGCGCGCCGGATTGTAGGAATTGAGCTGAACGAGACGGCTGAGCGACATGCCGCGCTGGTGCACGCCGAAGTGCAGCAGCAGCGACAATTCCCACGGGAAGCTGACGACGCCCGGCAGTTCGTTCCAGAGGTCTTCGCCCTTTTTCGGAAAGAACGGCACATGGTCGGTGCCGAGGCTGTAGACCGAGCCGTTGAGGATGCCGTCCCACAGGCCGTCGAGATCTTCCTTCGGACGCAACGGCGGCGAAATTTTCGCGGTCATGTCGAGATCGGAATCGTAGCAGGTGCGGGTCAGGTAATGCGGGCAGGTCTCGACCGTGATGTCGAGGCCGCGGCCATGGGCTTCGGCGGCGAGCACCGGGCCCATGCCGACGGAGGTATGCACGAGATGCAGCGGGCAGCCGGTGCGCTCGGCGAGGAAAATCATGCGCCGGATCGTCTCGACCTCGCAGAACGACGGCCGCGATTCGGTATAGGCGCCGAGGTCCTGCCGGCCGGTCGCCTTCATCTCGGTCTTGAGCCAGGTCGCGATCTGCGTGTTCTCGCAGTGGACGTTGATCACCGCTTTGGGAATCTTGCTGATGATGCGCATCGCCGCATAGACCCAGCCGTCGGTGGCCGGAACGATGCCGATCGGATTGTCCGGCTCGTAGCCGAAATAGCACTTGAAGGAGCGCACGCCGGTCTTGGCGACGATCTCCGGAATCTCCGCGATGTGCTCCTCGCGCTGGATGCCGAAGTGGAAGCCGAAGTCGATCAGCGAGTTCTGCTCGCCGAGTTCTTTCCGCTCCGCATAGAACGGCAGGTAGGAGGGCTTCAGGTTGCGGATATAAAGGAGCGCGGTGGTCACGCCGCCCGACGCCGCGGCGGCGGTCTCGGTGCGCATGTCCTCGGCGTAGGGATATTTCACGCCGAGATGACAATGCGGGTCGATCACGCCCGGCATCAGCACCTTGTCCTTGGCGTCGATCTCGCGGGTGCCCTCCGGCAGCGCGCTGTCGGCGCCGACCGCGACGATCACGCCGTCCTTGACCGCCAGACCGCCATGGAATTCGCCGTCGTGCTGGACGACGCGCGCGTTACGAACGACGAGATCCGCTTTCATGTCCGCTTCTCCATCAACTCTTCGATCCGGCGGCTGATGCCAACCCATTGGCTGCGGCCGACGGTGATCGGCGCGCGGCTGCCGAGGCCTCGCGCCCAGACGAATTTCAATCCGAGATCGGCCGCCGCGTCGCGGTCGATGCCGCCGGGCGGCGCTGCCAGATCGACCAGCAGCGCGTGCTTCGGCAGCTTCTCCAGATGCGCCCGGGTGACGATCTGCGCCGGCACGCTGGAGATGACGATATCGGCGCCGGGCAGGGCGTCGCCCAGTGCGGTCAACTCGTGCGTTTCGGCCCCTGCGGCATACGCCATCGCGCGCTGCACCGGGTTGCGTGCCACGGCATGCAGCCGTGCGCCGAGCGCATAGAGCGTGCGCGTCACCAGCGAACCGATCGTGCCCTGACCGACCAGCACGATCTTGGCGCGGTGGATGGTGATGTCGGTGTTCTCGATGATGATCTTGAGCATGCCCTCGACGATGGCCTGCCCGCGCAGGAACATCAGGTCGTCATCCCACTCGTATTCGTGGATGGTGATGCCGAGCGCATCGCAATGGCCTTTAAGGTTATTGTCCGCCCAGCCGAGGATGATGTGTCCTGGTTTGCGCATGCCATCGAGCATCGCGCGATCGGGAATAATCCGCTCCTGCACCGCCGGCGCGAACAGCGCGCCATCGGCGGCGATGCCCGGAATCGGAAACAGCGCGAAGTCCGCGTCGCGCAACGCGGCCGCGGCGCTGGCCGCGTGCTCGACGCCGGGGATGCCGCCTTCGGGCCACGGAAAACCATAGGCGCGCACGGTGGCGCCGGCCGCGACGGCGCAGCGGGCGATCTCCTGCTCGCGCCGGTCGCCGCCGACAATTGCGATATTGAGACCCTGCCAGCTCATTGACCCGTGACCTTTTTCAGAAGCTGCGATTTGGTGAGCCCGGCGATGCCCATGGACTCGGCGGTGCGACCGCCCGGCCGGAAATCGACGCCGCACAGCGAGCCGGCGAGATCGAACAGGGCACACGCGATCGGCACCTTCACCTCGGCGATCCGCGCGAGATCGAGGAACGGCAGCAGGCCGTGACCGAAATCCTCGCGGTAGTAGCGATGCTGCAGCGAGTTCGGACCCTTGATGCGCTTGTTGGCCTCGCCGCCGGCGATCGCCGCGACGAGGTCATTGCTGTCCTTGATGCCGGCCTCGACGGTGCCGATCAGCTTCATCTCGTCAACGATGTTCGGCAGCGTGAAGCCGAACGCCTCGGCGACGGCGCGCCGCTCGTCGTCAAGCTGGCGCATGACCCGCGCGACGCCCGGCGTCATGGCGTCGACATAGAAGGTGAAATTGCCTTCGCGCGCCTCGACCCAAGCGGCCGCGAGGATCGCGCCCGGCGGATGCAGCACCATGTTGGCGTTGGCGAGGCTGCTCATCAGCACATTCGGCACCGGCGTCGCGCCGGGGAACAGTCTGGCCGCAAGTTCGAGCGCGCGTTCCGCGCCCGGCAATGCCGCTGCCCGGACCTGCTTGGCGCGGCCGGTGACCGTCACTTTGTCGGCGCTGTATTTGCGCGCGACGTAAGTGAGGGTCGAGAATTCGACGATCGGCGGCACCGCCGGGTTCACGCTGGCAAACGCATGGGCGAATTCCAGCGCGCCGCCGGTGTGGCCCGGATTGAGCAGCACCGGCTTGTCCTTCGGCCAGCCCGCTTTCGCCAGTTCGCGCGCGACGGACGCGTGCGACAGCGTCGGCAGCACGACCGCCGCGACCTCGACGCCGGCAATCGCCGCCGCGAGATCGGCGGTCATCAGCCGGGGATGCGCGACGCCTTCGCCGAGCACGCCGTCATAAGCGATGCCGCCCAGCGCCTCAAACGGCGCCAGGGTGTCCGCCGAGCGACTCCAGAACGAAACGTCGTGGCCGGCTTTCGTCAGTTCGGCAACCGCAGCGGCGCCGCCTGCGCCGCCGCCGATAACTGCGATTTTCATGAGTGACTCAGTGCTCGACGAGCACGCCCTTTGCCTCGAAGGTCTTGCGGATCTGCCGCACATAGTGCTGGAAGCCCGTGTTCTCGTGGATGCCGGTCCACAGGCGCGGGCGCGGCAGATCGATCGTCAGATCGAGATCGATGCGGCCCGGACGCGGCGACATCACCAGCACGCGGTCGGCGAGGAACACGGCTTCGTCGATGCCGTGGGTGATGAACAGCACCGTGTTGCGCACGCGGCCCCACATGGCCTGCAGGTCCATGATCATCTGCTCGCGGGTGAGGGCGTCGAGCGCGCCGAACGGCTCATCCATCAGCAGCAGGCCCGGCTCCTGAATCAGCGCGCGGCAGATCGCGACGCGCTGACGCATGCCGCCGGACAGTTCGGACGGCATTTTGTTCTCGAAACCCTTGAGGCCGACCTGTTCCAGCAGCTTCGCCGCGGTTTCCTTGTAGCGCGCGCGGTCCTGATGCTTGATCTCGACCGGCAGCAGTACGTTGTCGATGACGTTGCGCCAGTACAGCATCAGATCGGTCTGGAACACGACGCCGACCTTGGGGTGTGGCTTGCGGATCGCCTGACCGTCGATGAGAATCTCTCCGGTGCTCAACGGAATGAGACCGGCCATCAGCGACAGCAGCGTGCTCTTGCCGCAGCCGGACGGGCCGACGATTGCGACGAAGCTGCCCGGCGCGATGTCGATATCCACTTGGTCGAGCGCGTGGACGTCGTCCTTGCCGCGCGTTTCGTAGGTTTTCGACACATTTTTGATTTTAACGGCCGCGCCCGCCTGGGTACGCAAGTCCGAAGAAATCGCATTCATACGAGGTGCCTCTGTCAGCGAAACGTCAGGTGATGTCGTGCGCGCGAGCCGAGCGGTGTTTGGGGTCGCGCGGGAACGAGTCTATTTCGCAAGCTCGCGCTGGAACACGAAGCGGCTTTCGACCAGACTCAGGATGAAATAGAGCGCGACGCCGAGCAGCGAGATCACGACGACCGTCGCGAAGTTCAGCGCGGTGTCGAACCGGGCGTTGGCCTGCAATTGCAGATAGCCGAGGCCTTTTTCCGCGGCGACATATTCGCCGATGATCGCGCCGATGACGGCGAGGCTGATCGCCACCTTGAAGCCGCCGAAGACGCTGGGCAGCGCTGCCGGGAGGCGGATCTTGAAGAAGGTCTGCCATTCATTGGAGCCCATGGAGCGCACCAGATTGACCAGACCCTTGTCCAGCGACTGGAGACCCACCACGGTGGAGATGACGATGGGGAAGAACGAGATCAGGAACGCCAGCGCGATCTTCGGGCCCCAGCCGTAGCCGAGATAGAGCACCAGCAGCGGCGCCAGCGCGATCTTGGGAATGGTCTGCAGCGCGACCAGCATCGGATACATCGCGCGCTCGAACGGGCGCCAGTAGAAGATGGCGAGTGCGAGTGGAATGCCGATGAACACCCCGAGGCCGAAACCGGCGACCACTTCAAAGGCGGTGTAGACGGAATTGGTCGCCAGCAGATTGAAGTCGGTCACCAGGCGCTTGGCGATCAGTGACGGTGTCGGCAACACGAACTCGGACAGGCCGAGCAGGGGGACCGACACCTGCCAGATGACGATGATGGCGATCGCCATAAGGGGCGCCGCAAGTGTTTCAACCAGGGATTCCCGCCATGCGCTCCGGTTGGCCATGTGTGCCGTCCTCCCTGGTTGAAGCCGTTTGTCGCTTGTTGTTATTTCGGCAGCAGATCGTTGGTGTAGAAGTTCTTGGTCGGCTTCGGCGTGCCGATATCCTCGTCGCTCTTGAGCAGAGTGAGCGTGGCGTTGATCAGCTTCTCATCCGTCCAGCCGGCCGGGTGATTGGGCTCTTTCACGATGGCGTCGATCGTCGCCTTGACCTGACCTTCGACGACCTTCATCGAAGGACCGGCCGGCCAGGATTTCAGCAGGATTTCCGATGCGCCCTTGGTGTCGCCGCGGGTCGTGGTGATGCCCTTGTCGACGGCCGCGAGGAAGCGCTTCAGCACGTCGCCCTTCTTGGCGATGATCGCGTCGCTGCTGACGATGGCAAGGCCCGGGATCGTCAGGCCGTATTGCGCCATGTCGATCATCGGGAAGTTGGTCCCGACCTTCTCCTCCAGCGCGGGGAGGTCGTTGCTGCGATAGACCGTGACGAGGTCGACCTGCTTCTGCAGGAAGTAGGCGACGCGCGACTGGGCGTCGACCTGCACGCGCTTGATCTTGTTGAAATCGACGCCGTTCTGTGCCGCGAAAGTGGACAGATAGGTCGTGCCGGTTTCACCGACGGAGACGGCGATCGACTTGCCTTCGATGTCCTTCGGCGTCTTGATCGGCTTGTCGGGGTGGGAAATGATCACCACCGGAGTCTTGGGATGGTAGACCGCGATCAACTTGATCGGCATTCCCTTCTGGATGGCGGACACGGCGAAAATGCCCGGGAGCACCACCACATCTTCCTGGCCCTGGAGCAGCGCGCCCAGTGCCGCCGGAGCGCCGGCGCCTTCGCCGAGCCGCACCGTCAATTTGTTCTGCGCGAAGTAGCCCTTGTCCTGTGCGACATAGAGCGGGGCGTATTCGCCCTTGAGCTTCCAGCTGAAGCGGACATTGACCTGATCGTCCGCATGCGCGCTCATGCCGCCGGCGATCACCATGGTCATGGCTCCGCACAACAGTCCGAGCTTCTTTGTGATATCACCAAGCAGCATTTCGTCCTCCCTGTGAACCCTGAAACACCGTTGTCTCAAGACACCATGCACCAGAACCCGGCATTCTTTCCGCGCCTTGCATCCGGTAGAATGATCACATAGTGTGATCACAATTTCGGGCTGTCAAGTACGCCCCCGATGCGGGGCGAAGAATGTCGCACCCACGGATTTGAATCCATGCCGACTCCAGCAGCTCCACGGCGTTCGACACCAAACGGCACGAACCGGACTAGCACAAACCGGGCCAAGTCCGGCCGCGGCGGCGTGCAGGATCAGGTTCTTCGCCGGTTGCGCACGGGTCTGATGGTCGGTGCCTTCGTTCCCGGTCAGGTGATGAGCCTGCGCAAGGTCGCCGCCAGTCTCGGCACCAGCCCGATGCCGGTGCGCGAGGCGCTCACCTATCTCGTGACCGCCAATGCGCTGGAGGAAATGCCGAACCGTTCGGTGCGCGTGCCGCGGCTGTCCGACAGCCGCCTCGCCGAGCTGTTCCACATTCGCGAACTGCTCGAAGGGCTTGCCGCCAAGATGGCCTGCGAGCGGGTAACGCCGGATCTGATCGAGCGGCTCGAGGCGACCAATCGCGAACTGATCAGCGCGATCGCCAAGCGCGATATTCTCGGCTGTCTCACCACCAACCAGAAGTTTCACTTCACGCTGTATCAGGCGGCGCAATCCGAAACGCTGATGCCGCTGATCGAGTCGCTCTGGCTGCAGTGCGGCCCGACCATGTATTTCTCGTTGCTGTCGCCGTCGATGCCGTGGGATGCATCGGCGCATACCGAAATTCTCGCCGGCCTGCGCGCCGGAAAGCCTGCCGTCGTGCAGCGCGCGGTGGTGCGCGATGTCCGCACCACCGCCAAGAACCTGCTGGGCGGCGCCGTCGAGCGCGGCCTCAACGGCCCGCTGATGCGCTCCATCGCCGAGATGGATGCGTTTTTCTGATTTCGACACTGTCTGTCTTAGCATAACCGGGAGAGCACGATGAGCGGCCGCATTGACGCACGTTTGAAGGAGTTGAACATCGAGCTGCCGACCCCGTCGACGCCGGCGGCGAACTATGTACCGTTCAAGCGTGCCGGTTCGCTGGTGTTCATCGCCGGCCAGGTGCCCAATGCCAACGGCAAGGACCAGTTCACCGGCCAGGTCGGCAAGGAAATCTCGCTGGAAGACGCGCAAAAGGCCGCGCGGCTCTGCGCCGTCAACATCCTCGCGCAGCTCAAGGCCGCGGTCGGCGGCGATCTCGACAAGGTCGTGAGCTGCGTGCGGCTCGGCGGCTTCGTCAATGCGGTGCCGGGTTACGGCCAGCAGCCCCAGGTGATCAACGGCGCATCCGACCTGATGGTCGAGGTGTTCGGCGACGCCGGGCGGCACGCGCGCGCCGCGGTCGGCTGCGGTTCGCTGCCGCGCAACGTGCCGGTCGAAGTGGACGCGATCTTCGAGGTCGCCTGACGGATGGAGCAGCGGCGCACGCCGGTCCATGTGCTGACGGGCTTTCTCGGCAGCGGCAAAACCACGCTGCTGCGGCATCTGCTCGGCGACCCGTCGCTGCGCGACACCGCGGTCGTCATCAACGAGTTCGGCGAAGTTGGCCTCGATCACCTGCTGGTGCGCGAGGTCAACGAGGACGTCGTGCTGCTGCCGTCCGGCTGCCTGTGCTGCGTGCTGCGCGACGATCTGGTATCGACGCTGTCCGATCTGCATCGGGCGCAGGCGGTCGGAGAAATCCCGCCGTTCTCGCGCATCGTCGTCGAGACCACCGGGCTCGCCGATCCGATGCCGATCCTGCAGGCGATCCTCAGCGACAAGCAGCTTGCGCGCCTGGCCCGGCTCGGTGAGGTCGTCACCACCGTCGACGCCGTCAGCGGGCATTCCACCATCGACCGCTATCAGGAGGCGGTGCGGCAGATCGCAGCGGCGAACTGCCTGGTGCTCACCAAGACCGATGCGGTGGACGACGCGCAGGCCGACGCCGCGGCCGGACAGTTGCACTCGATGAATCCCACGGCACGGCTGCTGCGCTCGCGCGAGGGCGCATTTCCGGCCGTCGCCGATCTGTTCCGCGACGATGGCGACGAGCGCGCGCTGCCTGCCGCCGCTTCGCAGTTCGTCGCCCAGGGCGTCGATCCGCACGGCTCGCACGACACCGTCGGCACCTTCGCGGTGACGCTGGAACGGCCGGTCGATCTCGACGCCGTCATCGACTGGCTCGAACTGCTGCTGGCGAGCCGCGGCGACAATGTGTTGCGCGTGAAGGGCTATGTCGCCGCGATCGGCCACGATCGTCCGCTGGTGATCCAGGGCGTGCAGCGCGTGCTGTACCGGCCGGAGCCGCTGGCGGTGCCGGTCGACGACCCGCGTGTCTCGCGGCTCGTCTTCATCACGCAAGGACTGACGCAGAGCGCGGTCGAACGCTCGCTGCGCGCTTTTCTGGGACTCGAAATGGTCGCGGCGGCGGCGGGTTAATTGCCGCCGTCGTAAAGCGTCGTGCTGGTCGGCACGCCTTCCTCATGCAGGCCGGCGCGCCGCACCGCGTCTGCCGCGAGTTCACGCGCCTTGCGCCGCAGCGCCGGCTCGTCGACGCCGATCACCTTGCCGTTCTGATAGCACGGCTTGCCGTCGACCCAGGTCTCCGCGACCGACGACGAGGAGGCCGAGAACACCAGCGCCTGCAGCGGATCGTAGAACGGCGTCCACTCGATATGATCGAGATCGAACAGGATGAAGTCCGCCTTCTTGCCGACTTCGAGCGAGCCGATCTCGTCGTCCCACATCAGCGCCTTGGCGCCGTTGATGGTGGCGGCGCGCAGCGCGTCGCGGGCGAGGAAGATGTCGGGCTTCAGCCGCGCATCCTTGAACATGCCGGCGACCACGAGGATCTGCCGCATCAGGTTCATGTTGCCGGCGGCGGCGACGCCGTCGGTGCCGAGACCGACCGGCACGCCGGCCTTCACCATTTCCGGATATTTGCCGATCGCGGTCGCGCCCTTGCCGAGCTTGAACGACGAGCACGGGCAGAACGCGACCTTGGTGCCGCGCTTCGCCAGCAACTGGACTTCCTCGTCGGTGACGGCCGCGCAGTGGGCGATGACGAGGTTGTTGCCGAGGCCATCGGCCTTGTCGATGCGCGTCACCGGCCACATGCCGTATTTGCCTTCGCACACCTTGGCTTCCTCGATCGAGGTGGCGAGATGGTAGGTGGTGCCGACGCCGAGCTTCTGCGCGAGCTTCACCGCGCCGACATGCAGTTCGAGCGTGCACGGCTCCTTGCCTTCGATATTGACCCAGCAGCGGGCGCGGCCGCCGAGCGCGCCGTTATATTTGCGCACGCATTTTTCCAACTCTTCCAGCGCCGCCGCGGCGTTCGGGAAGAAATGGTGATGCATCATCTCGTCGGTCCAGCCGCGCGGCCGTTCCGCCGGCGGATTGTCCGCCGCGTGGCGGCCGGTGATGCCGCGCATGCCGGTCTTTTCCATCGCGCGCACGACGATGCCGGGGTCGTATTGCGAGCCCATATCGAGGAAGCAGGTGGTGCCGCCGCGCAGCATCTCGGTCATGCCGAGCATGGCGCCCCAGTACTCATCCTCTTCGGTGACATGCGCGTAGAACGGCTTGGCCCAATGGAACACCCAGGCGCGGGTGTTCAGGTTGTCGGGGAACACCGCGCGGGAAAGCGTTTCGGACAGATGCACATGGCTGTCGATGAAGCCGGGGCAGATGGCCTTCATCCGGCCGTCGATCGTCTCGTCGAATTTAGACCCCTTGTGGCGCTTGGCGATGTCGGCCGCCGAACCGATGTCGGCGATCCGGTCGTTCTCGATCACCACGCTCGCATCGCGCAGGATGGTGTCGTTCTTGTCGACGGTGAACGCGACATCGAGATGTTCAATCAGCCTGCGCATCGTACTCTCTCCTGAAACGTGATCGCCGCGTCGGGTCTAGTTGACGACCAGAAGCTTGTCGGTGTTCGCGTAGTCGGAGATCAGCTCCGATCCCGACTTGGTGACCAGCAGCATGTCCTTGTTCTGCATGCCGTAGCCGTAGCCGGTCTGATAGCAGAGCGGCTCGAAGCCGAGCACCATGCCTTCCTCGACCACGGCGTCCTTGCCGGGCTGCCCCAGGATCGGCGTCTTGCCGAGATACGGGTTCTCGTGGAGGTGCAGGCCGATGCCGTGGCCGACGAACGAGATCGGCGGCAGGTTCATCTCCGACAGCTTGGCGATGAAGGCCTCGTAGATCGCGCGGCAGCTCGCGCCCGGCTTCACCATCTCCATGATCTGGTATTTGCAATCGACCAGATGCTGCCAGATTTTTTCCGCCATCTCCGGCGGCTTCTGGACGACGGCGGTGCGGCAGACGCCGGCCTGATAGCCGCCGATCACCGAGAAGATCTCCACGCGGCAGACGTCGCCGGTCTGCAGCCGGCGCGCGGAGGGGCCGACATTGGGAAGCTGGCTGCGTTCGCCGGTGGCGACGATCAAGAGCTTGAAGTGCTCGGCGCCGAGTTCATAGATGCGCCGCGTCAGTTCGCCGGCGATGTCCATTTCGCTGGAGCCGACACGGACGGCCGCGAGGCTGTCGGTGATCGCCTGATCGGCGATGCGCGAGAGCTTGCGCAAGAGCGCGATTTCGTCGGCGGTCTTGATCTGGCGCAGGCGGGCGAGGATATCCTCGCACGGCACGAACTGCGCGTTCGGCAGCGCCTTGACGAGCCGCGCGAAATCGCCGGCCGGCAGATAATCCATCTCCATGCCGACGCGGGCCTTGGCGAGCCCCATCGAGGTGAGCTGATCGGCCAGCACCAGCATCGGGTCGTCGCTGAATTCCGCCCAGATGCGCACCGGCACTTCCGGCTCGCGCCGCTTGATGGTGGTCGCTTCCATGTCGACGCCGAAAATCTGCGTATCGCCGGACGCGGTGGCGATGACCATGGCGTGGCGATGCCGGATCAGCGGCTGGGTTGGAACGACAAAGCCGGTGGCATAGGCGAAGCTTTCCGGCGCGCACGACACGATGGCGTCGAGGCCGTTCGCTTTCATGGCTTGCGCCTGACGCGCGATGATTTCCGCTCTCATTGTGCAGCCTCTTGATTGAGCTGTGCGCTGTTTTGATGCCGGCCCGGATTGACGCCTGCGGTCAATCCCGGACGCGATATTGTTCGATCTTTTTCTCGTCGACGTCGATGCCCATTCCGGGCTTGTCAGGCACGACGATGGCGCCATCGACGACCTTCATCGGCTCCTTGATCAGATCGTCCTTGTAATAAATGCCGCCGATCTGGCCGGTCTGGAATTCCGCCGGCGTCGAGACCGGGATGACGCAGGAGAGCGTCACCGCCGGCGACGCGGCCGCGAGCTGGACGTTGGCGAGATTGCCGACGCCAGTCTCGATCGAGCCGTTGACGTTGCAGATGATGCCGGCGGCGCGGCACACCGCGCCCACTTCCATCGCCTTGTAGAGGCCGCCCGGCTTGGTGGTGTAGATCGACACGATCTGGATCGCGCCCTGCGCGATGATCTGGATCGCGTCGTGCGCGTTCCAGGCGGATTCGTCGGCCATCACCGGGTTGTCGATGCGGCGCGCCACCTCGGCGATGCGCTCGATTCCCATCACCGGCTGCTCGACATATTTGAGACGGTACTTCTCCATCTGCCGAACGATGCCGACGGCCTCGCCCGGGGTCTTGTAGCCTTCGTTGGCATCGACGCAGAGTTCGACGTCGTCGCCGACCGCGCCGCGCACGGCGCGCACGATCTCGACGTCACGCCTGGGGTCGACGCCGATCTTGATCTTGATGGTCTTAATGCCTTCGGCAGCGACCTTGCCGGCTTCCTTCTCGGCGTCGGCCACGGGAATGAGGCCGATCGAATGCGTCACCGGCACGCGCGTGCGCACGCGCCCGCCGAGCAGGGTGGTCACCGGCACGCCGAGCGCGCGGGCCGAAAGGTCGTAATAGGCGAATTCCACCGCCGCCTTGGTGTAGGGATAGCCCTTGATCAGCGCGTCCATGCGCGCATGCAGCTCGGCCGCGTTGCCGAGTTCGAGGCCCTTGAGCAGCGGCGCGAGATAGGTGTCGATGACGGTGCGGGCGATCAACTGGGATTCGCCGAAATAGCGGCCGAACTCGCCGCCCCAGTCCTTGAGCGCGGGGGCCTCGCCCCAGCCGACCCGACCCTGATCGTCGGTCATGCGCACGAGTACATAGCGGCCGATCGGTTCCGTCAGGCCGGTCCATTTGTGTTCGCGCCGCGTCGGGAGCTGAACCAGAAGCGTTTCAATGGACTTGATCGAGGCCAAAATCCGTCTCCCACGGGCCATTACCGGCCGATATTGTGATCACACTATGTGATCATTCGCAAGGGGCGCGGCCGCCGCATCCCCGTCGTCCCGGCTCTCCTGCGCCGCACGAATGAGCCCGGCGATCCGCCCCGGCGACAGCGGCAGCGTGTTGGGCGCGCAACCGAGCGAGGCCAGCGCCGCCGCGACCGCGTTGGCGATCACCGCGCCGACCGAAATGATGCCGTCCTCGCCCGCGCCCTTCACGCCCAGCGGGTTGTGCGGCGAGGGGCTGTGCTCCAGCGACACGGCGCGGACCCGCGGAAAGTCGGACGCGGTCGGCAGCAGATAGTCGGCGAGCGAGACGGCCAGCAGTTGTGCCTCGCCGTCATAGGACAGTTCCTCGAGCAGCGTGCCACCGAGGCCCTGGACCACGGCGCCGACCTTCTGCCCGTCGACGATCATCGGATTGATCATGCGGCCGACATCCTCGACGGTCACATAATCCAGCACCTCGACCTTGCCGGTTGCCGCGTCGACTGTGACATGGGCGGCCTGGCTGCCGTAGCTGTAGACCCGCTCGGGCGTCGTGTAGTTGCCGTCAGCAGACAACGGCTGATCGTCGGACGTGAAATCCCAGAAGCCGGCGCTGCGGCCGTCCGGCGCCGTGACGACGCCTTCGGCGAGCGCGATGTCTTCGGCGCGGCAACCGAAGCGCGCCGCGCCGGCGGCGCGCAGCTTCTGCAACAGCTTCTCTGCTGCATCGAACACAGCGGGGCCGCCCATCACCATCGAGCGGCCGTGGAACGAGCCGAAACCCTGTTCGAGCCGCGATGTGGAGCCGTGCTCGACCCGGATGCGCGCGACGGGCAGGCCGAGCGCATCCGCCGCAATCTGCGTGAACGCGGTTTCGATGCCTTGACCCAACCCGGACGAGCCGATCGCGACGGTGACCAGACCGTCGCCGGTCAGACGGATGCGTGCATTCTCCTTGCCGGAGCCGCCGCTTTCGACGAAGCAGGCGACGCCGAGGCCGTGATAACGCCCGTCGATCAGCTTGCCTTGCAGGTGTGCTTTGTCTTGCCAGCCGATCTCGGCGAGGCAGCGATCGAAGGTGAGATGATAATCGCCGGAATCGTAGACGACCGGCGTGTCGTAGGGCACCAGGCGCCCGTAGTCGTAGGGCATTTCCGCGGCGGCGATGAGATTGCGGCGGCGAAACGCGATCGGATCGATGCCAAGCTCGCGTGCGGCGATGTCGAACATCCGCTCGCGAAAGAAATTTGCTTCGAACCGGCCCGGACCGCGAAAGCTGCCGGACGGCGTCTTACTGGTCAGCGCCGCCTCGACCTTGATCGCGACATTCGGGATGCGATACGGGCCGGGCAGAAACTGGCCGGCGCGCGACGGAATGACGCCGCCGGTGGTGCGGATGTAAGCGCCCATATCCGCCATCAGCGCGCCGCGCAGGGCGATGACCGTGCCATCGCGCCGGCAGGCGATTTCCAGCCGGCACGCCACATCGCGCGAATGGTTGGTCGCCATCAGATGCTCGCGGCGATCCTCGATCCATTTCACCGGCCGTCCGCTCCAGCGTGCCGCGAACGGAATGAGGAAGTCTTCCGGATAGAATTCGCCGCGCACGCCGAAGCCGCCGCCGACGTCGAGTTCGAGCAGTTCGACCGAGGCTTCGGGCAGCCGCAGCATCGCCGCGACGGTGCGCCGGTTGAAATACGGCACCTTGGCCGCGCCCCAGACCGTGAGCTTTTCCGTCCCCGCATCCCATGCGGCGACGAGGCCGCGCGCTTCCATGGGCGAGGCGGTGTGACGATGAACCGTGAAGGTTTCGGCGCGGGTGTAGTCGGCCTGCGCGAAGGCGGCGGCCGTGTCGCCGATGCCGACCTCATAGGACATGCAGACATTGGTGCCGTGCTGTTCGAACAGCAGCGCGGTCTCTTCCGCTTGCGCAGGCGAGGCGACCGGTGCGAGCGGCTCGATCTCCACCTCGATCAGATCGAGGGCGTCCTCGGCGAGCGCGCGGTCATCGGCGAGGATCACCGCGACCGGTTCGCCGACATAG
>JAEWJH010000063.1 GCA_023386635.1 Pseudomonadota bacterium
CCAGTCGCGCAAGGACGTGATGAACTTCTATCCGTTCGACCCGGTCGCCGGTCACGGGCTCGCCCCCGGCCGCAATCCGACCGTGGTGCCGGTCCGGTTCCGTGACATCGTCGCGCCGGAGAGCTACGCCAGGTTCCGCTGGCGGTTCTTCCGCGTCCATTTCCAATTCCTGATGGCCAATGAGCGGGTCGGCGCGGCCTACGACTATTTCATGATCTGCTGCGGCCCGTTCCGGCTCGGCGACCGGGCACGCAAACCCGCCGCCGTGGTCGCTCAAACGGGCGGTCCGGGGGCATAATTCTCCTCGCCGGCGGTCGAATTGCCGCCTGTTTTGATGTGGTATAAATGTCGCGAGCGCGTCGGCCCGTCGCCAGCCCGCCCGATTCCGGAGTGCCTTTGTCTCTTCCCCCGCAGATGTCCCCGACCCCGCAGACCCCGCTGCTGGACCGCGTCCGCACCCCGGCCGACCTGCGTCAATTTTCCGACGATCAGCTCCCGCACCTCGCCGAAGAGTTGCGCCGGGAAACGATCAATGCCGTCGCGACCACGGGCGGCCATCTCGGCGCCGGGCTCGGCGTTGTCGAACTCACCGTCGCGCTGCATCACGTCTTCAACACGCCGCAGGACCGGCTGATCTGGGACGTCGGCCACCAGGCCTATCCGCACAAGATCCTCACCGGGCGGCGCGACCGCATCCGCACGCTCCGCCAGGGCGGCGGCCTGTCCGGCTTCACCAAGCGCACCGAGAGCGAGTACGACCCGTTCGGCGCCGCGCATTCCTCGACCTCGATCTCCGCCGGCCTCGGCATGGCGGTGGCGCGCGACCTCGACGGCCGCGATAATAATGTGATCGCGGTGATCGGCGACGGCGCCATGTCCGCCGGCATGGCCTATGAGGCGATGAACAACGCCGGCGCGATGAATTCGCGGCTGATCGTCATCCTCAACGACAACGACATGTCGATCGCCCCGCCGGTCGGCGCCATGTCGTCCTATCTGGCGCGGCTCATCTCCGGCCGCACCTATCGGACCTTGCGCGACATCGGCAAGCAGCTCGCGCAGAAGCTGCCGAAATTCTTCGGCGAGAAGGCCGAGCGCGCCGAGGAATTCGCGCGCGGATTCTGGACCGGCGGCACGCTGTTCGAGGAACTGGGCTTCTATTACGTCGGCCCGATCGACGGCCACAACTTCGATCACCTGCTGCCCGTGCTGCGCAATGTGCGCGACGCCGAGACCGGGCCGATCCTGGTCCACGTCGTCACGCAGAAGGGCAAGGGCTACGCGCCGGCCGAGACCTCCGCCGACAAATATCATGGCGTCGTCAAATTCGACGTGAAGACCGGCGCGCAGGCGAAGCCCAAAGCCACCGCGCCGAGCTACACCAAGGTGTTCGGCGAGAGCCTGACGCGCGAGGCGGCGAAAGATTCAAAGATCGTCGCCATCACCGGCGCGATGCCGTCCGGCACCGGCGTCGACATCTTCCAGAAGCGGTTTCCGGATCGCACCTTCGACGTCGGCATTGCCGAACAGCATGCGGTGACGTTCGCCGCCGGTCTTGCCAGCGAAGGCTACAAGCCATTCGCGGCGATCTATTCGACGTTCCTGCAGCGCGCCTACGATCAGGTGGTGCACGACGTTGCGATCCAGTCGCTGCCGGTGCGCTTCGCCATCGATCGCGCCGGGCTCGTCGGCGCCGACGGCCCGACGCACGCCGGCTCGTTCGACGTCGCCTATCTCGGCTGCCTCCCCGGCTTCGTGGTGATGGCGGCCGGTGACGAGGCCGAGTTGATGCATATGGTCGCGACCGCCGCCGCCATCGACGACCGGCCGAGCGCGGTGCGCTATCCGCGCGGCGAAGGCCTCGGCGTGCCGATGCCGGCCGAGGGCGTGCCGCTCGAGATCGGCAAGGGCCGCGTGCTGCGCGAAGGCTCGACGGTCGCGCTGCTGTCGTTCGGCGCGCGGCTCGGCGAATGCCTTGCGGCCGCCGACGAACTCGCGTCGTTCGGGCTCTCCACCACCGTCGCGGACGCGCGCTTCGCCAAGCCTCTCGACACCGATCTGGTCCTGCGGCTCGCGCGCGAGCACGAGGTGCTGCTCACCATCGAGGAAGGCTCGGTCGGCGGCTTCGGCAGCTTCGTGCTGCAGGCGCTGTCCGATCACGGCGCGCTCGATCGCGGGCTCAAGGTGCGCACGCTCGTCTTGCCGGACCGCTTCATCGATCACGACACGCCGGCGGCGATGTATGCCGCGGCTGGTCTCGACGCCAAGGGCATCGTCGCCCGGGCATTCGAGGCGCTCGGCAAGGACAGCCATGGCGTGATGCGCGCCTGATCCCGCCGGTCATTCCGGGACGCAGCGCAACTCGCGGACACGGAATCCAGCAGATGTCTTTCTGTTTCCGGATTCCGGATCGCGCCTTCGGCGCGTCCGGAATGACGAAGCTCTCATCACCCGCGGCAATCCAGCCATCAATAACAACAATGCATCGCCGCGCTTGTTTTCGTATTTCCTCCATCTTCGTGCGCTAGGCGTGCGCGCGGATTGAACCCTCATGACAATGACACCGACACACCCCGCCGGGCCTCAGGCGCCGGCGCGCCACACCGCCGCCTGGCGGATCGAACTGACCGAAACCGTCCGGCTCGCCGTGCCGATGGCGGCGACGCAGCTCGGCCAGGTGACGATGATGACCACCGACCTGATGCTGCTCGGCCGGCTCGGTCAGGATGTCGTCGCGGCGGTCGCGCTTGGGCATATCGTGATGTTTCTCTGCTTCATGCTCGGCATGGGGCTCGTGTCCGCCGTCGCGCCGCTCGCGGCGCAGGCATTCGGCGCGCGCGAGCCGCGCATGGTGCGCCGTGCGCTGCGCGTCGGACTATGGGCGGCAACGCTCGTGGGCATTCCGCTCACCGTCGCGCAGATGTTCGGTTCTGAAATCCTCATCGCGCTCGGCCAGGATCAAGCGACCGCGCAGCTCGCCGGCCGCTATCTGCACGGGCTTGCCTGGAGCATGGTGCCGGCGTGGTGGTTCATCGCGCTGCGCAGCTTCATGGGCGCGGTGAACCGGCCCGAACCCGGCCTTTGGATCACGCTGGCCGCGATCCCGGCCAATGTGATCCTCGCCGCGATGCTGATCTACGGCCTGTTCGGCCTGCCGCAACTCGGTGTGCTGGGCGCCGGACTCGCGACCACGCTGGTGAATCTCGGCATGTGCGCCGCCGGCGTCTGGGTCTGCTATGCGCGGCCGCCGTTCCGGAAATATCAGGTGCTCGGCCGCTTCTGGCGCGCCGACTGGCCGCTGCTGCGCAAGGTGTTCGTCATCGGCCTGCCGATCGCCGGCATGTTCGCGCTGGAATATGGCCTGTTCGCAGTCGCCGCGATCATGATGGGCTGGATCGGCACCACGGCGCTCGCCGCGCATCAGATCGCGCTGCAATTCGCCTCGATCATCTTCATGGTGCCGTTCGGCATCGCGCAGGCGGCGACCGTGCGCGTCGGCCAGGCAGCCGGGCGGCGCGACCCTGCCGGCACGCGGCTCGCCGGCTTCGTCGCCATCGCGCTCGGCGCCGCTTTCATGGTAGCGATGGTGCTGTTCGCGGTCATCGGCCGCAATCTGATCCCGCTTGCGTTTCTCGGCGCCGACACCGCGAATGCGGCGGAGACGGTGGCGCTCACCGCGACGCTGCTTCTGGTCGGATCGACCTTCTTTATCGCCGACGGCACCCAGTCTGTCGCCGCCGGCGCGCTGCGCGGCCTCAACGACACCCGCGTCCCGCTGCTGATCGCCGCGGTGGCGTTCTGGGCGATCGGCTTCACCGCCTCCTACAGCCTCGCCTTTCCGGCCGGGCTCGCGGCGGCAGGCATCTGGTTCGGCTTCTCCATCGGCATCGCGACCTACGCGATCCTGCTGGTGTGGCGCTTCCATGCGCTGACACAACGCGGCTATCTTCCCGATACTCCTGCGGCGGCTGACGAGATTTCATGAGCGACCTGCTGACGATTGAACGCATCGGCCACCGCGGCGACGGCGTCGCCATGACGGCGTCGGGCGAAGCGTTCGTGCCTTATGCGCTGGCCGGCGAAACCGTCGAAACGGCCACCACGCCGGAGCATCCGGAGCGGCGCAGCCTGATACGGATCATGGCGGCAAGCCCGGAACGGGCGACGCCCATATGCCCGCATTTCGGCATCTGCGGCGGCTGCGCCACCCAGCACTGGCAGCTCGCGCCTTATCTGGCGTGGAAACATCAACTGGTGGTCGAGGCGTTGTGGCTCGACGGCATCGACACGCCGGTCGAGAACTGCATCGACGCACATGGCGATGGCCGGCGGCGCGTCACGTTCCATGCGCGCAACGGCGCGGTCGGCTTCATGGAAGCGCGCGCGCACCGCCTCGTCGCCATCGAGCAATGTCCGGTGCTGTCGCCGGCGCTCGCGGGCGCGCTGCCGGCGGCGCAAGCCATCGCCGCATTGCTAAACAGCGGCAAAGTCAACAGCAAACCGCTCGATATCCAGATCACCGCGACCGATACCGGTCTCGATGTCGATGTGCGCGGCTCCGGCGCGCTCAACGCGAACCAAACGACCGCGCTGGCGCGGATCGCCGCCGCGCATCGGCTGGTGCGCATCACCCGCCACGGCGAGATGGTCGCGCAGGATGCTCTGCCGATGCTGCGGATCGGCAAGGCGCTGGTGACGCCGCCACCCGGCACATTCCTGCAAGCCACCGCAGCCGGCGAAGAAGCCCTGAGCACGCTGGTCATCGAGAACGCCGGAAAGGCCAAACGCATCGCCGATCTGTTCAGCGGCATCGGCACCTTCGCGCTGCGGCTCGCCGAACGCGCGCGCGTCATCGCCGTCGACAGCGAGGGTGGCGCCATCGAGGCGCTGAAGAAAGCCGCCGACAACGCGCAAGGATTGAAGCCCATCGAGACGCAGGCACGCGACCTGTTCCGCCGGCCGATGCAGCCGCTCGATCTCAAGGGCGTCGATGCGGTGGTGTTCGATCCGCCGCGTCAGGGCGCCGCCGAACAGGCGAAGATTCTCGCCGCGGGCACCGTGCCGGTGATTGTCGCGGTTTCGTGCAATCCCGCGACCTTCGCCCGCGATGTGAAGACGTTGATCGCCGGCGGCTACCGGCTGACGCGCGTGACGCCCGTGGACCAGTTCCGCTATTCGCCGCATGTGGAAGTGGTCGGGCGGCTGGAGAGGCGCTAGTTCACCGCCGCGCCACGACCGTACACTCGCGTTTGCCCGTGAACCCTCTCCCCCTGTGGGAGAAGGTAACAACGATTCCGCCTGCGCATTTTTCAAAGAACGCCGGCAAGGAGCGGCTACTGCGGCGCGCCCCAGCGCTCCTGCCAGATGCGTTCGCCAACGGTGCAGGACACGCGCGGCTTGTCGGCCGCCGCGGGGATGACGCGCGGTGCATCGCGTGGCGGCAGCCTGTCGGCGATCTCCAGCACCAGCTTGGTGCGCGTCGCCTCCACGAATTTCTCGCGCTCGCGGATCGGCACGACGAAGGCGCCCGGTCCGCCGATCACGCAATCCTCGTAATAGACGTCGAGATTGTCGATATCCATCGGGTTGCGATACGGGCGTTTGAGCATGATCGGCAGGCCGTTGATGGTGATGCCGCTGGCGACCACATCGTCGCGCACCAGCGCGACCATCGCCCCGCTATTGTTGACGCCGTCGCCCGACACGTCGATCACGCGGCGCACGCCACGATAGCCGCTGCCGTCGAACAGCATCTTCGAGAATTGCAGCGCACCGGAAATCGACGTGCGCGAAGCGCGTCGATACGGCGCGCGCGCGATGTCGGCGGCGAACGCATCGGCGCTCTCCGGTCCCTCGATCATCCGCCACGGCACGATGATGCGCTGGCTATCGGCGCCCGCCCACTCCACGTAAGTGACGGCGATGCGGCCATGCGCGCCGTTCTTCAGCGCCTGCAGGAATTCTTTCGAGGTCAGCGCGAGGATATAGCCCTCGCGTTGCAACGCCTGCTCGTCCGGGTCCATCGAATAGGAAATGTCGACCGCGAGCACCAGTTCGACATCGACCGGCGTCGCATTGGCGGAACGATCCGCGAGCGAGGGGTAAAGGTCGCGCGGCGCAAAAGCGGCGGCAACCGACGCCGCGAACAGCGTCATCAGCACCGCGATCTCGACGCTCCGCCAGCGCAAGATGGACTGCTCTCCGCGAACCCACGGGCCTCATCTGAGCATGATCTTTCCCGAAAGTGCTTCACTGTTGGGGATCATGCTCCGCCTATGCTGCCACGAACCGCGGCGGCCGGGAAGCGGTCGGGAGGCGGCGAGGATCAGCCGTCCAGAGGATCGGTGCTCACGATCTCGATACCGAACCCGCCCAGGCCCACATAAGTGCGGTTGCTGGAGGACAGGAGGCGGATC
The DNA here is from genome assembly GCA_023386635.1 of Pseudomonadota bacterium. GTDB lineage: Bacteria > Pseudomonadota > Alphaproteobacteria > Rhizobiales > Xanthobacteraceae > Pseudolabrys. The sequence goes on from JAEWJH010000063.1 coordinate 6,417, forward strand.
GAGGAAATGCCGAGATCGCGCAGGATCTGCGCCCCGACCCCGATCTCGCGCCATTGCTGCGAGCGCGCAGCCTCGGTTCCCGTGGTTTCGCCCTGGGGAATATCCACCACCGGCACGCCGGCCGCGCCGTCGCGCAGGTAGACCAGCACGCCCCGCCCCGCCTTCTTGAAGCGCTGCAAGGTCGCATGCACCGTCTTCGCCCCGCCGAACACGTCGCCGATCACGTCGGCCCGGTGCAGGCGCGCCGGCACGTTTTCGCCGTCGTCGATATCGCCATAAACGAAGGCAAGGTGATGCACCTTGTCGAACGGCGTCATGTAGGCATAGCCGGTCAGCGCGCCGATCTCGGATGGCACCTGGAAGGTGGCGATCCGCTCGACCAGCTTGTCGCGCGCCTGGCGGTAGCTGATCAGGTCGGCGATCGAGATGTATTTAAGGCCGTGCTTCTCGGCGAAGGCCCGCACCGCCGGCCCGCGCATCACGGTGCCGTCGTCGTTCATCAGTTCGGAGAGAACGCCGACCGGCGCGAGGCCGGCGAGCCGGCACAGATCGACGCAGGCTTCGGTATGGCCGGAGCGCATCAGCACGCCACCCTCGCGCGCGATCAGCGGGAACACATGGCCCGGCCGCACGAAGTCCGACGCGCCGGAATTGCCGTTCGCGAGCGCGCGCACGGTGTTGGTGCGCTCTTCCGCCGAGATGCCGGTGGTCAGGCCGTGCTTGACGTCGACCGTGACAGTGAAAGCGGTGCCGAGCGGCGCGTCGTTCGCGGCCACCATCGGCGCGAGGTTGAGCCGGCGCGCCCACTCCACATCGAGCGGCGCGCAAACGATGCCCGAGGTGTGGCGGATGAAGAACGCCATCTTCTCCGGCGTGCACAGCGAGGCCGCGACGAACAGATCGCCTTCGTTCTCGCGGTCGTCATCGTCGGAGACCACCACGATCTCGCCCGCCGCGAATGCCTTGACCAACGTTTCGATATTGTGAGTGACCGCCTGCAACACACGAAATCCTTTTGCTTGCTTTACGCGCCCAGGGTCGGGAAAGGCCACGCGCGGCCCTCGCCCACCTGCCCGCGGTGACGCAGATAATGATCGGCGATGACGCACGCCACCATCGCTTCCGCCACCGGCACGGCGCGGATGCCGACGCAGGGGTCGTGACGGCCCTTGGTCAGGATGTCCGTGTCGCGGCCGTAACGGTCGACGGTCTGGCGCGGCGTCAGGATCGACGAGGTCGGCTTCACCGCGAACCGCGCCACCACCGGCTGGCCGGTGGCGATGCCGCCCAGAATGCCGCCGGCATGGTTCGACAGGAACACCGGCTTGCTATCGTTGCCCATCCGCATCTCGTCGGCGTTCTCCTCGCCGCGCATCGCCGCGGTGGCGAAACCGTCGCCGATCTCCACCGCCTTCACCGCGTTGATGCTCATCAGCGCCGCCGCGAGATCGGCATCGAGCTTGCCGTAAACGGGGGCGCCGAGCCCCGCCGGCACGCCTTCGGCGACCACTTCGATCACCGCGCCGACCGAGGAGCCTTCCTTGCGCACGCTGTCGAGATAGGTCGCATAATATTCGGCCTGCACCGGATCCGGGCAGAAGAACGGATTGTTGCCGACCGCGTTCCAGTCGAAGCGCGAACGGTCGATCTTGTGCGGGCCCATCTGCACCAAAGCGGCGCGCACGGAGAGGCCCGGCACGATCTTGCGCGCCACCGCGCCGGCCGCGACCCGCGACGCCGTCTCGCGCGCCGAGGCGCGCCCGCCGCCGCGATAATCATGCACGCCGTATTTGGCGTCATAGACGTAGCCGGCGTGGCCGGGCCGGTATTTGTCCTTGATGTCCGAATAGTCCTTCGAGCGCTGGTCGACATTCTCGATCAGCAGCAGGATCGGCGTGCCGGTGGTGACGTCCTGCCCCGTCGCTTCGTCCTGAAACACGCCGGACATGATCTTCACCGCATCCGGCTCCTGCCGCTGCGTGGTGAAGCGCGACTGGCCGGGCCGGCGCTTGTCGAGATGATGCTGGATATCGGCCGCGGTCAGCGGAATGCGCGGCGGACATCCGTCGACCACGCAGCCGATCGCCGGTCCGTGGCTCTCGCCGAACGTCGTAAACCGGAACATCTGGCCGAAGGTATTGAATGACATGGTTTTTCGTCGAAGTGGCTGGCGCGGGCTGTGGTAGCCGCGCCGCCTGCGGCGGTCAAATGGCACCGCGTCCCGATCCGGCCGGGCGCATCGCGCGCGCCGGCGGTCAGCAACGCATGTCCCGATTCAGCGCATGCGCCGCGGCAAATCACATCGCGTCCGGTTTCTGTCTGAACGCCGATTAATGCCAAGCTGAATGCCCGTTAAGATATTGAAATATATACACTTTTTTTGAAATAGCGCTTGCGGCCGAAATCGCTCCGCAGTATGGAATCCACGTCTGGCAAAAGGGCGCGAGGCCAAGGGGGCCACAACTCTTCGCCGACTGAACAGTCATCAAAGGACACGACCATGCGCACGTTCACTGCCCTCGTCGCAGCCCTGGGTCTCCTCGCCGCCACGACGCTCCCGTCCGTTGCCGCGCCGACCAGCAAAGCTGCCACCATCGAATTCGCCGCCGCCAAGAAGAAGGCGAAGAAGCCGGCGATGAAGAAGTCCGAGATCGTCTCCGATCTCTCGGCCGCCAAGAAGAAGGCCAAGAAGAAGTCGATGAAGAAGTCCGAGCTCGTCTCCGACCTCTCGGCCGCCAAGAAGAAGGCCAAGGCCAAGAAGATGAAGAAGTCGGAACTGACCTCCGACCTCTCGGCCAAGAAGAAGGCCAAGAAGGCGAAAGCCAAGAAGGCGAAGAAGTAAGCAGCCGCTCTGCGGTCGCGAAAAAGCCGGACCTCAGGTCCGGCTTTTTTATTGCGTGGATGTTGCCGCGATGCTGACGACCGTCCCTGGACGGCACCGCGACGGAAAACGCGTTATTTCGACGGCGTGTCCGGAAATTCCTTGCCGACCGCGATATCCGGCGCATCCGGATGCTTCATGCCGACGACGTGATAGCCGCTGTCGACGTGCAGGATCTCGCCGGTGACGCCGCCGGCCATGTCGGACAACAGATAGACGCCGCTCTGCCCGACCTCGTCGAGCGTCACGTTGCGCCGCAACGGCGTATTATATTCGTTCCACTTCAGGATGTAGCGGAAGTCGCCGATGCCGGACGCCGCCAGCGTCTTCAGCGGGCCGGCGGAGATCGCGTTGACGCGGATCTTCTTCTCGCCGAGATCGGCCGCGAGATAGCGCACCGAACATTCGAGCGCAGCCTTGGCGACGCCCATCACGTTGTAGTGCGGCATCCACTTCTCGGCGCCATAATAGGTCAGCGTCAGCAGCGAGCCGCCGTTCGGCATCAGCTTCTCGGCGCGTTGCGCCACCGATGTGAACGAGTAGCAGGAGATCAGCATCGTCTTGCTGAAATTGTCTTCGGTGGTGTCGACGTAGCGGCCGTCGAGCTGGTCCTTGTCGGAAAACGCGATGGCGTGGACGACGAAGTCGAGCGAGCCCCACGCCTTCTCGACGGCGGCGAAGGCCGCGTCGAGCGTCGCCGGATCGGTCACGTCGCAATGGCCGACGACCAGTCCGCCGACCTCCTGCGCCAGCGGCTCGACCCGCTTTTTCAGCGCGTCACCCTGATAGGTGAAGGCCAGTTCCGCGCCATGGTCGCGGCACGCCCGCGCGATGCCCCAGGCGATCGACCGGTTATTGGCCACTCCGAGGATCAGCCCACGCTTTCCCCGCATCAGTCCGGCGGCTTCCGCCATGGTCGTTCCTGTCCTGTCGGCTTGACGCCACCCGTCCTGCGCAGCGAATGGGTTTTCTGGCATAGCCTCCCCCTGCCTTCAAGCAAGCCGGGCCGGCTTTCCCGAGGCACTCTTAACGCTGTCGGCCGGGAATCGGGAATATCGGCCGTTCGCCGGTGTTTTTTGATCAGAACCACAGTCACAATCGGGTGGGCGGCCGCATTCGTTAACGGCGCCGGCGCATCGGCGATGTGGTGCGATGTGCTGACATGACGACGGCCGAGTCGGCCGGCAGCAGGGCGGGACGGGAGACCAGTGTGGGCAGCAGCGGTTTCCGGCAAGGCGTCGAGGCGGCGATCCCGGCATTGCGGCGCTACGCCCGCGCGCTGACGCGCAACACCGACGTCGCCGACGATCTGGTGCAGGACACGCTGGTCCGGGCGCTGCGCTCGGAACATCTGTTCCATGGCGGCGACATTCGCGCCTGGCTCTACACCATCCTCACCAATCTCAACCGCAACCGGCTGCGGACGCTGGCGCGCCGGCCGACCCTGATCACGATCGAGGACGACGATTCGCCGGAAGGCGCCGGCCTCGAGACCGGTCGGCGCGATATCGCCCGCGCGCTCGCCGCACTGGCGGAGGAGCAGCGCGTCGTTTTGCTGCTGGTGGTGCTGGAAGGACTGACCTATCGCGAGGTCGCCGAGGTGCAAGGCATCCCGATCGGCACGGTGATGTCCCGTCTCGCGCGCGCCCGCGCCCAGATCAAAGCTCATCTCGACGGCGAGCGCCCGGCGCTGCGCCGTGTGAAATAACGCAAAGGTGCTGCGATGCTTCACGACAACTCTCCCGTCACCGACGACGAACTCCACGCTTATGTGGACGGTGAACTTCCCGCCGACCGGCAGGAGGCCGTCGCCGCCTGGCTCGTCGCGCATCCGGACGACGCCGAGAAAGTCGCCGCGTGGCGCGCGCAGGCCGAGGCGATCCGCGCGCGCTACCAGGGTGTGGCGCAGGAGCCGGTGCCGGACCGGCTCAAGCTCGACGAGATCACGCGGCGGCATCTCTCGCCGCGGTCGTGGATGGCGATCGCGTCGGCGGCCGCCGTCGCCGCGTTCCTGATCGGCGGCGCATCGGGCTGGATGGCGCGCGGCGCGGCCGCCGCGTCACCGACCGGTTTCGAGGTGTTCACCGACGACGCACTCACCGCGCACAAGCTCTACATCGCCGAGATGCGTCACCCGATCGAGGTGAAGGCCGGCGAAAGCCATTTGGTGCCGTGGCTGTCGCGCCGCGTCGGCACCGAATTGCGGCCGCCGGATCTGTCGCGGCTCGGCCTCAAGCTGATGGGCGGACGGCTGTTGCCGGGACCGAACGGTCCCGCGGCGCTGTTCATGTATGAAGGCGGCAGCGGCGAGCGCTACACGATCTACGCCGCGCGCACGAGCGCACCGGAAACCGCGTTCCGCTACAAGGGCGAAAACCGCGACGCGGCGATGTACTGGGTGTTCAACCAGGTCGGCTATGTGGTGAGCGGCCCCGCCAATCGCGACCGCCTGCAGTCGGTCGCGAGCGCGGCCTACGAACAGAGCGAGCAGCAGCCGAAGGGATGAGCGCCCGCCGGGCTCGGCTTTTCTTCTTTGACAGGCTACGCGGGCATGACGGCGGGAGAGGCGTGCACAATCTCCCTCCGCCTCATCCTGAGGAGCGATGCGCAGCATCGCGTCTCGAAGGACGAGGCGGCCACAGTCCGCGCCCCGCCCATATTCTTTTGACGCGATCCTGCGGATTGCTTCTGGTTCGAGACGCATCGCTGACGCGATGCCCTCACCATGCGGCTGCGAGAGAGAGCGACGACTTTCTCACCACGTCATCACCGGCATAGCCGTTCTAAGAACGGTGTTGCTACGAACGCCTATGTCCCGGTGATCCCGGCAAGCGGGCACCGTGCCAGCCTAAGCGACATGGCCGGGACATCAGGGCGTTTACGCCCGTCTTCGACGGGCCATGCCCGGCCATGACGGGAGAGAGCCGAGCCTAACTCTCACTCCGCCTCATCCTGAGAAGCATCGCGCAGCGATGCGTCTCGAAGGATGCGGGCCCCGGTCCCACAGCCGCCCATGGTTCGAGACGCCCCGCCTTTGCCTTCGGCTCCGGCGCGCTCCCTCGGGTCAAGCCCGAGGGCAAGCTCTCACCATGAGGCTCAGATAGAGGT
>JAEWJH010000135.1 GCA_023386635.1 Pseudomonadota bacterium
GTCCAGGCCTTCTGCGACACCGTGGAAACGGCCGCGGCCGCGCAATCCGCGGGCGCGGACCGGCGTCTCGCCAAGGTTCATCTCAAGATTCAGATGGGCGGCGCGACCGCTGCGGCCGAGGCCTATCGCAATTCGCCGACCCCGAATGTCATCATCATCGAATCGAACGGGCGGTCCGAGGCCATTCTCGAAGGTCTCGATCAACTGGCGGATGTGTGCGACGCCACCACCCGCGTCGTCGTCATCGGCCGCATCAACGACGTGGCGCTGTATCGTGAACTTACCCGGCGCGGCGTCAGCGATTATCTGATCGCACCGGTCGGCACGCTCGATATTGTCCGCTCGGTGTGCGGCCTGTTCGCGCCGGAGACATCGAAACCGGTCGGTCGCATTTTAGCGGTGGTCGGCGCCAAGGGCGGCGTCGGCGCATCGACGGTCGCGCACAATATGGCATGGTCGATCGCGCGCGACTTCGCGCTCGATTCCGTCGTCACCGACCTCGATCTCGCCTTTGGGACCGCCGGTCTCGACTACAATCAGGATCCGCCGCAGGGGATCGCCGACGCTGTGTTCTCGCCGGACCGCATCGACACCAATTTCGTCGATCGGCTGCTGTCGAAATGCACCGACCATCTCAGCCTGCTGGCGGCGCCCGCGACATTGGACCGGGTCTACGATTTCGGCCCTGAAGCGTTCGACGGCATCCTCGATTCGCTGCGCGCGAATGTGCCGTGCATCGTGCTCGATATTCCGCACCAGTGGACCGGCTGGACACGGCGCCTGCTCACCAGCGCCGACGATATTCTTGTCGTCGCCGCGCCTGACCTCGCCAATTTGCGCAACGCCAAGAACCTGATGGACCTGATGCGCGGCGCGCGCCCCAACGACAGGCGGCCGTATTACTGCCTCAACCAGGTCGGTGTGCCGAAGCGTCCGGAGATCAAGCCGAACGAGTTCGCCAAGGCCCTGGAAGACGAGCCGCTGGCGGTGATCCCGTTCGACCCGCAGATGTTCGGCACCGCCGCCAACAACGGCCAGATGGTCGCGGAAGTGTCCGCGAACCACAAAGCATCGGAAATGTTCCGTTCTGTCGCGCAAGTGATGACCGGCCGGGCGGAAGCGAAGAAATCGCGCGGCAGCCTGCTCTCGCCGCTGCTGCGCAAGCTGCGCCGCAAGCAGACCTGATGCAGCGCGGCGCGGCAAAAGTGGAAAGACAAGGCTAAGGACGTTCGGACGTGTTCGGTAAGCGCAGCAACAACGACACTCGACCCACGGCGTCACCTGCGGCGCCGAGCGTAGCGCCTGTCGCCGCGCCTCCGCTCGCGCCGGCATCGCCGGTCGGCGGGATGCACCAGAGCAGCTCCGGCCGCACGCCGCTGTCGTCGGAAGGCCTCGGTGCGGCGATTGTCACCGCCCCCTCCACGCAATCGCGCGCGCCGGTTCCGACCGCGGTCGATTCCCGCCGCTCGGAATCCTATTACGAAACCAAGGGCACGATCTTCGGTGCGCTGATCGAGGCCATCGATCTTGCGCAGCTCGCACGGCTCGATCCGGAATCCGCGCGCGAGGAAATCCGCGACATCGTCAACGAGATCATCGCGATCAAGAACATCGTGATGTCGATCGCCGAGCAGGAGGAACTGCTCGACGATATCTGCAATGACGTGCTCGGTTTTGGCCCGCTCGAGCCGCTATTGGCACGCGACGATATCGCCGACATCATGGTCAACGGATCGGGCACGGTCTATATCGAAGTCGCCGGCAAGATCCAGCGGACCGGAATCCGGTTCCGCGACAATCAGCAACTGCTCAATATCTGCCAGCGCATCGTCAGCCAGATCGGCCGACGTGTCGACGAATCCTCGCCGATCTGCGACGCGCGCTTGCCGGACGGATCGCGCGTCAACGTCATCGCCCCGCCGCTGTCGATCGACGGCCCGGCGCTGACGATCCGCAAATTCAAGAAAGACAAGCTGACGCTCGATCAGCTCACCAAGTTTGGCACGATCACGCCGGAAGGCGCGCAGATCCTGCAGATCGTCGGCCGCTGCCGCATCAACACCATCGTGTCCGGCGGCACCGGCTCCGGCAAAACGACGCTGCTGAATTGCCTGACGCAATATATCGACGATACCGAACGCATCATCACGTGCGAAGACGCGGCGGAACTTCAGCTGCAGCAGCCGCATGTGGTGCGTCTCGAAACCCGGCCGCCGAACCTCGAAGGCGAAGGCCAGGTGACCATGCGCGATCTGGTCAAGAACTGCCTGCGTATGCGCCCGGAACGGATCATCGTCGGCGAAGTCCGCGGACCCGAAGCGTTCGACCTGTTGCAGGCGATGAATACCGGCCACGACGGCTCGATGGGAACGCTGCACGCCAACTCGCCGCGCGAGGCGCTCTCGCGTATCGAATCCATGATCACCATGGGCGGCTACTCGCTGCCGTCGCGCACCATCCGCGAGATGATCGTTGCGTCGGTCGATATCGTCGTCCAGGCCGCGCGTTTGCGCGACGGCTCCCGCCGCATCACCCACATCACCGAGGTGATGGGCATGGAAGGCGACACCATCATCACCCAGGACCTGTTCGTCTACGACATCGTCGGCGAGGACGAAAAAGGCAACCTGATCGGTCGCCACCGTTCGACCGGCATCGGCCGGCCGAAATTCTGGGATCGCGCGCGCTATTATGGCGAGCAGGATCGGCTGGCCAAGGCGCTCGACGCTGCGGAAGCGGTTGCCGACACCGTGCGAGGGTGAGGCCATAATGCAGCCGCTCGCTCTATTCTTCCTGGTGACGGTCGCGATCGGCGGAATCGCCTGGGTCTTCCTGTATCCGATCCTGTCCGGCGAGAAGAAGGCCGAGCAGCGCCGCGCCAATGTCGCCAAAGCGGAGCCTACGGTGACACGTCAGGTGCGCGGCCAGAAATCGCGGCGCGATTCGGTCGAAGGTACGTTGCGCGAAATGGAGCAACGGCACAAGAAGCAGTCGCGCCAGCCGCTGACGGTCCGTATCACGCAGGCGGGCCTGGCCTGGTCGAAGCAGCGTTATTACATCACCTCGGCAGCGCTGGGCATCGGCGCGTTTCTTGCCGGTTTGATTATCGACGTCGGTTTGCTGACGGCGCTCGGCCTTGGATTCGCCGCCGGACTGGGCGTGCCGTCATGGCTGCTCAAATTCCTCAAGAACCGCCGCGAGGCGAAATTCATCGATGCTTTGCCCGATGCGGTCGACGTGATCGTGCGCGGCATCAAGGCGGGCTTGCCGCTGCTCGATTCGCTGAAAATCATCACCGTCGATTCGCCGGAGCCGCTGCGGTCGGAATTTGCCGCGATCGTCGAAACCCAGGCGATCGGCATGCCGCTCGGCGAAGCCTGCCAGAAACTCTATGAGCGAATGCCGCTGCCGGAAGCGAACTTCTTCGGCATCGTCATCGCCATCCAGCAGAAATCCGGCGGCAACCTGTCGGAAGCACTGGGCAATCTCTCGCGCGTGTTGCGTGAACGCAAGAAGATGAAGGGCAAGATCAAGGCGATGTCGACCGAGGCCAAGGCCTCGGCGGCGATCATCGGCTCGCTGCCGATCGCCGTGATGGCCCTCGTCTATATCAGCAGCCCCGACTACATCATTGTGCTGTTTACCGAGCCCATGGGGCGGCTGATGCTGGCCGCATCCGCCGTCTGGATGACGATGGGCGTGCTGGTGATGCGCAAAATGATCAACTTCGATTTCTGAGGATGGCGCCATGATCGACATGCTGATCCAAGCCATCAATCCGAAGACGTTGACGATGCTGCTCGCGGCCATTGCCGCCGGCGCAACGGTGCTGACGCTGGCGATGCCGTTACTCGCCGGCGATTCGCTGCAGAAGCGCATGAAATCGGTCGCGCTGGAGCGCGAGAAGCTGCGCCAGCGGGAGCGCGAGCGGCTGGCCCGCGGCGACAAGATTTCGCTGCGGCAATCGCCGAAGCAACTGGTGCAGAAGGCAGTCGATCAGTTCAACCTGAACAAATGGGTCGGACAGGAAGAAGCGCGGCTGAAACTCGTCCAGGCGGGGTATCGCGGCCAGGCGCCGTATATGACCTATCTGGTCGCCCGCATGTTGTCGCCCATCGCTGCGGCTCTGGGCACCGCGTTTTATATCTTCGTCATGACCAATTTCGATCAGCCGCTGACGGTGAAGATCGGCATCTGCATCGGCGCCGCGTATCTCGGCATGCATCTGCCGTGGCAGTTCCTCAAGAGCAAGATTCAGCGCCGCCAGCTCTCGATCAAGCGCGCATTCCCCGACACGCTCGATCTGCTGCTGATCTGCGTCGAATCCGGCATGTCGGTCGAGGCCGCGTTCAAGCGCGTCAGCGAGGAGATCGGCAGCCAGTCGGTCGCGCTGGCGGAAGAGCTGACGCTCACAACCGCCGAACTGTCCTATCTGCAGGACCGGCGGATGGCGTATGAAAATCTCGCCAAACGCACCGACCTCGACGGCGTGAAATCGGTCTGTATGGCGCTGCAGCAGGCGGAGCGCTACGGCACGCCGCTCGGCGCCACCTTGCGCGTGATGGCGCAGGAAAATCGCGACATGCGCATGAACGAAGCGGAAAAGAAAGCCGCCGGTTTGCCGCCCAAGCTCACGGTGCCGATGATTCTGTTCTTCCTGCCGGTGCTGTTCGTCGTGATTCTCGGCCCTGCCGCCATCAAGGTGATGGGACTCAAGTAGCGCCAAGCCACGTCAGTCGGAGTCTTTCTATCGCGTTCTCTTGACGCGAACCCGCATCCGCTTCGCTTGAAAGCGCTCTAGCCGTCTCGTCCGTTACGGACAGGCGCGCGCACCGGCCGCGACGAGGTCGCGTCAGCGCGGCCGCGATGCTCGGCCACCATCTGCCGCAACGCCGCGACATTCTCTGCGGCCTGTTCGGGCGGCAGGTCGGCGCGCGCGATCGCCTCGGCTTCGGTGAAGCGGCCTTGCAGGCCGAGCACGAGGGCGAGATTTTGCCGGGCCTTGGAGTCGGCGCCGGGTTGCGCCACGGCGCGGCGCAGCGTCGCCTCGGCGCGGGTCAGATCCTTCGACAGCGCATAGGACAGACCGAGATTCGACAGCACGCTCGGATCGTTCGGCTGGATCTTCAGCGCGCTGGCATATTGCCGCTGCGCGTCCTGATGCCGGCCGAGTTGGTCGAGCACCGCGCCCTGTGCCGACAGAATCCGCCAGTCCGGCTGATCCGGCGTATGGGCGCGGGAGAGCACATCGAGCGCCTGCTCGAGACGGCCAGCATCGGCGAGCGCCCGACCATAGGCACCGAGCAGCGCCTTGTTCTGCGGCTGGCGCAGCGCCACCTGTTCCAGCACCGCCACCGCCTGCGCGCGCTGGTCGGTCGCGCGCAGCGCTTGCGCGTAATTGATGGCAATCTCGACGTCGTTGGGATTGTCGCGATAACGCGCGCCCCAGCGGTCGACATCGCGCCGCAGGTCGCCGCCGCTCGAGGCGCCGATGGATCCGGTGATATCGCTGTCGCCGGTCGTCTTGCAGCCCGCAACCGGCAGCGCCAGCACGCCGAAAAGCGCGACGGAGGCAAGCAAGCGCACAGCATGGGCGGACGTCGGTCGCATCCCCGCCAGCAATAATTGGTTAACACTAACGGATGGTTAACGCCGGCTTTGCCGCTGCCCGGACGGCATGGTAGCAGATGTTATTCGAACAGCGGATTTCCGATGCATTCTCTTCTCGTCCGCGCGGGCCCAGGCTCGCAGAAAGCCGGTCAGGCCACGCCGATCTGGCACGTCCATGCCACCAGTTTTGACCGTCTGCCTGTGCCGACCCGCACCTTCGCCAAGGCTGCCGGCTTCGAACCGAAACCGGGTCGCTATCTCGCGCTGCCGGACCGCAACGGCGGCCTCGCCGGTGTGCTGTTCGGCATCGAGACGGATCGTGCCGGCGCCGATCCGTTCCTGCCGGGCAAGCTCGCCGGATTGCTGCCGCCCGGCACCTATCGTTTCGCCAGCAAGCCGCATGACGCGACGCTGGCGACGCTGGCGTTTCTGCTCGAGGCCTATCGCTTCACCCGCTACAAAGCCAAAGCTCCGAGCTCGGCGCCGGCCGCGAAGCTCGTCGTGCCGGAGGGTGTCGACGGCGAGGATGTCAGCCGCATCGCCGAAGGCGTGACGCTGGCGCGCGACCTCATCAACACGCCGTCGAACGACATGGGTCCGGCGGAGCTTGAAGCCGCCGCCCGGCAACTGGCGAAGGCGCACCGCGCCGGCATTCGCACCGTCAGCGGCTCCGCGCTGGCGAAAGGCTTTCCGCTGATCCAGGCAGTCGGCCGCGCGTCCACGCGCGCCCCGCGGCTGATCGACATGACGTGGGGTAATGCCAAGCATCCCAAGGTGACGCTGGTCGGCAAGGGCGTGTGCTTCGACACCGGCGGGCTGAATATCAAGCCTGATGCCGGCATGCTGAACATGAAGAAGGACATGGGCGGCGCGGCGACCGTACTCGGCCTCGCGCACATGATCATGGCGCGCAAGCTGAAGCTGCGGCTGCGCGTGCTGATCCCCGCGGTGGAGAATTCCATCGCCGGCAATGCGTTCCGCCCGCGCGACATTTACCGCTCGCGCAAGGGTTTGACGGTCGAAATCGGCAACACCGACGCCGAGGGCCGTCTCGTCCTCGCCGATGCCTTGACGCTCGCCTGCGACGAGAAGCCGGATCTGCTGGTCGATATGGCGACGCTGACCGGCGCCGCTCGCGTCGCGCTCGGGCCCGATCTTCCGCCGTTCTATACCGACGGTGACGACCTCGCATCCGACGTGGCGAAGCACGCGACGGCGCAGAACGATCCGTTGTGGCGGCTGCCGCTGTGGTCGCCTTACGACCGCATGCTCGATTCGAAGATCGCCGACATGAATAATGTGTCGACCGGCGGCTTTGCCGGCTCGATCACGGCCGCGCTGTTCCTGCGCCGCTTCGTCACCGATCCGCAGAAGTGGCTGCATCTCGACATCTTCGCCTGGACGCCGTCGGCGAAACCGGCGCGGCCGGAAGGCGGTGAATGCCAGTCGGCGCGCGCGCTCTACGCCATGCTCACCGCTCGCTACGGCTGACCATGAGCGCGCCTGACCGCCGCATCACGCCCTACCGGCCCGACCTCGCGGCGGCGCATCTGCGCGGCACGATCGACGCGCCGCGCTATGTCGAGGGCGTCGCTTATCATGTTATCGACTCGACCGCGCCGGTGCGCCGCGAACCGCGCCCCGATGCTGCGCTCGACACGGAAGCGCTGATGGGCGAGCGGGTGACGGTCTACGAGACCGACGACGAAGGCTGGGCCTGGGGTCAGCTCGAGATCGACGGATATGTCGGCTTCCTGCCGCTCAATGCGCTGATGCCTGGCGCCGAGACGCCGACCCATCGCGTCAGCGCGCTGCGCAGCCTCGGTTTTCCGGGGCCGGATATCAAGACGCCGCCGGTCGCGGCGTTGCCGTTCGGCGCGCGCGTCGCGGTGCTGCGCGAGCAAGGCTCGCTCGCCGCGACCGCCCGCAGCTTCTTCGTGCCGAAGCAGCATCTGGCGCCGCATGACAGCGTGGAGGCCGATCCGGTGGCGATCGCGGAACGGTTCGTCGGCACGCCTTACCTATGGGGCGGCAAGACGTCGTCCGGCATCGATTGTTCGGGGTTGGTGCAGGTGTCGCTGCAAGCCTGCAGCATCGTCTGTCCGCGCGACAGCGACATGCAGCAGGCTGCGCTCGGCGCGCCGGTGTCCATCACCGACGCACGGCGCGGCGATCTCGTCTTCTGGAAAGGCCACGTGGCGATGATGCGCGATGCGCAGACGCTGATCCACGCCAATGCGCATCACATGGCGGTGACGATCGAGCCGGCGACGGACGCGATCGCCCGCATCAAGGCGGCGGGCTACGACGTGGTCAGCGTGAAGCGCGTTCGCTGAAAATCAGCACACAACCTTGCCGCATCTGCGCACCGAGGCGACCACCGAACCCAACGCGCGCCGGCCCGGATGGCCGACAATGGCGACGCCGTTGATGACATAGGCCGGCGTCGCGACCAGTTTGGCGGCGCTGCCGAAATCCGCATGGGATTTGAGGATATTCAGCGTCGCCTCGGTCTGCGCCTGCGCCAGGAGCTTGTCGCGGTCGACACCGAGCTTGATCGCCTCGTCGAGCACGCGCATGCCGTCGATCACGCCGCGTCCGGAATAAATGCGCCGGTGCAGCTCCATGAATTTCTCCGGCCCCAGCATGCGCGCCGCGATCACCTCGACCATGCCACCCTGCACCGAGGCGACCGACAGCACCGGATACGGAACGAAGACGAGCTTCAGCTTGGGGTCGGCCTTGAGCAGCGCATCGACATCGTGTGCGGCATCGCGGCAGAACGGGCAGTTGAGGTCATAGAATTGATAGAGCGTCACGTCGCCGGACGGGTTTCCGACAGTGATCAGTGATTCCAGCCCCTGCATGCGCTTCATGAGTTCGGGCGACAAATCGAAATTCGTCATCTCCGAGCCGTCGTCGGCCTTGATCGCATATCGCGCGTCGCCGAACTGGGCGGCCGAGGCCACTGCAACACCCGACAACACAAGAAAAACGGCGAGGACCGTACGACAAATTCCGTTCATTGCGCCACGACACCGCTCGCCGCCGTTTCGAGATTGAAGGCTGCCGCGAACAAGGCCCGCGTGTAATCGCTTTTCGGATTCTTGAACAGATCCGCAGCCGGCCCCTGCTCGATCACCTTTCCGTTACGCATCACCACGAGATTGCTGGCGAGCGCGGCGACGACGCGCAGATCGTGCGAGATGAACATATAAGTGAGATCGCGCTGCCGCTGCAGACCGCGCAACAGATCGACGATTTGCGCCTGGATCAGCATGTCGAGCGCGCTCGTCGGCTCGTCGAGCACGATGAAGGTCGGCTCCAGCACGATGGCCCGCGCCACCGCGATACGCTGGCGCTGGCCGCCGGAGAATTCATGCGGATAGCGATGCCGCATCGCGGGATCGAGCCCGACATCGGTAAGCGCGGCGATCACGCGCCGTTCGCGCTCCTCTGCCGGCATGCCGCGATGATGGACCCACAGGCCTTCCTCGATGATGTCGGCAATCGACATGCGCGGCGACAGCGAGCCATACGGATCCTGAAATACGATCTGCATAGCGCTCCGGTGCGGGAGCATTTCCTTGACCGAAAGACCGTCCAGCGGCTGCCCCATGAACACGATCGGCCCCTGCGACGAGATCAGCCGCAGCAAAGCGAGACCGAGCGTGGTCTTGCCCGAGCCGGATTCGCCGACGACGCCGAGCGTCTCGCCCTTGCGGATCTCGACGCTGACGCCATCGACCGCCTTGATGTGACCCACCGTGTGGCGCATGACGCCGCGCTTGATCGGAAACCAGACCTTGAGATCGTCGGTCTTCACCACCACCGGTGCCTCCGGCTTCGGCGGCGCCGGATCGGGCTTCGGCTCCGCCGCCAGCAGCGCCCTGGTGTAAGGATGCTCGGGCGCGGTGAACACGCGCTCCACCTCACCTTGCTCAACGATCTTGCCCCTGTTCATCACGCAGACGCGGCTCGCCAGCCTGCGGACGATGCCGAGATCGTGGGTGATGAACAGGATCGCCATGCCAAGACGTTTCTGCAAATCACCAAGGAGAGCGAGAATTTGCGCCTGCACGGTCACGTCGAGCGCCGTGGTCGGCTCGTCGGCGATCAGCAGGTCCGGTTCGTTGGCGAGCGCCATGGCGATCATCACGCGCTGACGCTGTCCGCCCGAGAGTTGATGCGGATAGCTGCCGAGCCGCGTTTCCGGCTCAGGGATTCCCACCTGCGTCAGCAGTTCGACGATGCGCTTGCGCGCCTTCTCCCCCGTCACGCCACCATGCAGCAGCAGGATTTCCGCGAGCTGCTTCTCGATGGTGTGCAGCGGATTGAGCGACGTCATCGGCTCCTGGAAGATGATGGTGATGTCGTTGCCGCGCACATGCCGGATCTCGCTTTCCGGCAAGGGCAGCAGATCGCGCCCCTTGAACAGCACCTGCCCGAACGGATGATGCGCCGCCGGATACGGCAACAGTTTCATGATCGACAGCGCCGTCACCGACTTGCCGGAGCCGGACTCGCCCACCAGCGCCAGCGTTTCCCCGCGCCTGATCTCGAACGAGACGCGGTCGACCGCGTGCACTTCGCGTTCGCCGACGCCGAACGACACGGACAGGTCCTTGACCTGCAACAAGGGTTCGCCGGTTTTTGTCACATCGTCCATCGGCTCACCGAAATGTCTTGCGAGGATCGAAGGCATCGCGCACCGCCTCGCCGATGAAGATCAACAGCGACAGCATCACGGCGAGCGTGATGAAGCCGGAAAGGCCGAGCCACGGCGCCTGCACATTGGATTTGCCCTGCGACAGCATCTCGCCGAGCGACGGCGAGCCGGGCGGCAGGCCGAAGCCGAGGAAGTCGAGCGAGGTCAGCGTCATCACCGACGACGACAGGATGAACGGCAGGAACGTCATGGTCGCGACCATGGCGTTCGGCAGCAGATGACGGAACATGATGGTGGCGCTGGAGACGCCGAGCGCACGCGCCGCCTGGATATATTCGAAGTTGCGGCCGCGCAGGAATTCCGCGCGTACCAGCCCGACCAGCGACACCCAGGAAAACAGCAGCAGGATGCCGAGCAGCACGAAGAAGCCCGGCACCAGCACCGACGAGATAATCAGCAGCAGATAGAGCGACGGGATCGCCGTCCAGATTTCGATGAAGCGCTGGAACAGCAAGTCCGTCCAGCCGCCGAAATAGCCCTGCACTGCGCCGGCGGCGACGCCAACGATCGAGGAGAATATCGTCAGGATCAGACCGAACAGCACGGAGATACGGAAGCCGTAGAGAATCCGCGCCACCACGTCGCGGCCCTGATCGTCGGTGCCGATCCAGTTGTATTCGAGATCGCGGCAGCCCTTGAGGCCTTTACGTTCGACCACCGCCTTGCATTCCTGCTCGGTCAGCATCCACGTCGGCTTCGACGGCGCCGGCGTCGGCAGATCGAGATTGTGCGTGTCGTAGGAATAGCGGATCGGCGGCCACAGCATGAAGCCGCCCTTCTCCGCGATCAGCTTTTTGAGAAACGGATCGCGATAGTCGGCCGCGGTTTCGAAATCGCCGCCGAATGCCGTTTCCGGATAGGACACCACCGCCGGGAAATAGGTCTTGCCCTGCATGTAGATGAAGAACGGCTTGTCGTTGGCGATGAATTCCGCGAACAGCGAGAGGATGAACAGCACCATGAAGATCCAGAGCGACCAGTAGCCGCGCCGGTTCGCCTTGAAATTCTCCCATCGACGTTTGTTCAGCGGCGACAGCGCGAGCGGCCGCCGCGTCGGCGGAACGACCGGACCGGTGACGCCGATGGCCTGTGCCTCGGGCTGCTTGCCGGGCGCCTGCGCGAGAACGTCCACCTCAGACCTCCCGCGTCTCGAAGTCGATGCGCGGATCGACCCAGGTATAGGTGAGATCGGAGAGCAGGTTCACGACCAGACCGACCAGCGAGAAGATGTAGAGCGTGGCGAACACCACCGGATAGTCGCGGTTGAGCACGCTCTCGAATCCGAGCAGGCCGAGACCATCGAGCGAGAAGATCGTCTCGATCAGCAGCGCTCCGGTGAAGAACGCATGCACGAATGCGCCGGGGAAGCCGGCGATCACGATCAGCATGGCGTTACGGAATACGTGGCGATACAGCACCTGCCGCTCGGTACAGCCCTTGGCGCGCGCCGTCATCACATATTGCTTGCGAATTTCGTCGAGGAACGAATTTTTTGTCAGCAAGGTCATGGTCGCGAAGGCGGACAGCGCCATCGAGATGATCGGCAAGGTGAGGTGCCAGAAGTAATCGAGGATCTTCGAATACCACGGCAGCGCCGACCAGTTGTCCGAGGTCAGCCCGCGCAGTGGGAAGATGTCGAAGAACGAACCGCCGGCGAACAGGATGATCAGCGCGATCGCGAACAGGAAGCCCGGGATCGCATAGGCGACGATGATCACCGCCGAGGTCCAGGTGTCGAAGCGCGAACCCTCCGATACCGCCTTGCGGATGCCGAGCGGGATCGAGATCAGATAGGTGATCAGCGTCATCCAGATGCCGAGCGACATCGACACCGGCAGCTTTTCCTTGATGAGCTGCATGACGCTGACGTCGCGGAAATAGCTCTTGCCGAAGTCGAAGGTCGCAAAGTTCTTCAGCATGATGAAGAACCGCTCGTAAGCCGGCTTGTCGAAGCCGAACTGCTTTTCAAGGTTCTTGATGAACTCCGGATCGAGCCCCTGCGCGCCGCGATACTTCGACGACACCGCATCGACCGAGGAGCCGCCCTGCAGACTGCCGCGCGAGCCGAAGTCGCCGCTGCCGCTGCCGCCGATGCGCGAGGTGGCGCCGGTGTCGGAGCCGGAAAGCTGCGCGATGACGCGCTCCACCGGGCCACCCGGCGCGAACTGAACCACGACGAAGGACACGAACAGAATCCCGAGCAGCGTCGGGATCATCAGCAGCAGGCGGCGAATGATATAGGCGGCCATACGACTTATATTTCCTCTGTCACTCCGGGGCGACGCAGGGCGTCGAACCCGGAATCCGGTTCTGGATTCCGGCTCCGGCCCCGCGGGCCGTGCCGGAATGACCGATCAACTTCATCCTCTCCGCTCCAGCTGCCCAGCTTTGGCCGCGTCATACCACCACGTATCCGGAATGCCGCGAAAATAACGGGGCTTCGCCGGCGGATGCGCGAATACGTCCCAATAGGCGATCCAGTGCGATCCCTTGTACCAATGCGGGATCCAGTAGCGCCCGGCACGGATCACGCGGTCGAGCGCCCGGCAGGCGGTCACCAGATCCTCGCGGGTATCGGCGCCGATAATCTTTTCGATCAGCGCATCGATCGCCGGATCGGCGATGCCGGCCAGATTCTGCGAGCCCTTGGTCGCCGCCGCCTGACTGCTGAAATAGGTGCGCAGCGAATCCCCCGGCGTTTCCGAGAAGCCGAAGCGCTGCACGGTGAGATCGAAATCGAAGTCGTCGGTGCGCGCCTTGCCCTGCACCGGATCGACCATGCGCAACGTCGCCTCGATGCCGAGCAGGCCGAGGTTCTTGATATAGGTCATGTGGTGCGGCTGGAACGTCGGCTCGTCGAGCAGGAATTCCACCGTCAATTGTTCGCCGCTCGGCAGATAACGCTTGCCGTTCTTCACCACGCAGCCGGCCTCCTGCAAAAGCTGCTGCCCCTTGCGCAGCTGCACACGGTCCTGCCCCGAGCCGTCGGTGATCGGCGGCACGTAGGGTTCGCCGAACACGTCGTCCGGCACCTTGCCGCGGAACGGTTCGAGCAAAGTCAGCTCGGCCGACGACGGCTTGCCCTCCGCCATCATCGGCGAATTCTGGAACACCGACTGGGTGCGCTGATACGAGCCGTACATCAGGTTCTTGTTGGTCCACTCGAAGTCGAAGGCGTCGATCATCGCCTCGCGCACGCGCGGATCCTTGAACTTGGCGCGGCGGGTGTTGATGAACCAGCCCTGCGCGCCGGACGGCGTATCGTCCGGCAGCACCGCCTGCTTGACGCGGCCGTCCTTGATCGCCGGAAAATCGTAGCGCGTCGCCCAGGTCCGCGAGGTGAACTCCTCGCGAAACAGATAGTTCTTCGCGGTGAAGCCTTCGAAGCCGACATCGCGGTCGCGATAGTATTCGTAGCGCAGAGTGTCGAAATTGTTGGTTCCGCGCACCACGGGAAGCTTCTCGCCCCACCAGTCCTTGACGCGCTCATATTCGATATAGCGGCCGGACTCGAACCGTCCGACCTTGTAGCCACCGCTGCCCAGCGGAATGTCGAGCGTCGATTCCTCGAACGGCCGTTTGCTGTAATAGGCCTTGGAGAAGATCGGCAGGCCGGCGACAAATAGCGGCACGTCGCGGCCGCGCTTCTCGGCGAAGCGCACGACGACGGTGAGTTCGTCTTCCGCCTCTGCGCCGCGGCAGTCACGCATCAGTTGCGTGATGATCGGATGGCCCTTGGCTTTCAGCGTCGTCAGCGAGAACGCGACGTCTTCCGCCGTCAGTTTCGTGCCGTCATGGAAGCGCGCCTCCGGCCGCAGCCGGAACCGATACGTCAATCCGTTGTCGCTGATCGCCACCGTGCGCGCAGCAAGGCCATACATCGCGTCCGGCTCGTCGCCGGAGCGCGCCATCAGCGTCGCGAAGGTCCGCTCCATGCCTTGCGCCGCGTCGCCGCGCAGGATGAAGCTGTTGAGCGAATTGAAGGTGAGGAAGTTCTGGTTGTAGGCGCGCGTCGGGCCGATCTGCGAGAACGCGCCGCCCTTCGGCGCATCGGGGTTGACGTAACTGAAATACGGAAAGTCCGCCGGATATTTCAGGTCGCCGAACGCCGACATGCCGTGACGCTCTTCGCCGTCGGCGAACGCCACACGCGGCAGCACCGTCGCGGCGAGCGCGCTGCCGGCGAGCGCGAGGACCGTCCGCCGCGTCGGCCTCACGAACGCACCCGCACTTTCGCCGCCTTCTCCGCGTCCCACCACCAGATGGTCGGGAACGCCGACTGGCCGTATTTCGGCATGGTCTGCGGCCGGCCGAAACGATCCCAGCGCGCCGAGCGCTCATAGGGATAGGTCCACTGCGGCACGACGTAGAAATTCCACAGCAGCACCCGGTCGAGCGCCTTGGTGGCGGCGACAAGTTCGGCGCGGTCCTTGGTGAAGATCACCCGCTCGATCAGTGCATCAACCGCCGGATTGCGGATGCCGGCATAGTTGCGCGAACCCTGCTTGTCGGCCGAGGCCGAGCTCCAGAATTCGCGCTGCTCGTTGCCGGGCGACAGCGACTGCCCCCAGACCGCGGTGATGATGTCGTAATCCCATTGCCGCAGCCGGTTCTCGTATTGCACGTCGTCCACGGTGCGGACATTGACGGTGATGCCGAGCCGCTCCAGCGACGGCTTGTAGAACAGCACGAAGCGTTCCGAGTTCGGATCCGACACCAGGAATTCGACGCTGTAGGCCTCGCCGGTCTTGCTGTTGGTCAGCTTCTGGTTCTTCACCTCGTAGCCCGCTTCTTTCAGCAGGCGGATCGCTTCGCGCAGATTGGTCCGCACCTTCTGCGGATCGCCGCTCACCGGGTTGCTGTAGGGCGTGGTGAAGAGTTCGGCCGGCACCTTGTCGCGCACGGTGTTGAGGATCGCGAGCTCCGCGCCCTCCGGCACGCCGGACGAAGCAAGCTCCGTTCCCTCGAAATAGCTGGCGATCCGCTTGTATTGGCCGAAGAACAGCTGCTTGTTCATTTCCTCGAAGTCGAACGCGAAGTTGAACGCGCGCCGCACCCGCGGATCGGAGAACTTCTCGCGCCGGGTGTTGAACACAAAACCCTGCATGCGGCCGATATTGCGGATCGCGAATTCCTCCAGCACCACGCGCTTGTCGCGCACCGCCGGGAAGTCATAGGCCGTCGCCCAGTTCTTGGCGCTGTTCTCGGAACGCCAGTCGACCTGATCGGCCTTGAATGCTTCCAACGCGACCGTGGTGTCGCGGAAATATTCGAACCGGATCTGATCGAAATTATTGGTGCCGGCATTCACACCGAGGTCCTTGCCCCAGTGATCCTTGACGCGCTCGAGCACCACCGACCGGCCGGCGACGAATTCCTTGATGCGATAAGGCCCGCTGCCGAGCGGCGGCTCCAGCGTCGTCGCGGCGACGTCGCGCGGATTGCCATTTTGGTCCTTGCCGGTCCACCAGTGCTTCGGCAGCACGATCAACTGGCCGACGATCTGCGGCAGTTCGCGATTGCCGGGCTGATCGAAGGTGAAGGTCACCTCGCGCTCGCCGGTCTGCTCGGCTTTGGTCACATGCCGGTAATAGGCGCCAAAGAACGGACTGTTCTTCTTCATGACGTCGAGCGAATAGATCACGTCCTCGGCCGTCACCGGCTTGCCGTCGTGCCAGCGCGCGGCGGCGCGCAGCCGATACGTGACGGTCGAGTAATCGCCCGGGAAGCGCACGGCTTCCGCGAGCTGGCCGTATTCGGTCGACACCTCGTCGAGCGATCCGGTGGTCAGGCTTTCGCTGATCAGCGCCGCACCCTGCGCGAAGCTGCCCTTCACGCCGGCGACGACACGGTTGAAATTGTCGAAGGTGCCGAACGCGATCATTCGCGCCGTGCCCCCCTTGGGGGCCTGCGGGTTCACATAATCGAAATGCTTGAAGTCCGGGGGGTAGCGAACCTCGTCGAACAGCGAGAGCGCATGCCGCCATTCCGGAGCATTGCCGGCTGTCTGTGCCGCCGCGCCGCGCGGCCGGAGAATGTCGAGCGCCGGAGCAAGAGCAACGGAGGCGGCGCTATGGATCACGGTCCGGCGTGTCAGCTTCAACGGCACTGCTCCTCTTCTCGATTCCGACGCGACCACAACCGGGCCGATTATGTCGGGTTTTGTGGCAACTTCACAGCCGCAGGCCCGCGCCGCGATGCCGCGTGGTTCACTTTGTTGTGGTGGCGCGGCGGCGCGTCGGACGGATCAACAAAAACGGCCGGGCGAGCCCGGCCGTTCCTGATTTGACAACGCATCGGCGGCAACGCCGTTGCGACGAGCGCGCTTTTTATTGCGGCTTGGGCGCCTGGCCCGGCTGGGCGTTCGGCTGCGCACCGGAATTGCCGGGCTGCGGTTTCGCTTCGGCCGGCTTTGCTTCGGCCGGCTTGCCGTCAGCAGGCTTGCCATCCGCAGGCTTGGCATCCGCAGGCTTGGCACCGGCGTCGGCCGCCTTCGGCAGCGGCTGCGGGCTGTCCGACAGGGTGTTGAGATAGGCGATCAGATCGGCGCGGGCGCCATCACGCTGGATGCCGGCAAAGCCCATGGCCGTGCCCGGCACGAAGCCCTTGGGGCTCGCCAGGAACTGGTTGAGGTCGTCGAAGGTCCACTTGCCGCCCTTCGCCTTCATCGCCGCCGAGAAGTTGAAGCCGTTGCGGCCATGGCCCTTCTCGTCACCGACGATGCCGTAGAGGTTCGGACCAACCTTGTTGGGGCCGCCCTTCTCGAAGGTATGGCAGGCGCCGCACTGCTTGGCGACCGCCTGACCCTTCTCGGCGCTGGCCGCGGCCAGCAGCACTTCGATCGGCTGGCTCTTCTCGGCCTTGGCTTCGCCGCCGCCCGCCGCTTCTTCCTTCACCGCGATATCGAAGCCGGGCTTCTCCGGCTTGTGCTGGGTGAACACCGCTCCCGCGGCGATATTGATTGCCAGCAGCGCCAAACAGGTGGCGAGCACGGCGCCCATGATCTTGTTGAATTCAAAAGAGTTCATCGCCAGAGGTCCGAGGCCGGAAAATGCGCGGAAATCGCGGAGCCGACGGTGCCGGCCGCAGCGGACAGATACCCGGTTTGCCTTGCCTCTGGCAACCCGTATACCCACAGCGGCCTGCGACATTCGTTCAAGGTCGGCCTCGAGGTTTTCGCCCCCTTTTTTCCGGGATTTCCGCCGTGAATCCGTCCCTCGCCCCATCCCGCACCGTCATTCTGATCCCCGCCCGCATGGCCTCGACCCGCCTGCCGGGCAAGCCGCTGATCGACATTGCCGGCGCGTCGATGATCGTCCAGGTGCTGCGCCGGGCGCGCGAGGCCGAGATCGGCGAACCGGTGGTGGCGACCGATTCCGAAGCCGTCGCCGCCGCCGTGGAAAAGGCCGGCGGCCGCGCCGTCATGACCAGCGCCGACCACCCGTCCGGCTCGGACCGGATTTATGAGGCGCTGCTGGCGATCGACCCTGACCGGGAGATCGACACCGTGGTCAATGTCCAGGGCGACCTGCCGACCTTGGCGCCGGGCGACCTGCGCGCCGCGCTCGCCCCGCTCGCCGATCCGGCGGTCGACATCGCCACCCTCGCCGCGGTCATCGCCGACCCGGAGGAATTGACCAACCCGAACGTGGTCAAGGCGATCGGCACGCCGCTCGGCCCGCGGCATCTCAAGGCGACCACCTTCACCCGCGCCGACGCGACCGGTCCGGGGCCGCATTACCACCACATCGGTCTTTATGCGTATCGCCGCGCGGCGCTGGAGCGGTTTGTCACGCTGCCGCCATCCGCCAACGAACAGCGCGAGCGGCTCGAACAGTTGCGCGCGCTCGACGCCGGCATGCGCATCGATATCACCGTGGTCGACAGCGTGCCGCTCGGCGTCGATACCCCGGCCGATCTCGACAAGGCGCGCGCGGCGCTGCAAGTCCGCCATGACGGGCATCATCGCCACTGACGTCTCATTGACTTCATCTGCCGCCTGCGCGACACGACACGCAGACTGGATGTCATCATGACCAAAACCATTGCATTTCAGGGCGAGCTCGGCGCGAATTCGCATATCGCCTGCCAGGAAGCCTATCCGCGCTACAAGGTGCTGCCGTGTCCGACCTTCGAGGACGCCTTCATCGCCGTGCGCTCCAGCCGCGCCGATCTGGCGATGATCCCGATCGACAACACGCTGGCCGGGCGCGTCGCCGACATCCATCACCTGATGCCCGCCTCCGGGCTGCACATCGTCAACGAGTGGTTCCTGCCGGTGCAACACCAGTTGCTCGCGGTGAAGGGGGCCTCGCTGAAGACGCTGAAGACCGTCGAGAGCCACGTTCACGCGCTCGGCCAGTGCCGCAAGGTGATCCGCAAGCTCGGCCTGAAAGCCGTGGTTGCCGCCGACACCGCCGGCTCTGCGCGCGAAGTCTCCGAGGCCAACGATGTGACACGCGCCTCGCTCGCCACCGCGCTCGCCGGCAAGATCTACGGCCTGCGCACGCTGATGCCGGACGTCGCCGACGAGCGCGACAACACCACCCGCTTCATCGTGCTGTCGCGCGATGCCAAATGGGCGCCACGCGGCAAACAGCCGACCATGACTACGTTCGTGTTCCGGGTGCGCAACGTGCCGGCCGCGCTCTACAAGGCGATGGGCGGCTTCGCCACCAACGGCGTGAACATGACCAAGCTTGAAAGCTACATGATCAACGGCAGCTTCTCGGCGACGCAGTTCTACGCCGATGTCGATGGCCACCCGAAAGATCGCTCGCTCGCCTTCGCGCTCGAGGAACTCGCCTTCTTCTCCGCCGAGATGAAGATCCTCGGCGTCTATCCGGCGCATCCCTTCCGCCAGAAACAACGCTGATCCGCCGCACGGCGCGACAAAATGGCTACGCCGAAATAGGCGTTGCCTCGGCCTCCAACCGCGTGTTTTAAAAAACAGCTTTGCCGCTGCGTCCCTGCCGGGACGGGGACGTTGCGCCGCCTCCGAAGCCTCGGAGCGGGCTGATCTCCTTGCAGTGCGCTCATCACTATGGGGGATCACCGATCGTGCTCGACGAGAAGCTGCAACCGATCTTCGACGAGGTTCTGCGCCGCAATCCGGGCGAACCCGAATTCCACCAGGCGGTGCGCGAGGTGCTCGACAGCCTTGGCGCGGTGATCGCCAAGCATCCGCACTACACCGAGAACGCGCTGATCGAGCGCATCTGCGAGCCGGAGCGGCAGATCATTTTCCGCGTGCCGTGGATCGACGATACGGGCAAAGTGCAGATCAACCGCGGCTTCCGCGTCCAGTTCAACTCCGCGCTCGGCCCGTTCAAGGGCGGCTTGCGCTTCCACCCGAGCGTGCTGGTCGGCACCATCAAGTTTCTCGGCTTCGAGCAGACGTTCAAGAATGCGCTCACCGGCATGCCGATTGGCGGCGGCAAGGGCGGCTCCGACTTCGATCCGAAGGGCCGTTCCGAAGCGGAAGTCATGCGCTTCTGCCAGTCGTTCATGACCGAACTGGCGCGCCATCTCGGCGAATATACCGACGTGCCGGCGGGCGACATCGGCGTCGGCCAGCGCGAGATCGGCTATATGTTCGGCCAGTACAAGCGCATGACCAACCGCTACGAATCCGGCGTGCTGACCGGCAAGGGTCTCGCCTGGGGCGGTTCGCGCGTGCGCACCGAAGCGACCGGCTACGGCGCGGTCTATTTCGTGCAACGCATGCTGCAGCGGCGCGGCGAGGATTTCGCCGGCCGCAAGGTCGTCGTCTCCGGCGCGGGCAACGTCGCGATCTACACCATGGAAAAGGCGCAGGAACTGGGCGGCAAGGTGATCGCCTGCTCCGACTCCAACGGCTATGTGGTGGATGAAAGCGGTATCGATCTCGATCTGCTGCGCGAGATCAAGGAGCGCAAGCGCGGCCGCGTTGCCGATTACGCGAAGGCGCGCGGCAAAAGCGCGATCTATGTGGAAGGCGGCAACGTCTGGGATGTGCCGACCGACATCGCCATCCCGTCGGCGACGCAGAACGAGCTCAACGGCGAGGACGCGCGCCGGCTGGTCAAGAACGGCGTGCGCGCGGTCGGCGAAGGCGCCAACATGCCGTGCCTGCCGGAAGCGGTGCGCGTGTTCAGCGAAGCCAAGGTGCTGTTCGGCCCCGGCAAGGCCGCCAATGCCGGCGGCGTCGCCACCAGCGCGCTGGAGATGCAGCAGAACGCCTCGCGCGATTCCTGGACCTTCGAGGAAACCGAGGAACGGCTCGCGGCGATCATGCACAACATCCACGATCTGTGCGCGCAGACGGCGGAGGATTACGGCGAGCCGGGCAACTATGTGCTCGGCGCCAACATCGCCGGCTTCATCCGTGTTGCCGATGCGATGCGCGCGCTCGGCGTGGTGTGACGGAGCACCGCGCTCTCTTCCGCGAGATGCCCGCATTTATTGCGGGCATCCACGTCTTGGTTTGTCAAAGGAAGAAAGGCGTGGATGCGCGGAACACGTCCGCGCATGACGGCCGAGAGAGTTGTGTGGTCATGAGAGAGCAAGCGCATGGCGATTGCGCCTCGTTCTTCCCGATGTGATTGTCAAACAGCGCAGCACCATCTCGATGACCTACAGGCATGCGTCATCGCCCGTGTTCTTTAGCCGGCGCCGGGTGCGCCCGTATTCCTCATGTCCCTCGACCACATCGAGGGGGACGGAGCGCCGCGAAGCGCAACGTCGTAGTCACCGCTCACACGTCACCGCGTGAACGGAGCGCATCTCCGTGCGAGCGGAGATACGCGCGCCTTGCGGCGCTCCGTAACCGCGGCGATTTCGCTCCCCGGGACCGTAGCTTCCGGGGCGCGGACAGACGGCTTTCGATCCTTGCGGGAT
>JAEWJH010000120.1 GCA_023386635.1 Pseudomonadota bacterium
TAACCCGACCATGAAAAAGGCCCGGCGAACGGCCGGGCCTTGGTCTTCCGGGACCGCACCCCAAGGGGCGCTGGAACCTTATTCTTCCTCTTCGGGCTGCTCTTCCGGGGGCGCGAGGCCTTCGAGGCCCTTGAGAAGTTCCTCTTCCGTCATGCGGTCGACCGTCACTTCGGTGTCGTCCGAATCGACGCTCGAGCCCGGCGCGGCGCCGACCAGCGGCACGTCCGGTTCCGGCTCGTCCACTTCGACGTACTTTTGCAGCGAATGGATCAGGTCTTCCTTGAGATCTTCCGGGGAGACCGTCTTTTCCGCGATCTCGCGCAGCGAGACGACCGGATTTTTGTCGTTATCGCGGTCCAGAGTGATCTGCGACCCCGATGAAATCATGCGGGCGCGGTGGCTGGCGAGCAGCACGAGATCGAAACGGTTTTCGACCTTGTCGATGCAGTCTTCGACGGTGACACGGGCCATCGGCTCGGGTGCTCCTGAATGGGACGATATGCGTGGATTTTGGCGTTAGGTATCTCCACCCCCGGCAAAGTGCAAGGGCGAAATTGCCCTGCCCTGCAACCGACGCTCGGTTGGCCTCCTGCCAACCCTCTGATATTGCATCGGTTCGGGAAGCCGGGGGCGGCATTCCCGACGACTCATTGCCGGCGCTCATTGGCCGACGATCATTGACTAAGGATCATTGTTTCCGACTTGCGGGCTCGTTCTTTTCGAACGGACCGCCGGCACCGACAACAACCAGACGAGACTGCGACGGCGCTTTCAGCGCCGCGTGCTCCATTGTCCGCCCAACCGACGAAAGAGACATTCGATGACAGTACCCGGCGAAAAGATCGCTTTGTTTATTGATGGCGCCAATCTTTACGCGACCGCCAAGGCTGTCGGTTTCGACATCGACTACAAGCGTCTTCTGCGGGAATTCCAATCGCGCGGCTATCTGCTGCGCGC
Organism: Pseudomonadota bacterium; assembly: GCA_023386635.1. Taxonomy (GTDB): domain Bacteria; phylum Pseudomonadota; class Alphaproteobacteria; order Rhizobiales; family Xanthobacteraceae; genus Pseudolabrys. Next base: position 958 of record JAEWJH010000120.1, read on the forward strand.
GTTCTATTACACGGCGGTGATCGAGGATCAGGAATACTCCTCGATCCGCCCGCTGATCGACTGGCTCGACTACAACGGCTACAGCGTCGTCACCAAGGCGACCAAGGAATTCGTCGACCAGACCGGGCGGCGCAAGATCAAGGGCAATATGGACATCGAGCTGGCGGTCGATGCCATGGAGCTCGCGTCCAAGATCGACCACATGGTGCTGTTCTCCGGCGACGGCGACTTCCGCTCGCTGGTGGAAGCGGTGCAGCGGCACGGCGTGCGCGTCACCGTCGTGTCCTCGATCTCGACCCAGCCGCCGATGATCGCCGACGAGTTGCGCCGGCAATGCGACATCTTCCTCGATATCGTCGAACTGCAGGGCAAGATCGGCCGCGATCCGGCCGACCGTCCGCCGCCGCGCGAAGGCGGCCGCGATCCGCGCCAGCACACGCCGCAATTCCTGCAACGGCCGACCCAGCGCACCGCAGCCCCTGCCGCCCCTGACGACGACGACTACGAGGACTGATAGTCTTTCATCGTGCCGTCGCCGTCTCGTATCAGCGGAAAACCGGGTCCGGACTGTCCGCGCTGCCCTCGCCTGGTCACCTTCCGGGAGCAATGGCGCGCGCGCCAGCCGGACTGGCACAACGCGCCGGTCGCCTCGTTCGGCACGCGCGACGCGCGTCTGCTGATCGTCGGGCTTGCGCCCGGGCTGCAGGGCGCCAACCGCACCGGCCGGCCGTTCACCGGCGACTGGGCCGGCGATCTCCTGTACGCGACGCTGATCGAATACGGCTTCGCCACCGGCGTCTATGACGAGCGTCCCGACGACGGATTGAAGCTGGTCGATGCGCGCATCACCAATGCGGTGCGTTGCGTGCCGCCGGAAAACAAGCCGACCACGGCAGAGATCAAGACCTGCCGCGATTTCCTGACGCCAACCCTGAGCGAAATGAAGAAGCTGCGCGCCATCGTCACGCTCGGCCGCATCGGCCATGAGAGCACGGTGCTGGCGCTGGGCGCCGCGCGCAAGGCCGCGCCGTTCACCCATGGCGGCCGCACCGAGATCGGCAAGGTCGCGGTGTTTTCGAGCTATCACTGCTCGCGTTACAACACCAATACCGGCGTGCTGACGCCGACGATGTTTCGCGCCGTGTTCAAATCGGTGCGCGATTTCCTCGACGGCTGATCGTCAGCGCGGATGCGCCTTGAGCCAGGCGATCACGTCGCCGGCGTTCCGGCCCGGCGGAAACACCGGATAGAACACCTTGCCGATGACGCCATCGTCGATCACGAGCGCCATCCGGCACAGCAGCGTCATGCCGTCGGCGACGAAGGTCGGCAGCCGCATTGCATTCGTCAGCGCCAGGGTTTCGTCCGACAACAGGGCGAACGGCAGATGCAACCGCTCCGCCGCCTCGCGCTGATAGGCCGTGTCTTGCGTCGACAGGCCGAACAGATGCCGCACGCCCAACTGGCGCAACTCGGCATGATGATCGCGGAAGCCGCAGGATTGCGGCGTGCAGCCGCGCGCGCCGGGGATCGCATCCCATCCGGTCGGATTGGGCGTGCCGGGCACGCCCGTGCGCGGATAGAGATAGACCACCGTGCGGCCCGGCAGCACGGCGAGATCGACCGTGCTGCCGTCGGTGGCGGCAAGTTTCATTGTCGCGACGCGCGCGCAGGTCAGATGATCCGCCGCGCCATCGTCGAAGGGCACCGGAAGATCGTCCGGCAGGCGGGTCGGGTCGGTCGCGATGTCGCTCATGGCTCTGCTTTCAGGTCCGCGGCGATGCGCGACGGACCTGTCCGCAGACCGCGCGCTCAGTTCACCGGAACGTTGGCAGCTTTCACGACCGGCTTGTATTTGTCGAGTTCGGTCTTGAAGAACGCCCGCGTCGCCTCGGCCTTGCCGCCGCCCGGCTCATAGCCCTGCCCGGTCAGCTTGCCGCGGACGGACGGATCGCTCACCGCTTTGGCCACCGCCTCCTGCAGCTTGTCGACGATCGCCTTCGGCGTACCCGCCGGGGCCACCAGGCTGTTCCAGGCCTCCATCGCGAAAGACGGATAGCCGGATTCGGCGATGGTCGGCACGTTCGGCAGCGACGGCATCCGATGGTCGGACGTCACCGCGATCGCCCGCAGCTTGCCGGCGGCGATATGCGGCAACAGCGGCGCGAGATCGAACTGGGCATCGACCGTTCCGGCGAGCAGATCGTTGGTGCCGGGCGCGCTGCCGCGATACGGCACCTGCACGGTTTCGATGCCGGCTTCCGCCGCGAAATAGACGGAGCTGAGATGCTGGCCCGTGCCGGTCCCCGGATTGGCGACCTTCACGTGGCCGGGGCTCTTCTTCGCATAGGCGACGAACTCGGCCAGCGTGTTGATCGGCAGCGACGGATTGACCGCCAGCACGAACGGCGATTTGGCAAGCAGCGTCACCGGTTCGAAATCGCGCAGCGGATCGTAGGAGAGATTGGCGTAGATCCACGGATTGATGGCGATGACGCCGACCGGCGCCACCAGCAGCGTGTAGCCATCGGCCGCCGAGCGCGCCACCTGCGTCGCGCCGATCGAGCCGCCCGCCCCCGGACGGTTATCGATGATGAACTGCTGGCCGAGATCGTCCGACATCTTCTGCCCGATCAGACGGGCAAGAATGTCGGCCGGACCGCCCGCGGCATACGGCACGATGATGCGCACGGGTTTGGACGGATAGTCGTCCGACGCCGATGCCTGCGCCACAAATCCCGGCGCGATCAGCGCCAGCACAAGTCCGATGATGCGCCACATGATGTTCATCCCCTGTAATTTCGCCGTTTCGCGACGGCTTTTTGCCGTCAGACCGGAATGCGCCAGACGTTGCGCGCGTGATCCTCGTTCGAGACATCGAGGCGGATGCCGTTCGGATCGTAGTATTTGCGCTCGGTCTTGCCGCCGCTCGCGGCGCGGCTATCGACGATCGAGCCGAGGAACTTGCCGCCGCAGGCTTCCACCTGCTTGCTCGCTTCATCGATATCCTTGATCTGGAATCCGATGTGGTGGAGGCCGACCTGCGCGTTCGGCGCATTCTTGTTGCGGTTCACGTCGAGGATCGCGAGGCTCACCGTGCCGTCCGACAGCAGGATGCTGTTGGGAAACACGTTGACCTCTTCGAGATCGAACGCCTTCTTGTAGAACTCCGCCGTCGCCTTCACGTCCTCGACCGCGATCGCGATATGCCGAATCTTTGCCATGACGTCTCTCCCTGTCAGTGAATGGGTGTCGAACGAACTCAGGCTTTCCGAAAGGCTGCGTGCGCCTCCGGATTGACCTTGAGGCCGATCACCGTGTTGAAGCGGTTGTTGGCGTTGTAAATCGCGACGATCTGCGCGGCTTCGAGGATCTGCTCCTCGCGCAGGCCGGCGCGGCGCAACAGATCGAGATAGCTCTCGTCGGCCTCGGTCGGCCGCACGGTAAGCCGCCAGGCGAACTCGGCCAGCGCACGCTGCCGCTTCGTCAGCGCCGCGCTGCGCCAGTTGATCGTCAGCGTATCGACCAGCGATTTGTCCATGCCGTGCCGCTGCAGCGCGACCGCATGCGACATCACGCAAACGTCGCACCGGTTCTCGACGCTGACCACCAAAGCCAGCAATTCGCGCTCCTGCGGCGGCAGCGCCGCGTCGGTGCTGCGCATCAGCCGGTCGAGATAACCTTGCAGCAGAGACAGCCGGTCCGCTTCGATCGGAAGCTGGAGGAAATTGCGCACATAGCCGAGGCGCTGTTGCGATTCATCTCGCAGCGCCTTGACCTTGGCCGCGACCCTGGCCGGCGCTTTCAGCCGCAACGACGACAGCACGCCTGCTCCCGGCGCGGCCGCGCCGCGCTTTCTCGAACCCGCCATCCCGGTCTCCCTCGCCGCCTGTGAGGACAGCGTTTTAAATTCTATTATATGGAATGTATTTCCATTATTATTGACGGTATCGACCGCGACGTTCCACTGTCAACCGGCGTTGTGGAAGGGATTGGTCGCGGCGGGACAGAACGCGACGGAGCGCAGGACACGATGGACACGACACTGATCAAGGGACTGCATGTCCTGGAGACGCTGGCCTCCGGCAAAGACGCGATGACGCTCGCAGACATCACCGCCGCCACCGGTCTGGTGAAGAGCAACACGCACCGCGTGCTGAAAACGCTGATCCATTGCGGCTATGCCCGGCAGGACCCCGGCGGGCGCTATCGCGTGACGCTGAAAATGTGGAAGCTCGGCAGCCACGTCTCGGAGCACATGGATATTCGCGGGATCGCGCGCCCGCATCTGCGCCGGCTATCGGAACTGACGGGGGAGACGGTGCATCTGTCGATCCTCGAAAACGGTGAAGTGACCTATCTCGAAAAAATCGACAGCCCGCATCCTGTCGCCGCCTATTCGCGGCTCGGCGGCGGTGGTCCGGCGCATTGCAGCGCCACCGGCAAAGCTCTGCTGGCCTTCGCTCACGACGACGTTCGGCAGCGGATCACGGCGTCGCTGCGCCGTTTCACCGCGCGCACCATCATCGAACCGGCGAAACTGGAGCGCGAACTGCAAACGATCCGCAAGAACGGTTTCGCCACCACCCGCGGCGAATGGCACGAGGCGGTGTCCGGCATCGCCGCGCCCATTCTGGCGCAGGAACACGTCGCGGTTGCCGCGGTCGGCGTGTCAGGCCTTTCCGCGCGCGTCACGAATATCAAGTTGCGCGATTTCGCGCCGCGGGTCGTCGAGACGGCTCACGCGATCGCCCACGAACTGGGCTAGCACTGGATTTGATTTATCCGCGGTCGCGCATCAGTCGGCTGCGCTCGCGGTCCCAGCTGCGTTTCTTCTCGGTCGCGCGCTTGTCGTAGGCCTTCTTGCCCTTGGCGAGCGCGATCTCGACCTTGGCGCGGCCCTTGTCGTTGAAATAGAGCTTGAGCGGCACGATGGTCATGCCGTCACGCTCGATCGCGCCGATCAGTTTGCTGATTTGTCGCGCATGCAGCAGCAATTTGCGCGGCCGCTTCGGCGTATGATTGAACCGGCCCGCCTGCAGATATTCCGGGATATTGGCGTTCACCAGCCAGATCTCGCCGTCGCGCGCGTCGGCATAGGATTCGGAAATGGTCGCCTTGCCGGAGCGCATGGATTTCACTTCGCTGCCGGTCAGCGCGATCCCCGCCTCCAGCACGTCGCCGATCGCATAGTTGAACCGGGCCTTGCGATTATCGGCAACGGCTCTTGGCTTTGGTGCTTTGGAGGAGGAACTGGCCATATCTGTGAGCCGGCGCGCGAACCATGCGCGCCGGCAATCCGTTGATTACTTCGCCTTCAGGATGTCGCGGATCTCGGTGAGCAGCACTTCCTCTTTCGAGGGCGCGGGCGGCGCCTCTTCCGCCTTTTCCTTGCGCAGCATCTTGTTCATGGCGCGGATGATCAGGAACAGCACCCAGGCGATGATCGCGAAATTGATCACCAGGGTGAGGAAACTGCCCCAGGCCAGCACCGCACCCTGCTTCTTGGCTTCGACCAGTGAGGAAGCGGTGACCTTGTCCGACAGCGGGATGAAGTAATTGGAGAAATCGAGACCGCCGGTGACCGCGCCGATGACCGGCATGATCACGTCGGCGACCAGCGAATTGACGATCGCGCCGAACGCGGCACCGATGATCACGCCGACCGCGAGGTCGACGACGTTGCCACGCAGTGCAAATTTCTTGAATTCATCAAGCATGTGCGATGTTCCTCAGTCCCCTCAGTTGATCAGCCCGGCATGAACCATCGCGCTGCGGACCGCCGCCTTGGACGTCTCCGCCAGCGTTACCATCGGCAGCCGCACGTCGTCGCTGCACTTGCCGAGCAGCGACAGCGCATATTTGGCCGGCGACGGATTGGTCTCGATGAAGAGATGCTGATGCAGCGGCAGCAGCTTGTCCTGCAGCCGCACAGCCGTCGCATAATCGCCGCGCAGGCATGCGCTCTGGAATTCCGCGCAGAGCCGCGGCGCCACGTTCGAGGTCACCGAAATGCAGCCGTGGCCGCCATGCGCCATGAAGCCGAGCGCGGTGCCGTCCTCACCCGAAAGCTGGTTGAAGCCTTCGCCCATCGCCGCGCGCTGCTGCGACACGCGCAACACGTTCGCCGTCGCATCCTTCACGCCGGTGATGTTCTTGAGTTCGTAGAGCCGCGCCATGGTGTCGACCGACATGTCGATCACCGACCGTCCCGGGATATTGTAGATGATGATCGGGATATTGATGGCGTCGTTGATAGCCTTGAAGTGGCGATACATGCCTTCCTGGGTCGGCTTGTTATAGTAGGGCGTAACGATCAGCACGCCGTCAGCGCCGGCCTGCTCGGCATGGCGCGCCAGTTCGATCGCCTCATCGGTGGAGTTGGAACCCGCGCCGGCGATCACGGGAACCCGACGCTTGGCCTGGTCGATGCACCACTCGACGACCTTGCGGTGCTCGTCGTGCGACAATGTCGGGCTTTCGCCCGTGGTTCCGACCGGAACCAGGCCATTGGTCCCCTCGGCGATCTGCCAGTCCACCAGGTCGCGGAACGCGCGCTCGTCGAGCTGCCCGTTTTTGAACGGCGTCACCAGCGCGGTAAATGACCCCCGGAAATTCGACTTCGCGTTGATGGTTTGGCCGGACATTGCTGCATTCCTTCGCTGGGCCGGGCGGTCCACGCCGGCCATGCGGCATCAATACCGTTAAGCGGCCATTGATGAAAGGGATCAATGGCTTTGATGGACTAACCACACCTCGCGAAACCTGGGCCGCCGGGTCGTATGCCCGAAAGCTGCCCCGTTTTCGCCGCGGATTCCGGCTAGGGACGCTGCGGGCTGCCGGCAACTCCCCAAGGTAACCAAGTCGTTAGTGTTGTCGGTCAAGGTAGCCATGAGTCGGCGCGAATCCGGCTATCATCTGACGCAAACGGGGCATCACGGGTTGACTGGCGGTAAGGTACTGAAATCCATCGGCTTCCTTGGGACTGTCGCGCTCATCGGCGCGACGGGCGCGGCCTTTGCGGCGCCGCTCAAGGGCTCGGTCCCGGTGCCGCGCCCCCGGCCCGCGGCGCTCCCGAATGCACCGCTGGTTCTGCATGTCCCGCAAGGCGATTCCCGCTCCGCAAAGCAGCGCGGCCTCGAGGCCTACGCCGCGGTCGGGACGCCGGCACAATTGCAGCGCTCGATCCTGCCGCACGCCTTCCGGCAGGCCAGCGTGAAATTCGCGGCCGGCAGCACCGCCACCACATCCGATTCCGACGTGGCGGCCGTTCGCCGCGTGCTGGAGTTTTCCCGCAAGGGCAAGGATTCCGACGCGCTGTCGACCATGAACGGCATCCTTGATCCGGTCGCGCGCAAGCTCGCCGAATATCTCTATCTCCGCAGCGACCGCACCAATCCGAGCTTCGAGCGGTTTGAGGCCTTCGTTGCCGACAATCCGAGTTGGCCGCATATCCCGCTGCTGACCCGCCGCGCCGAGAACGCGCTGTGGGACGACAAGCGCGACGACGCCACGGTGCGCGCGTTCTTTGCCAACCGCGAGCCGACCAGCGGCAAGGGCAAACTGGTGCTGGCCCGCGCGGTGTTGGCGCAGGGCGACCGCGCCCGGGCGACCGCACTGGCGCGCGACGCCTGGCGCAACGATGAAATGTCCGGCGAGGTGGAAAGCCGCGCGCTCGATATGTTCGGCGCACTGCTCACCGCCGGCGATCACCGCGCGCGGATGAACAACCGCCTTTATTCAGGCGACAGCGAAGGCGGCCTGCGCGCTGCACAGCGGCTCGGCCACAACGACGTCCTGATCGCAAAGGCGCGCATCGCCGTCGGCAAGCGCGGCGTCGATGCGAAGACGGCGCTGGAAGCGGTGCCGAGCGCGGCCCGGCACGATCCCGGCTATCTGTTCGCCCGCTCCCAATATCTGCGCAAGAAAGATGAAGTCGATGCCGCCGCCAAGCTGATGCTGAGTGCGCCGGCCGACATCAACCAGATTTACGACGCCGACCAGTGGTGGGTTGAGCGGCGGCTGCTCGTGCGCAAAGTGCTCGACGCCGGCGACGCCCGCACCGCCTATCGCCTTGCCGTGAATGTACCCTCGCCGGAACGCGGCAACTATCGTGCCGACCAGCACTTCACCTGCGGCTGGCTCGCGTTGCGCTTCCTCAACGATCCCGTCACCGCGGCCAAGCATTTCGCACGGATTCCGGACGGAACCGATAATCCGCACGCGCTGTCGCGCGCGGGCTATTGGGAAGGCCGCGCCGCCGAGGCCATGGGCCAGAAGGCGCAGGCCCGCGCGTTCTACGAAGCGGCGGCGGTGCATTCGGCGACCTATTACGGCCAGCTCGCCCGCGCCAAGCTCGGCCTGCCCGAGGTCGGCCTCCGGCCCGCGCCGCAATTCTCCGCGCAGGAGCGCGCCGCCAACAACCGGCTCGAAGTCGTGCGTGCCGTGGAGATTCTCTACACGCTCAACGAAGGCGATCTGATCGCCTCGATCATGGCCGAACTCGGCGGCCGCGCCACGGACGCCAACGGGCTTGCCGCGCTTGGCGAAGTCGCGGAGCGCCACAAGGACGGCCGCTCGCTGGTGCTTATGGGCAAGGCGGCGCACGGCCGCGGCCTGCCGTTCGAGCATTATGCGTTTCCGACGGTTGGCCTGCCGTCCTACACCAATGTCGGCCCGGCAGTTGAGCCGGCGGTGACCTACTCGATCGCGCGGCAGGAAAGCCACTTCAACCAGAAGGTCGTGTCGCCCGCCAACGCCATGGGCTTCATGCAGGTGACGCCGGCCGCGGGCCAATACATCGCCAAGAAGTTCAAGGTCGTTTACGACAAGATGCGGCTGCTCAAGGACCCCATCTACAACATGCAGATGGGCGCGGCCGAGCTCGGCAACCTGATCAACATCTATCGCGGCTCCTACATCATGACCTTCGCCGGCTACAACGCCGGTCAGGGGCGCGTGAAACAGTGGGTCGCCGCCTATGGCGATCCGCGCGATCCCAATGTCGATCCAGTCGACTGGGTGGAGCGGATTCCGATCTCGGAGACGCGCAACTACGTGCCGCGCATCCTCGAGAACCTGCAGGTCTATCGCGTGCGGTTCGGCGGCGGCTCGCGGCTGCAGATCGAAGCGGATCTGCGGCGCGGCAGCGAGACCAACTGAGCGCGATGGCCGCGCCCGAGGTGCCACCCTCTCCCTCTTGCCGAAGCGAGACCGTCACCACCGCTGATGGGCTGCGCCTGCACGTCGCCTGCTATGGCGAGCCGCGTCCCGGCGCGCGCACCGTGCTGTGCCTGCCCGGCCTGACGCGCACCGGCGCCGATTTCGAGCCGCTGGCGCGCGCTCTCGCCGCCGATCCACAGCTGCCACGGCGCGTGCTTGCGCTCGATTACCGCGGCCGTGGACAATCCGACTACGACCCCGATCCGGCGAACTATACGGTGCCGGTCGAGACCGGCGACGTGATCGGCGTGCTGCAAGCGTTCGACGCCGCTCCCGCCATCATCGTCGGCACGTCGCGCGGCGGGCTGATCGCCATGGTGCTGGCGGCGGTCCGGCCTGAACTGATCGCCGGCGTCGTGTTCAACGATATCGGTCCGGCGATCGAGCGCGATGGCCTCCTCCGGATCAAATCGTATGTCGGCGCCATTCCAGGAACGATGGGCGCACCGCGCGATTACGACGAGGCTGCCGCTCTCCTGCGCGGGCTGTTCGCCGACCAGTTCCCCAACCTCACCGCCGGCGATTGGCACGCGGCAGCCCGGCGCGGCTTCCGCGCGGACGGTGACCATTTGATCACGACCTACGATCCCGCATTGGCCCGGGGCCTGGACAGCCTCACGCCGGAGACGCCCTTGCCGGCCTTGTGGAAGGAGTTCGATGCCCTGCAAGGCAAACCGGTGATGGTGATCCGCGGCGCGCTGTCGGACATCCTGTCGCCGGCGACTGTCGGCGAGATGCAGCGCCGCCGGCCCGATCTCGAAACCATTGAGATCGCCGACCAGGGGCACCCGCCGCTGCTGCGCGAACCGGATGTGATCGCCCGCATCGCCGCCTTCGCGCGCCGCTGCGACGTCCGCGCTAATTAGCATCTGAAAATTCTTGCGACGTCCAGCGAACCCTGCCGCCGTTCGACGCTGCGCGCCTGCCTTAAGCCTCACGCAAAGAAAAACCCCGGCGGTTTCCCGCCGGGGTTCTCTTGGACTCTTATACCTTGATCAGACGATCAGGGCATGAAGTCGCGGTGGACGCGGAAGCGAACCGCAACGTTGTCTTCGTTACGCGTCGGGATAGCCACGAGGCCGCTCGATGCGGTGTTGAGCTTCGAGTAGAGAACGTCGAGGCCCATGTAGAAGTCCTTGGTGACGTTCCACTGGGTACGCGAACCGAGGAACCAGGTCGACCAGTTGTTATCGCAACCGGCGCCGGCAACCGCAGTCGCACCAGCACCCGCACCGTTACCCTGCGCGACGCAGAGCATGGCGTTGGCGCGATCGTTGTAGCGGACGGCCGCGTAGCCGCCGTACACCGAGGTGCGCCAGGCCGGGTTCCAGAAGTGCTCGTAAGCAGCGTTGAAGCCCCAGGTCTTGGTCAGTTCGAGGCCGCTGGCCGTCGCACCGAGCGCGCCACCGTAAACCGCATCGGTCATGATGCCGTAGGCGGAGACGTTGCCGGTGCCGTTACCGTAGCCCCAGTTGCTGTTCGGGGTCGAGAACACGTAACGGGACGCGCCCTCGGCGTAGTTGATCTGCGCCTGGAAGTAGTCGCCAGCGCCGATCATCGGAGCATTCAGCTTGATGCCCGCGCCGACCGCGTAG
>JAEWJH010000130.1 GCA_023386635.1 Pseudomonadota bacterium
TGTTCACGGAGCGTCCGACGCTCCTCGAACGGGTGGGAGCCGCGGCACGCGCAGGATTCAAGGCCATCGAGCTGCAATTTCCCTATGACGTGCCGCCTGCCACCCTGAAGGCCGAGGCCGACAAGCACGGACTCACGATTCTCGGTCTCAACACCGAGCGCGGTGCGCCCGATCTGTTCGGATTGACGGCGCAGCCGGGGCGCGAGCGGGACTTCGATGCGGCGTTTGCGCAGGCGTTCGACTATGCGCAGGCGGTCGGCGGCAATGCGGTGCATTGTCTCGCCGGCAAGGTCGCGCCGGAGCAGCGCGCGGCGGCGGAGCGGACTTACGTCGCCAATCTGCAGCGCGCCGCCGACCGCGCCCGCGGCACCGGCATCAAGCTGCTGATCGAGCCGATCAATACGATGGAGCGGCCGAACTATTTTCTGAATTACGTCGAACACGCGGCCGAAATCTTGACCAAGGTCGATCGACCCAACGTGAAGATGCAATTCGATTTCTACCATGTGCAGATCATGCAGGGCGATTTGATCCGCCGGTTCGAGAAGCATCTGCCATTCGTCGGCCATGTGCAGATCGCGGCGGTGCCGTCGCGCCACGAGCCGGACGAGGGCGAAGTGAACTATCCGGCGATCTTCGAGGCGCTCGACCGGCTCGGTTACGACGGCTGGGTGTCGTGCGAATATCGCAACCGCGCGCGCACCGAGGATGGTCTCGGCTGGGGCAAGGCTTACGGCCTGCGAACGGATGTGTGAGCGACGTGGACGCCGTTTCACGCAGATAGGCGCGATAGCGCCGTGCTCACGGACATAGGCGCGATAGCGCCGTCCTTACGGACGATAGGCGTCCTAACGCCGTTCTCACGCATATGTGTGAAAACGTGTCAGCCGCGCGCTGACCGGATCATTATATTGGCGGTAACCCGTTCCATCCGAGGAATTGCCCGATGATCCCGTCGCATCCGTTTCGCTCTCTGTTGGCCGCCGCAGCATTTGCCGGCGCGCTGTCGCTGACACCGGCGCTTGCCGAGGTTGCGGTCAAGGTTCCGGCACCGGCAGTCGATAGTCAGGGTGGCGACGGCCTGCAGACCGTGGTGCTCGCCGGCGGCTGCTTCTGGGGCATCCAGGCGGTCTACCAGCACACCGACGGGGTGACTAAAGCTGTGTCCGGCTATTCCGGCGGCACCAAGGAAACGGCAAGCTACGATGTCGTCAGCTCCGGCCGCACCGGCCACGCCGAAGCGGTGGAGGTGACCTACGATCCGAAGAAGGTGTCCTACGGCAAGATCCTGCAGATCTTCTTCTCGGTCGCCCACGATCCGACCCAGCTCAATCGGCAGGGACCGGATACCGGCCCGCAATACCGCTCCGAGATTTTCTACAGCACGCCGGAGCAGAAGAAGGTCACGGAGGCCTATGTCGCACAGCTCAACGGCGCGAAAGTCTACAAGCGGCCGATCGTCACCAAGCTCTCGTCGCTCCACGCCTTCTATCCGGCGGAGGATTATCACCAGGACTATGCTTACCTGCACCCGATGCAGCCCTATATTTACATCAACGACCGGCCGAAGGTGGAGAACCTGAAGCGGCTGTTCGGCGATGTGTATCGCGACAAGCCGGCGCTGGTGCGCGCCGCGTCGAACTGATCCGGAGGATGTGCGTGACCGACAAAGTGGAGAAAACGGAGAAGGAATGGCGCGAGCAACTGACGCCGATGCAATATGCGGTGCTGCGCGAGAAGGCGACCGAGCGGCCGTTCACCGGCGAATATGAGGGGACCACCGATCCGGGCACCTATGTCTGCGCCGGCTGCGGCACGCCGCTGTTCGAATCCGACACCAAGTTCCAGTCGCATTGCGGCTGGCCGAGCTTCACCGCGCCGCTCGGCGACCATGTGGCCGAGGCGCGCGACACCAGCCACGGCATGGTCCGCACCGAGGTGCTGTGCGCGGCATGCGGCGGCCATCTCGGCCATGTGTTCGATGACGGTCCGGGACCGACGGGGCTGCGCTACTGCATCAATTCGGCGGCGCTCAAGCACGAGCCGGAATAGGCGGTCTCAGAGACGTTGCCCGCGCTCGCCCTCAGGATGAGTGCTTTCTAAAAATCTTTCCGGGTGATGACCGGAGTGGCGACAATTTGAATCAAATTGCCGCCGCAATTGCCGCGAAAAGATCGAGAAATCAGACACTTCCGCCTTGCACGGCGGAGGTGTCTTGTTATGGTTAACCAACCCTTACCCACGCAGGCAACGTCCATGGCGGCGCAAGACACGACATCGAACGCCAAGACACCCGACGGCAAGCTGCCCCCGGCCCAGCCGGCGGCGCCGAAGCCGCTGAAGGAAGCGATCCGTGACGCCCGCATCGAGGCAGCGGAGCGTTCCGGCGTGGTGGTCGATCTGCGCGACGCAGAGGTGGCGCGGCTCGAACTCCTCGACGATGCGCTCAATCCGCTGTTCGCCGATGTGCCGGCCGGCGTCGAGATTTTCGATCGCGGCATCAGCCGCGGCGATGTGCCGAAGCTGTGGGTCGACGTGATCGCCCATGTGGAGATGGGGCGCGACAAGCGCATCTATCGGTTCGTGCAAGACACCCGCTTTGGCCGCAAGGTGCTGGCCGAGTCCTACGAGGTGCGCGATCTCGTCGACGCCGTGACCCGCTATGTCGCCCGCCGTCTGGTGGAGCGGGAGCGGGCGCTCGCCGATGATAGCGCGGCGCAGCCGGTGGCGGCCGAGAGCGCGAAGCCGGTGCGTCGCCGGCGCGGCGGGGCGTGGTTCGCGTTCCTGCTCGGCCTGCTGTGCGGCGTCGGCGCGCTGTTCGCGCTCGCCTGGCTGAACATGCCGCATTGACGGTTGAGAGAGCCGCGCCGCTCTCTCTCTGCCTCATGGTGAGGGCATCGCGTTAGCGATGCGTCTCGAACCATGAGGCGAGCGCGATACTGCGGCTGCCCGCCCTTCGAGACGCGGGCTTCGCCCGCTCCTCGGGATGAGGCGGAGTGAGAGTTCGCGCTTGTGGCATCACTCTCTCCGTTGTCATGCGCGGGCTTGTCCCGCGCATCCCGCTTAGGCAGGTCCTGCGCTCACCTCATCGAGATGGCCGGGACAAGCGCGGCATGCAGCCCGCTCACCGCTGCGTCAAATCTATCGTTCCGAGTTCGACGATCTCGCCGTTGTCGCCGAGACCGCGCGAAATGGCTTCGCAGGTCCACGCGCCGGGCTCGCCGCCGATGCGGTAGAGATTGTAGGCGGCCGGTGTCCAGTGTCCGCCTGGCGCGGCGGACGCGGACGGTACGCCGATCGCCGGCACCGGACCGTCCGGCCCCTTGAGCTGCACATAAGCGTGAATGTGATCGTGGCCGTGGATCACGAGTTCGGCGCCGGCTTCCGCGATCACCCGCAGGAATACCGGCGCATCGAGCAGCCGCTTGTGGTTCGCCGCCTGGGTGATTGGCGGATGGTGGATCAGCACCACGCGGAACAGACCCTCCTCGCGCAGCGCCTCGAGCCGCGCGCGCAGCGTGATCAACTGCTCGGCGCCGACCCAGCCGGTGGCGAGGAACGGCGCGGTCGGCACGCCGCTCGACACGCCGACGATCGCCAGCGGCGCGCGCCGCCGCACATAAGGCAGCGGCACGCCCGGCATGTCGCTGGTCATGAAACTACCGAACGCAGCCGGCATCAGCCGCACGGCGTCCTTCACATACATGTCGTGATTGCCGGGAACGAAGCTCACCTCGGCACCGGAGCCGAGTTGCTGCATGAAGGTGCGGCCGCGGACGAACTCCTCCGGCAGCGCAATATTGGCGATATCGCCGGTGACGGCGATGTGGTCGGGCGCCTGTGCCTTCATGTCGGCGACGATGCGCGCGAGCACGTCGGGATCGTGCACGAAGCGGCGCTTGCGCCGCCAGTTCACATATCCGGTGATGCGCTTGTTGAGCAGGTCGAGCCATTGCGGCTGCGGCAGCGGCGCGAGATGCGGGTCGGAGAGATGCGCGAGCGTGAAGGTCATAAGGGCGATGAGACTCAAGAACTGCCGATCAGGATGCCGGCGAGGAACACCAGCACGCCGCCGACGATGATCTGGAACGCCGCCGCGAGGAACGGCGTGTCCATGTAGCGGTAGCGGATATACGAGATCGCGCCGAGTTCAAGCACCACCACCAGCACCGAGACGATGGTCGCGGTCCAGAAATCCGGGATCAGATAGGGCAGGGTGTGGCCGAGACCGCCGACCGTGGTCATCACGCCGCAGGCGGTGCCGCGCAGCCACGGCGAACCGCGGCCGGTGAGCGAGCCGTCGTCCGACAGCGCCTCGGCGAAGCCCATGGAGATGCCGGCGCCGACGGAAGCCGCGAGCCCGACCAGGAACGTTTCCCAGGTGTTGTGGGTGGCGAACGCCGCGGCGAACAGCGGCGCCAGCGTCGATACCGAGCCGTCCATCAGGCCAGCGAGGCCCGGCTGCACATATTGCAGCACGAACATGCGCCGCGCGGTTTCCGCTTCCTTGCGCTTGGCGTCGGTGGTCAGCAGCGTCTTGTCGAGCTTTTGCGCGAGATGCTCGTGGCCGAGTTCGGCCTCGGCCAGTTCGATCAGCAGTTGCCGGGTCGAGGCGTCGCGGGTCTGCTCCGCCGCCTTGCGGTAGAACCGCTCGGCTTCGTACTCCATCGTCTCGGCATATTTGTGCGTCTCCTCCGGCGCCAGTTCGTGCGAAAGCCACAGCGGCTTCTTGGCGATGAAGCCGCGCACGTCCTGCCGCCGCACCAGCGGCAGGTAGTCGCCGAACTTCGCGCGGTAGAGGTCGAACAGGCGGGTGCGGTGGACGACTTCCTCCGCCGCCATCGTGCGGAACAGCTCGGCAGTGGCCGGAAATGTATTGGCGAGCCGCTCGGCGAAGCCGAGATAGATGCGGCTGTCCTCTTCCTCGTTGGAGATGGCGAGCGCCAGCACTTCCTGTTCGGTCAGATCGGCGAAGCTTTTCATGGGCGGATCGTTTCGGTGGATCGTTGGACAGGGTTTGGGCGTGGTTCTATGAACGCGGCTGACTGTATGCCATTCGTCTGACGCCGGGACAAACGCGACATGACCATGAGCCCCCTGCGCCGCAAGGCCGAGCCGCTGATCCGGCGCGGCATGCATTTATACTGGCGCTTCGCCCGGCCGATGACGCTCGGGGTGCGCGGCGCGGTATTCGACCGCGAGGGGCGGGTGTTCCTGATCAAGCACAGCTATGTGGACGGCTGGCATTTTCCAGGCGGCGGCGTCGAAAGCGGCGAGAGCCTGACGACCTCGCTGGCGCGCGAATTGTTCGAAGAGGGCAACATCACGCTGACCGGCGTGCCGCAACTGTGGGGTGTGTATTTCAACACCAGCGCATCGCGGCGCGACCATGTGGCGCTCTATGTAGTGCGGGATTTCCGGCAGGACAGTGCGCCGCAGCCGAACCACGAGATCGTCGCGCACGGCTTCTTTCCGGTCGACGCGATGCCGCCGGACACGACGTGCGGCACCCGCGCGCGGCTCGCCGAGATTATTGAAGGGCAGAGGCCGGCGGAGATGTGGTGAGGGTGTTAGCCTCAGGGTGAGGAGCGATGCGTGAGCATCGCGTCACGAACCCATGCGGCAGGGTGGGGCCGCCTCGTCCTTCGAGACGCGCCTGCGGCGCTCCTCAGGATGAGGCGGAGGGAGAGGTTGCGCCATTCTCTCCACGTCATGGCCGGGGCTTGTCCCGGCCATCCCCGTCTTGCTTTTCCGCAAGACTAAACGTGGATGCCCGCAACATCGGCGTTCGAAAGAACGCCGTTCTTCGAGCGGTTCCGTGCGGGCATGACGATGGAGAGAGCCGTGCGCACTACCCAAACCGTCCCCGATCATGCGGCGCGTCGAAGTCGAGCAGCGGCCCGAGCGGCACGATGCCGGTCGGGTTCACCGACGGGTGACTGCCGTAATAGTGCCGCTTGATATGCGTCATGTCGACGGTCCCGGCGACGCCGGGATGCTGGTACAGATCGCGCAGATAGTTCGACAGGTTCGGGAAGTCGGCGATCCGCTGCCGGTTGCATTTGAAATGCCCGACATAAACGGCGTCGAACCGGATCAGCGTGGTGAACAATCGCCAGTCCGCTTCGGTCAGCGTCTTGCCGACGAGATAGCGTTGTGTCGCCAGCCGCGCCTCGACCTGATCGAGCGCGGCGAACAAAGCGCGATAGGCTTCCTCGTAGGCCTCCTGCGTCGTCGCGAAGCCGGCGCGGTACACGCCGTTGTTGATGTTCGGATAGACGAGGTCGTTGATGCGATCGATCTCGCCGCGCAGCGCGGCCGGATAGTAGTCGTCGCGCGCGTCGGTCAGCGCATCGAATGCGCTGTTGAACATGCGGATGATGTCGGACGACTCGTTGTTGACGATGGTATTGCGCTCCTTGTCCCACAGCACCGGCACGGTGACGCGGCCGGTGAATTTGGGGTCGGCCTTGAGATAGATGTCGGACAGACGCTTCGCGCCGTTGACGGGATCGCCGGTCGAGCCGGTTTCTTCATCGAAGGTCCAGCCCTCGCGGCCCATGTGATACGAGACCAGCGAGACCGGGATCACGTCCTCCAGCCGCTTGAGCGCGCGGAAGATCAGCGTGCGGTGAGCCCACGGGCAGGCGAGGCAGACATAGAGATGATAACGGCCGCGCGCGGCGGTAAAGCCGCCGGTGCCGGTCGGGCCGGGTCCGCCGTCGGGCGTCACCCAGTTGCGGAAGGTCGACGGCTGGCGCTCGAACCGGCCCTTGGTCTTGGCGGTGTCGTACCACTGGTCGTGCCAGACGCCGTCGATCAGCATGCCCATCACAATTGCTCCTGAAACGCGCTGCGATTGCAGCCGGAAGTTCGGGACGATGGCCAAAAACCGCAAGGTGATCCGCGGGAATAGGCCGTGAGGCTTGTCGGCGCGGTCCGCCTCTTCTATGCCGTGGGGTGAAATCGCTCCGGCCGGATGGCCGCATACGGTAAAAGCCGATGTCCGACCTATCACCGACCATCACCTCCGAAAAGCCCGGCGACGCCGCGGCGATCGACCGGCTCAACGAGCGCACCTTCGGGCCCGGCCGCTATGCGCGCTCGGCCTACCGGATCCGCGAAAAGGTCAAGCATGCGCTCGACCTGTCCTTCACCGCGCGCATCGGCACGCTGCTGGTCGGCTCGGTGCGGCTGACTCCGGTGACGATCGGCGGCACGTCCGCTTTGCTGCTCGGCCCGCTCACGGTGGAGCCGCCGTTCCGCTCGCACGGCATCGGCCGCGCGCTGGTGGAGCGTGCGCTCGCCGAGGCGAAAGCGAAAGGTCACCGTCTGATCGTGCTGGTCGGCGACGAACCGTTTTATAGCCGCATCGGCTTCAAGCGCGTGCCGCCGAACAGCGTGCGCATGCCGGGGCCGGTCGACAAGGCGCGGTTGCTGATCCACGAACTCGAAGCCGGCGCATTCGCCGGCGTCAGCGGCGACGTCATGCCCGACTGGGACAAGGCCGAGCCGGTCTGACAGCACGCTGCCGTCCGATGGCAGACTTTTTGACACGCGCCGTCCGCGCGCGAATTTGCTAGAGCACCTGTCCGTGCAGGAGATGTGACGATGACCAACAGCAGCGCTGCCGCCATCCAGACGATCCCGAACGATCTCGAACCGTACTGGATGCCGTTCACCGCGAACCGCGCGTTCAAGAAAGCGCCGCGGCTCGTCACGCGCGCCAAGGACATGCACTATTTCACGACCGACGGGCGCAAGGTGCTCGATGGCTCGGCTGGCCTGTGGTGCACCAATGCCGGCCACAACCGCGATCCGATCGTCAGGGCGATCCAGCAGCAGGCGGCCGAGCTCGACTACGCCTCGGCGTTCCAGTTCTCGCATCCGAAAGCGTTCGAGCTGGCCGCGCGCATCGCCGCGCTGGCGCCGGGCGATCTCGATCATGTGTTCTTCGCCAATTCCGGTTCGGAAGCGGTCGATACGGCGCTGAAGATCGCGCTCGCCTATTTCAACATTCGCGGGCAGGGCTCGCGCACGCGCCTGATCGGCCGCGAGCGCGGCTATCACGGTGTCGGCTTCGGCGGCATCTCGGTCGGCGGCATCGTCGCCAACCGCAAGTTCTTCGGCTCGCTGCTCGCCGGCGTCGACCATCTGCCGAACACCTATAATCGCGAGCAGCAGGCCTTCAGCCGCGGCGAGCCGGAATGGGGCGCGCATCTGGCGGACGATCTCGAGCGCATCGTCGCGCTGCACGACGCCTCGACCATCGCCGCCGTGATCGTCGAGCCGATGGCCGGATCGACAGGCGTGCTCGCTTCGCCCAAGGGCTATCTCAAGCGGTTGCGCGAGATCTGCGACAAATACGGCATCCTGCTGATTTTCGACGAAGTGATCACCGGCTTCGGCCGGCTCGGTCATGCGTTTGCCGCCGAACGCTACGGCGTCGTTCCGGACATGATCACCTTCGCCAAGGGCATCACCTCGGGCAGCGTGCCGATGGGCGGCGTCGTGGTGCGCAAGGGCCTCTACGATGCATTCATGCAGGGGCCGGAGCACGCCATCGAGTTCTTCCACGGTTACACCTATTCGGCGCATCCGCTCGCCTGCGCCGCCGGTCTCGCGACGCTCGATCTCTATCGCGAGGAAGACCTGTTCGCCCGCGCGCGCAAGCTCGAGTCCAAGTGGTACGACGCGGCGCTGTCGCTCAAGGGCCTGCCGAACGTGCTCGATATCCGCATGGTCGGCCTCACTTGCGGCATCGATCTCGCGTCGCGGCCGGATGCGGTCGGCCGTCGCGGCTTCGACGCGATGACGCGCGCGTTCCACGAGCAGGACATGATGATGCGCAGCGTCGGCGATACGCTCGCCTTGTCGCCGCCGCTGATCGTCACCGAGGCGCAGATCGACGAGATCTTCGGCAAGGTCGCGGCGATCATCCGCGCGGTGGCGTAGATATCGCGCGGTCCTTCCGCGCGGCTATCTTTCGATCCGCCTCGTCCTGAGGAGCGCCGCAGGCGCGTCTCGAAGGACGAGGTGGCCCATCTTCCGCCCCATGGTTCGAGACGCATCGCTCACGCGATGCTCCTCACCATGAGGCCACAGTTAGCTCGTTTGAACGGCCGCTATCGCGCGATGCCCGCCATCGCCGGTGTCGGCCGCAGCACCGCCCAGCCGACACGCACCGCGCCGGTGCCGCGGCGATAAGGCAAAACGAGCGGTTCCTGGATTTCCGCGTCGGCGCCGACGGTGCGGAATTGCACCGGCAGCACGGTGGGATCGCTGTCGGTCCATACGATCACCGCGCCTTTGCTGTGCAGGTCGGCAAGATCGATCCACGGCGCACGCGCCGGCTTGCCGTCGATCAGCACGCGCGGCTGCGGGCGTTCCGGCGAATAATGCGCGGCGTTGCCGCTGTCCCACATCGAGCCGACGATATAGGCGAGCGGTTTGCCGGTGAGCGCGCGGAAGCGCACGGTCAGTTCGCGGCCGAGTTCGCCGCCGGGGAAGAACACCGCGCGGTAGCGGTGGTCGAACGCCGGCATTACCGCGTAGGACACGACGAACACCGAAGCGAGACCGCAGAACACAACGGCCCAGACGGAGAATGCCCGGGCAAAGCGTTGCTCGGTGAGCACCGCGCGCGACATCAGCACCAGCCACAGGCCGAGGAACATCCATAGCGGATAGCCCCACATGGCGATGGTGCCGCGGCCGCTGATGGCGGCCAACGCCACCACGGCGGCGGCCGGACCGAAGGCAAGCAGCGAGACGATGCGCCGGTCGAACGCATCGCCGCCAGGCGGCATCTCGCGCACGCGCGGATAATAGAGCGCCGCGGCGATGCCGAGCGCCGGGATCATGAAGAACCACTGGCCGAGGATGAACTGCAACGGATGCCAGATGTGGTCGATGAAGCCGCGCGAGGGCTTCGCGCGCGCTTCCGCATAGGCGAACGGCAGAAAGTCGTTTTGCACCAGCCAGACGAGATGCGGCGCCATGACGACGAGCGCGACGAGGATCGCCAGATACGGCCCCGGCGTGCGCCAGTGCGCCCGCGCGTCGCGGTCGAGGATCATGAACAGCGCCATCGGCGCCGCCAGCATCACCACGAAATATTTGGCCCACAGCGCCGCGCCGATACAAAGCCCGAGCAGCAGCCAGTAGCGAATGGCACGGGTGCGCAGCGCGTGATGAAACGCGAAGCCGGCGAGCGCCCATAGCGGCAGTTGCACCACGTCGTGGTTGAACTTGGCGGCGGTGAAGTTGAGGTAGTGCAGCCCGTCGACGATGAAGAGGGCGATCAGCGCTCCGGCGGCGCCGACCATCGGCCGCGCCACCGCCCACACCGCGATGAAGGCGATGGCGACGACGATCTGCGCCATCAGGTAGTAGGCGAAATCGGCATGCAGGTTCTGGCCGAGGAGCCGCCAGACGATCTCCACCATCCACCACGGCAGCGGCGGCAGCTTGTCGTAGCCGAGCTGCCATTCCCGGCCATAGGTCATGGCCTCGATCAGATCGAGCGGCAGGTTCGGGTAAAGCAGCGTCGGCAGCACGGTCCAGACGGCGACGTGCAGCAGCAGGAAAGAGGCCAGCGCGCGGCGGGGGGCGCGCTCCACGGCGGCTTTCAGGGTCATCAGGAACGGGATCGGGATGGGCGGCATCGAGGGTTGCGTTACCATAGCAGGAGTTTCCCCGTTGCGCCGACCGGCGCCGTCATGGACAGTGGCCCGGGGGCTGCGAATCACTCGCCGCGCCAGGGGTTCACGCGCAGGATAGGCCGGGGAACGGATCATGCGACGCCTGACCGCCACTTTCGTGGCCGTCTGCATGGTGCTGATGGCGAGTTCGCTGGGCGCCGTCCTGTTTCTGGCCGCCGGTCTGCCGGTGATCCATTCGGCGATCGTCGCGCTCGCGGCGCTGATCTGCCTCGTTCTCTACAATGCGGTGAGCACCCGCCTGCGCGACCGGATGGATCTGGGCGACCAGATCGGCGACCTGTCGCGGGGAACCTCGGATCTCGCGCGTCAGGTGGCCGAACTTGGCCGTCGCCTGACGGCGATGGAGGAGCGGGTCGATTCCACCGTCAACCGCGCGCGCGGGGCGGTCGATCCGATCGCCGCCGAGATGGGCGAACTCGGCGCGCTGGTGAAGCAACTGGCCGACACCGTGGCGCTGCACGACACGCGGCTGCGCGGGCATGCTCTGACAGGTCCTGCGCCGGCGCGTTCGGCCGCGGCCAGTCTCGCTATGCCCAATCCTGCCGCCCATCCTGTCGCCCATCCTGCCGCCTATGAGCCGATGCCTCAGCCGGTGATGCTCGGCGATCCGTCGCCGCTGCTGCTGACCGCCGACGACATCGCTCCCGCCGATGCGGCGCCGGAGCCGGTCGCCGTCGCGATGCCGGCTGCGACGCCCGCTACCGGCCGCTTCAAGGGTATGAGCCGCGAGGCCATCGTCGCCACCATCGCCGGCGCGATCGACAGCCACCGCGTCGATCTCTATCTGCAGCCGATCGTGACGCTGCCGCAGCGCAAGGTGCGCTACTACGAGGCGATGAGCCGGCTGCGCACGCAGGACGGCGACGTGGTGCCGGCTGACGAATTCATCGGTCACGCCGAAGCCGGCGGCATCATGCCGAAGATCGACAACCTGCTGCTGTTCCGCTGCGTGCAGGTGGTGCGGCGTCTGCTGCTGAAGAACCGCGACGTCGGCCTGTTCTGCAACATCAGCATGTCGACGCTGACCGATCCCGGATATTTCCGGCAGCTGCACGATTTCATGCAGGCGAACCGCGCGCTGGCGCCGTCGCTGGTGTTCGAATTCCGCCAGAACGCCTATCGCTCGTTCGGCGCGATCGAGCATGAAGGGCTTGCCGCGCTCGCCGATCTCGGCTTCCGCTTCTCGCTCGATCACGTCACCGATCTGCGGATCGAGCCCAAGGAATTGTTCGACCGCGGCTTCCGCTTCCTGAAAACGCCGGCGAAGCTGCTGCTCAACAAGGCCGCGGCCGGGCAGAGCGATATCGACGCCGCCGATCTCTCCAATCTGCTCGCGCGGTTCAGCATCGAGCTGATCGCCGAGCGGATCGAAAGCGAGAACATGGTGGTCGATCTGCTCGACTACGACGTGAAGTTCGGCCAGGGCTTCCTGTTCTCGCCGCCGCGCCCGGTGCGGCCGGAAGCGCTGCACGGCCAGACGCCGTCCGGCGATCCGCTCGTTGCGCCCGGCTCGCCGCCGCCATCCGCGCCGCCCCAATCCGCGCCCCAATCCGCGCCTCGGGCGATGCCGCAGGCGAGCGCGCTCGATGCGAAGGCGCCCGGTGCCGCGTCGGCGCAGAAACCGGCGGCGGACGATTCCGCCGCGGTGCTCGCCGCGCCGGATTTCGTGCCGCAGAACCTGCCGGCGTGATTTTGACGCGGCAGCCTTGACGTCGTGACGCGGCTGCGCCGATACCCTTGCGCATGACTGTTCCCATCAGCAATCGCCTGTCCGTCCTCGCGGAGCGCTACGACGCGCTGCTGTGCGACGTCTGGGGCGTGATCCACAACGGCGTCGCCGCGTTTCCCGATGCGGTCGAGGCGCTCGCGCAGTATCGCGCTGGCGGCGGCCGCGTGATCCTCATCACCAACGCGCCGCGCGCCAATGCCGACGTCTACACGCAGCTCGAACGGCTCAACGTGCCGCGCGATGCGTTCGACACCATCGTCACCTCCGGCGATCTCACCCGCGGCGCGATCGTCGCGCGCGCCGGCCAGTCGGTGTTTCACCTCGGGCCGGAGCGCGACCGTTCGGTGTTCGCCGGCATCGATGTCCGCTTCGCCGATGCTGATACGGCTGACTTCATCGTCTGCACCGGCCTGTTCCACGACGACACCGAGACGCCGGAGAACTATCGCGACATGCTCACGCGCGCGCATGAGCGCGGATTGTTCATGGCCTGCGCCAATCCGGACGTGATCGTGGAGAAAGGCGGCCGCATCATCTATTGCGCCGGCGCGCTCGCCGATCTGTACCGCGATCTCGGCGGCGACGTGCTCTATGCCGGCAAGCCTTGCGCGCCGATCTACGAGGCGGCTTTCGCGGAAGCGGCGAAACTCGCCGGTGCGCCGGTGCCGCGTGCGCGCATGCTGGCGATCGGCGATTCCGTGCGCACCGATTTCACCGGCGCGCGCAATCTCGGGCTCGATTTCCTGTTCGTCACCTCCGGCATCCATGCGGAGGAACTGGGCGCGCGCGATGCGCCCGACGAGGCGATGCTGGCGAAGATGTTCGCGGAGGCCGGCGCGCTGCCGATGGCGGTGACGGCGCGGCTGCGCTGGTGAGGGGTCAGGCCGGTTCGGCCTGCTTGGTCTCGGCGAACACCGCGTCGATCTTGCTCTTGAGCGTCTGCGCGTTGAACGGCTTGACGATGTA
>JAEWJH010000070.1 GCA_023386635.1 Pseudomonadota bacterium
CCGACGAAGCGCGTCGCGGTGGCGTCGGCCGACCCGTCGTTCGCCCCGAGCCTGCTCGATTCGCGACCGATGGCGCAGCGTCCCGCCGTCGCGCGCGAGGAGGCCGAGCCCGCCCAGAGTGAACAAGCCGAACCGGCGATGGCCGGCAACCGCTATGTGCTGGCCTCCCATTCGCGGCCGGGCGCGGTCGAATCCGCCCCGATCAGCCAGCCGATGCCGGCGCCCCGGCAGATGGCGGCCCAGGTCGCGGCCCAGGTCGCGGCCCCCACCCAGAACAGCCTCGCGCCGCGGAATCTGGGCGTCCTCCACACATCATCTTCATCCCCGGCATCGTCGCCGGTTTCCGCTTATGCTCCAACCCGTTATGATGGCTCCGCGGGCTTGATGAGCGGCCGCGGCCTCTACTAAAGCCGCATTTCTCCGCCTGATTGGTCTCGCGTCGACCTCTGTGGGAGGCGCGCTTCCGCGCGCATTGGCTGTGATCCGGTTTCGCTCCGCTGTCGTCTCTCTCTCGCTGCTGGCGGGCCTGTGCCTCGCCGGCGCGGTGGCCTTTGCCGCGACGCCGGCGGCGGCGCCGAAGAAGGACGAGCCGAACATCAGCGCGCCGCATGCGATCCTGATCGAGGCGGAAAGCGGCAGTGTCCTGTTCGAGCGTGGCGCGGACGATCTGGTGTTCCCGGCGAGCCTCGCCAAGCTGATGACCGCGGAATACGTCTTCAACGAATTGAAGCAGGGACGCATCAAGCCCACTGACGAATATCCGGTCAGCGAGAACGCCTGGCGCAAAGGCGGCGCGCCGTCCGGCGGCTCGACCATGTTCGCGGCCTTGCACAGCAAGGTTCCGGTCGAAGACCTGATCAAGGCGCTGATCATCCAGTCCGCGAACGACGCCTGCATCGTGTTCGCCGAGGCCTTGGCCGGCAACGAGCCGGCATTCGCCGAACTCCTGACCAAGCGGGCGCGCGAACTGGGCATGAGCCGTTCGGTATTCACGAACTCCAACGGACTGCCCGATCCCGGCACCAAGGTGACGGCGCGCGAACTGGGCATTCTCGCGCGGCACATCATCAGCACTTATCCTGAATACTACCCGATCTATTCGGAGCGGGATTTCACCTGGAACAAGATCCGCCAGCAGAACCGTAATCCGCTGCTGCCGATGAATATCGGCGCTGACGGTCTCAAGACCGGCTACACCAAGGACGCCGGCTATAATCTGGTCGGCTCGGCAGTGCAGAACGGCATCAGGCTGATCGTCGTCGTCACCGGTCTGCCGAGCGCGAAGGAGCGCGCGGACGAAGGCAAAAAGTTGCTGGAATGGGGCTTCCGCAATTTCGAGGCGCGGATGCTGTTCGCCGAAGGCCAGACCATCGGCCAGGCCAAGGTATTCGGCGGCGACAAGGGCACCGTTGCGCTCAACAGCGGCGGGTCCGTGCGGATGATGGTGACCAAGGCCGGCACCGAAAAACTGACCGCGCGCATCGTCTACAACGGGCCGATCCAGGCGCCGGTGAAGCAGGGCCAGCGGATCGGCACGCTGAAAGTCTGGCGTGACGCCAATCTCGCGCTCGAAGTGCCGTTGACCGCGGCGGAGGACATCGGCCGGGGGACCATGTCGCAGCGCGCGTTCGATGCGGCCGCGGAGCTGATGGGCGGCCTGTTTCGCGCGGGCGTCGAGCGGCTGTAGCGGCGCATGCGGGGACGCTTCATCACGTTCGAAGGCGGCGAGGGGAGCGGAAAGTCCACGCAGACGGCCGCGCTGGCGCAACAGTTGCGCGCGCACGATATCGACGTGCTGCTGACGCGCGAGCCGGGCGGTTCACCGGGTGCGGAGATCATCCGGCACGTGATCCTGTCCGGCGCCGCGCGTCCGTTCGGCACCGATGTCGAGGCGATCCTGTTCGCGGCCGCGCGCGACGATCATCTGCGCGTCACGATCCTGCCGGCGCTCTTGGCCGGACGCTGGGTGATCTGCGACCGCTTCCTCGATTCCACCCGTGCCTATCAGGGCGCGCTCGGCGCGGTCGATCCGCAATTGATCCGGAGCCTCGAGCGGGTGACAGTCGGCGACAATATCCCGGACCTCACGATCATCCTCGACGTGCCGGCAGAGATCGGTATGACCCGTGCGGCGGCGCGGCGCGGCGCAGGGCAGGCTGACCGTTTCGAGGCGGAGGATTTGAGCTTTCATCACAAGCTGCGCGAGACATTTCTGGAGATCGCGCGGCGCGAGCCGGAGCGTTGCGTCGTTATCGACGGCACGCAGGCGCCGGAGCAGGTCAAAGCGGTCATCTGGCAAACCGTCCGCGAACGGTTTGGCCTGACCGACACCATCGTTGCGCCCGCGGTGCAGGTCGCCTCATGAGCGAAGATACCGACGAGCTTCATCCGCGCATCACGACCGCATGGTTCGGCCACGCGGAGGCTGAACGGGCGCTGCTGCAGGCCTATCAGACCGGCCGCATTGCCCATGCGTGGCTGATCGGCGGGCCGCCCGGGATCGGCAAGGCGACGCTCGCTTACCGGATGGCGCGGTTCGTCCTGGCGAACCCGGATCCGACAACCGCTGCCGTGCAGAGCGCGCAGGATTTGTCGGTACCGGCGGATCATCCGGCGAGCCGCCGCATCGCCGGGGAAGCGCACCCCAATTTACTAGTGCTCGAACGCACATTGAATGACAAAGGCAAAATGCGGACGGAAATCGCAGTCGATGATGTGCGAAAATCCGTTTCGTTCTTCGGGTCAACTGCCGGGGAGGGCGGTTGGCGTATTGCCATCATAGACACGGTTGATGATCTCAACCGCTCGAGCGCAAATTCTCTGCTGAAAGTCTTGGAAGAACCGCCGGACCGGTCTCTGTTGCTCTTATTGAGTGAATCGGGAGGCCGGGTGCTGCCGACGATCCGCTCGCGCACGCGACGGCTGCTCCTGCGTCCGCTGGACGCCGAGACTGTCGCACAGGCGGTTGCCAACGCCGCCGGGCGCCCGGCGAACGATCCTGAGATTTGGGCCGCGGCGCAGGCGTCAGACGGCAGCGTCGCGCGGGCGCTGGACTTGCTTGACAGCGATGCGCTCGCCTTGCGCCAGACCGTCGTCGACCTTCTGGCGCGCCTGCCGAATACCGATCCTCGTGCGCTGCATGCGCTCGGCGATGCCTTGGGCGGCAGCGAGCCGAAAACCCTCGCCGTGTTTCTCGATCTGGTCAATCAGTGGCTCTCGGATCGGCTGGCTCACGACAAGACTGATGGCGGGAAGGCGGCACGCACGGCAGACGCTTTTGCCGCGATCAATCAGGCGGCCGGCGAGGCGGACGCCTATAACCTCGAACGCAAGCCGCTGGTCTTCAAGGTCTTCGGCTTGCTTGCGGAGACCGCGCGCGGTTGATACCTACCGATCATGTCAGCAAAAACGCCGTATTACATCACCACCGCCATCGCCTACCCCAACGGCGCCCCGCATATCGGCCACGCCTATGAAGTGATCGCGACCGACGCGATCGCCCGCTTCATGCGGCTCGACGGCTTCGACGTGTTTTTTCTGACCGGCACCGACGAGCACGGCCAGAAGATCCAGCAGACCGCCGCGAAAGAGGGGATGACCCCGAAGGAGTTGCTCGACCGCAACGTGCCGCGCTTCCAGGCGATGGTCGCGAAGATGAATTGCTCGAACGACGATTTCATCCGCACCACCGAGGAGCGCCACCACCGTTCGTCCCAGGCAATCTGGGAGCGGATGGAGAAGAACGGCGACATCTATCTCTCGAAATATGCCGGCTGGTATTCGGTGCGCGACGAGGCCTATTACGCCGAGGACGAGACGCATCTCAACGAGCACAAGGTGCGGATCGCCACCAAGACCGGCACACCGGTCGAATGGGTGGAGGAGGAGAGCTATTTCTTCCGCCTCTCCGCCTATCAGCAGAAGCTGATCGACCTTTATGAGAACGACCCGACCTTCGTACTGCCGAAGGAACGGCTGAACGAGGTCGCGAGCTTCGTGCGCGGCGGCTTGCAGGATCTGTCGATCTCGCGCACCACGTTCGACTGGGGCATTCGCGTTCCGGGCAACGACAAGCACATCATGTATGTGTGGGTCGATGCGCTGACCAATTACATCACCGCCGCCGGGTTTCCCGATACCGACAGCGAAAAGTTCAAGCGCTGGTGGCCGGCCGATCTGCACGTGATCGGCAAGGACATCGTGCGTTTCCATGCGGTCTATTGGCCGGCGTTCCTGATGTCGGCCGGTGTCGCGGCGCCGAAGCGGATTTTCTCGCACGGATTCCTGTTCAACCGCGGCGAGAAGATGTCGAAATCGGTCGGCAATGTGATCGATCCGATCACATTCGCCGACACCTACGGCGTAGACCAGATGCGCTATTTCTTCCTGCGCGAGGTGCCGTTCGGGCAGGACGGCAACTACAATCACGAAGCGATCGTCAATCGCACCAATGCCGACCTTGCCAACGATCTCGGCAATCTCGCGCAGCGCTCGCTGTCGATGCTGGCGAAGCAATACGGCGGCACGCTGCCGGCGCCGTCCGCCTACAGCGAAGCGGACAAGACAATCCTCGCTGCCGCGGATGCGATGATCGGCAAGGCGCGCGACGCGATGCAGACACAACAGCTGCATCAGGTGCTCAACGCCGTCTGGGCTGTGGTCGCCGATGCCAACCGCTATTTCGCCGGCGAGGCCCCATGGGCGCTGGCCAAGACCGATCCGGCGAAACAGGCGACCGTGCTCTACACGACCGCCGAAGTGATCCGGCAGGTCGCCATTCTGGCGCAGCCGTTCATTCCGGCGTCCGCCGAAAAGCTGCTCGATCTCCTCGGCGTCCCGGTGCCCGAGCGCGGCTTCGCCTTCCTCAGCGGCCCGCATCGGCTCGCGCCAGGCACGGTCCTGCCGCCGCCACAGCCGGTGTTTCCGCGCTATGTCGAGCCGGAAGCTGAAACTCCGGCCAAGCTGGCGAAGCCCGACAAGGCTGCGAAAAAAGCAGGAAAGCCCGGCTGATGCTGGTCGACAGTCACTGCCATCTCGATTTCCCCGACTTCGCCAGCGAGCTCGATGCTGTCGTTGGCCGGGCAAGGGCCGCCGGGGTTGGCCGGATGGTGACGATTTCGACCCGCGTCAAACAGCAGGACACGCTGCGCGGTATCGCCGAGCGGTTTGACGATGTGTTCTGTTCGGTCGGCACGCATCCGCATCACGCCGATGAAGAACCGGACGTGAGTCCTGACGATCTCGTCCGGCTCACCGAGCATCCCAAGGTGGTCGCCATCGGCGAGGCTGGGCTCGACTATCACTACGACAATGCGCCGCGCGACGCGCAGGAGCGCGGCTTCCGCACGCATATCGCGGCGGCGCGCGCGACCGGGCTGCCGCTTGTCATCCACGCGCGCGAAGCGGATGACGACGTGGCGCGCATTCTCGAAGAAGAAACGGAGAAGGGCGTCTTCCCGGCCGTGCTGCATTGCTTCACCGGTGGTCGCGGTCTCGCCATGCGGGCCGTCGCGCTCGGCCATTATGTGTCGTTCACGGGAATCCTGACGTTCAAGAAGTCGCAGCCGCTGCGCGACATCGCCGCCGAATTGCCGGCCGACCGCATCCTGGTCGAGACCGATGCGCCCTATCTCGCGCCGAACCCGCATCGCGGCAAGCGCAACGAACCGAGCTTCGTCACCGAGACGGCGAGGACGCTGGCCGGCGTGCGCGGCGTTTCGACCGACAAGATCGCCCGGCAGACCACGGACAATTTCTTCCGGCTGTTTTCCAAAGTTCCGCGCGAGATCGGGAGCGCGACATGAGCAACGACGGCCGGCTGACCTTCACCATCCTCGGCTGCGGGTTTTCCGGCGGCGTGCCGCGGCCGGCTCTGGGCTGGGGCGCCTGCGACCCGAACAATCCGAAGAACCGCCGCCGGCGCTGCTCGTTCCTGGTCGAGCGCAAAGGCCCGGATGGAGTCACCCGGGTGTTGGTCGACACCTCGCCGGACCTGCGCGAACAGCTGATCGACGCCAAGGTCGATTGGGTCGATGGCGTGGTCTACACCCATCCGCACGCAGACCACGTCCACGGCATCGACGACCTCCGCGCGCTGGCGCTCGGCCGCCGCCGGCGGGTCGACGTCTATATGGACGAGCCGACGGCGCGCGACGTGCTCAAGCGGTTCGACTACTGCTTCGAGACGCCGCCCGGCAGCGAGTATCCGCCGATCCTCAATCGCCACCTGCTCCAGCCCGGCCACCCGGTGACGATCGACGGGCAGGGTGGCCCCATCCGCGCCCTGCCGGTCCTCCAGGAACATGGCGACATTCCCTCGCTCGGCTTCCGCTTCGGCAACGTCGCCTATTCCGCCGATATCAGCAGCCTGCCGCCGGACGGCGTGGCGCTGATGCAAGGGCTCGATGTCTGGGTTGTCGACGCGCTGCGCTACCAGCCGCACAAGAGCCATTTCTCCCTCGACGATGCGCTGGCCTGGATCGGCCGGATCAAGCCTCGCCATGCCATCCTGAGCAACCTGCATTCCGACCTGGACTACGAAACGCTGCGCCAACAGGTGCCGGCTGGCGTCGAGCCGGGCTACGACGGGATGACGTTCGAGGGGCCGACGGCTTAATCTAAACCATCAGGTAGATGATCTTTAGATTGAACATTCGACGAGAAATTGCTGATTTTACTGATAAAATACACCCTGAGAGGCGCTGTTTTCCGGCACGGCAACCCCACGACTATGAGATCTGGCTGACTATCAATATTCCATAATATGTCTTATGCGAAAAGTATCAGGATTGAGCCCCTGAGGCTTTCGGCCGCGTCCAGCAGTTGATCTGGAGTCATCACGGCGGCACGGCTCCCGTGGAACACTTGTCCCCTTGAAGCGTTGGGCCGCCGCGTGGCTGAACCCGCCGCACGAAATCATTTCCCCGGAGCCCGACCGTCATGTCCAGCAAAGTCCAGAAGCTCGAATCCCGTAAGCCGGCCGCGAACCTCG
Organism: Pseudomonadota bacterium; assembly: GCA_023386635.1. Lineage (GTDB taxonomy): Bacteria > Pseudomonadota > Alphaproteobacteria > Rhizobiales > Xanthobacteraceae > Pseudolabrys. Next base: position 6,992 of record JAEWJH010000070.1, read on the forward strand.
ATACGCCGACCGACCTGTCCGACGCCGCCGTCCGCGAGATTTCCAAGGCCATCAACGGCATCCTGGCGGACAGCTTTGCCCTGTACCTGAAAACCAAGAATTTCCACTGGCACGTCAGCGGCCCGAATTTCCGCGATTACCATCTGATGCTGGACGAGCACGCGGAAGCCATTTTCGCGACGACCGACCCGCTCGCCGAGCGCGTGCGCAAGATCGGCGGCGTGACGCTGCGCTCGATCTCGGACATCTCGAAGCATCAGAGCATCAAGGACAACAACGAGTCCGAGGTCGACCCGCTGGACATGCTCAATGAACTCATGGCCGACAACAAGGCTGTCGCCAAGGCCATGCGCGAAGCGCACGAGCTTTGCGACAAGCATGACGACATCGCCACGGCGAGCCTGCTGGAGAACTATGTGGACGAGACCGAGCGGCGGACCTGGTTCCTGTTCGAAGCCAGCCGGGATGCCGACGCGACGGGTCACTGACGGATTTTCCGTTCACGCTCGAAAAGGCCCGGCCGTTCACGCCGGGCCTTTTCCATTGCGGGCCGCCCTGACCCGTCGGGTTTGCTAGGATGCGCGGATTCTCCGACCGTGCGTATTCCCGAAAGCTTCGCCTCATGACCGACGACAGCGCTTCCACCCCGATGACACCATCCCGCGATATTGCGCGGCTGATCGCGATCATGGCGGCGCTGCGCACACCGGGCACCGGCTGTCCGTGGGACCTCGAGCAGAATTTTCAGTCGATCGCGCCCTACACCATCGAGGAAGCGTACGAAGTCGCGGATGCGATCGCCCGCAACGACCTTCCCGATCTGTGCGACGAGTTGGGCGATCTGCTGCTGCAGGTCGTTTTTCATGCCCGCATGGCCGAGGAGCAAGGCGCGTTCGCTTTTGGCGACGTGGTCGAAGCGATCACCACGAAGATGATCCGCCGCCATCCGCATGTGTTCGGCGATGCCGACGCCCGAAGCGCTGGCGTCGTGAAAGACCTGTGGGAACAAATCAAGGCCGAGGAACGCGCCGCCAAAGTTGCCCGAGGCTCGACATCAGCGGCGGACAAGTCGGCAGGCACCCATCCTGGCGCCCTCGCCGGCATTCCTGCTGCTCTGCCTGCACTCACCCGCGCGTTGAAGCTTCAGCAGAAAGCCGGGCGTGTCGGCTTCGACTGGAACGATCCGCGCGCGGTACTCGCCAAAATCCGCGAGGAAGCCGACGAGATCGAAGCGGCGCTCGACGCGAAAGACAATGCGGAAGCCGGCCGCGAGGTTGGCGATCTCCTGTTCGCGGTGGTCAATCTGGCGCGCCATCTCGACGCCGATCCGGAGGACGTTCTGCGCGGCACCAATCGCAAATTCGAGCGGCGGTTCGCCTCGATCGAGAAGGCTTTGGCGAGCGGAGGCCGTGGCCCTCAGGAGGCTTCGCTCGACGAGATGGAAGCATTGTGGATCGCGGCGAAAACCGCAGAAAAATCAGACAATCTGCCGTAACGCTTGTCTACGGCACGTCATCCTCGTTCGGATTGGCGAGACCGAAACGATTGCGCACGCGCTCCGCCTTGGCGGGATCGACCCGGACCGTCACCGCATAACGGCCATCGTCCCGCAATGTCTTGTCGAGCACTTCGGCATGGCGATACAGCCAGCTGATGCCTTCGCCGTCCGCCGGATCGAGATCCAGCGTGAAAGTGAGACGGTTGGCGCTGATGCGCGTTTCGACGGCCGCGATCAGCATCTCGACGCCCTCGCCGGTCAGCGCGGAAACCGGCACCGCACGTTCGCTCGCAGGCTGCCGGTCGATCCGGTTGAACAGCGATTGCCGTTCATCGTCGGACAGTCGGTCGATCTTGTTCCAGACCTCGATGATCCGCTGGCGGTTGGCGAGATCGATGCCGAGCTCCTGCAGCACATGGGCTACGTCCTTCGCCTGCGCCTCGGTGTCCGGATGCGACAGATCGCGGACATGCAGGATCACGTCGGCCTCGATCACCTCTTCCAGTGTCGCGCGGAACGCCGCGACCAGCATGGTCGGCAGATCGGAGATGAAGCCGACCGTATCGGAGAGAATGATGCGCGCGCCGTGCGGCAGATCGAGCGCACGCAAGGTCGGATCCAGCGTCGCGAACAGCATGTCGGCTTCGAGCACGCTGGCGCGCGTCAGCCGGTTGAACAGCGTCGACTTGCCGGCATTGGTGTAGCCGACCAGCGCGACGATCGGATACGGTACACGCCGCCGGCTCTCGCGATGCAGCCCGCGCGTGCGCTTCACTTTTTCCAGATCGGTTTCGATCCGCGCCAGCCGCTCTTCGATCAGCCGGCGGTCGGTTTCGAGCTGCGTTTCGCCCGGCCCGCCGAGGAAGCCGAAGCCGCCGCGCTGGCGCTCCAGATGCGTCCATGATCGCACCAGTCGGCTCTTTTGATAGGTGAGGTGTGCGTGCTCGACCTGCAGCGTGCCCTCGCGGGTGCGCGCGCGGCGCCCGAAGATTTCAAGGATAAGCCCAGTGCGGTCGAGTACCTTGGCGTTCCAGGCTTTCTCCAGATTGCGCTGCTGCATCGGCGAGACGGGTGAATCCATCACCACGATCCCGACGTTGTTGCTTTTCACGATCCCGGCGATCTCATCGACCTTGCCTTTGCCGAGATAGGTGGCGGGGCGAATATCGGAAAGCGGGACGAGACCCGACTCGACCACATTGAGGTCGATCGCGCGCGCGAGACCCACGGTTTCTTCAAGCCGCGCCGCGGGCGAACGCGCGCCGGGCGCAGTCGTGTCGCGGCGAAGATAAGGTTCGATGACGAACGCGCGACCGGTCTCGCCTGCATCCGCGGGACGGTCTGCGTCGTCGCGTTGACGGTCTTCCAACTAGGCTTTGTCCCCGGGCGCGTCTTCGCCACCCTCGAACAACTGCACCGGATGACCCGGCATGATGGTCGAGATCGCGTGCTTGTAGACAAGCTGCGAGTGTCCATCCCGGCGCAACAAGACGCAAAAGTTGTCGAACCAGGTGACGACGCCCTGCAGCTTGACGCCGTTGACCAGAAAGATGGTCAGCGGGATCTTGGCTTTGCGGACGTGATTGAGAAAGGTGTCCTGAAGGTTCTGGGGTCGTTCGGCCGCCATCGCCGTTTTTCCTTTTTTGCCCGCGTCTTGCGCGCGAGACCGGTTATATCGGGCCAGTCGAAGCCCACTCGTTATTGCCGCCTCGCGGCGGATCGTCTTGTGCCCCTGCCCGGGCCGGCGGGGGCTGGCTGGCCGACGATATTAGACGGTAGCACGCGCAGGCGCGCAAGCGCCCGTACGCCCCAATCCGACAAAACCGCGCATTTCCCGGTCGATAATTTAGCCAATGACATCATGTGGATTGGGCAAAACGAAGAAAATCGCGCCGCAAGGCACGGGTGAGCGGACCGGGACTCCCCGTCCCCACCGGTTGGCCGTCGATCTTGACCACGGGCATGACCGTCTGGCTCGCCGACGTGACGAAGGCCTCCCGCGCCGCCAAGGCCTCCTCGACCGTGAAGCCGCGCTCCTTAAGGGTCAACCCCACGGCCTCGACGGCATCGAGCAGGGTCGTGCGGGTCACCCCCCGTAGAATGTGATGGTCGACCTTCCGGGTCACCAGGGTCCCGTCCTGCGCCACGATCCAGGCATTGGAGGATGCGCCCTCGGTGATCTCGCCGGCGCTGTCGACCAGCCAGGCTTCCCGCGCGCCGCGATCACGCGCCGCCTGTTTAGCGAGAACATTTGGCAGCAAGGCGACCGATTTGATGTCGACGCGGCCCCAGCGGATATCCGGCACCGTGATGACTGCGATGCCCTGCTCGGCCTGATGCTCCATAGCATCCGGATTGGCCGAACGCGCGGTGACCACGAGCGTCGGTGGGACATCGTGGTCGGGAAACGGAAAATCGCGGCGCGCGCTCCCACGCGTTACCTGCAGATAGACGATGCCGTCGCGGACGCGGTTTCGCGCGATCGTTTCGCGCAATACGATCCGCAGCGCCGTCTCCGTCATCGGCATCCGAATCCGCAATTCGGAAAGAGAACGCTGCAAGCGCGCGAGATGGCGGTCTTCGTCGATCAGCAATCCGTCCCGCACCTGACAGACTTCATAGACGCCGTCGGCGAACTGGAATCCGCGATCCTCGATATCGACGCACGCATGCGCACGCGGCAGATAGCGGCCGTTGACATAGGCGACCCGAGACATACGACCGTTGCCTATCCGATTCCGAGCGCTTTGAGCTTGCGATGCAGCGCGGAGCGCTCCATGCCGACAAACTCAGCGGTACGGGAAATATTGCCGCCGAACCGGCTGATTTGCGCAACCAGATATTCGCGCTCGAATACCTCGCGCGCATCACGCAGCGGGAGTCCCATCAGATGCTCGCCGCCATTGCCATTCGGCATGCTCGGCACCATCGAACCGACGTCCTGCGGCAGCATGCTGGCATCGACGACGGCTTCGGCGTCGCCTCCGGCGAGGATCATCAGCCGCTCGACGTTGTTGCGTAACTGGCGAACGTTGCCGGGCCAATCATGCGACTGCAGAACCGCCATCGCGTCCTCACCGATTTTCCGAACCGGCAGACCGGTGGATTGCGAAATCTGCTCCATGAAGAAGTCGACCAGAAGCGGAATATCCTCACGACGCTCCGCCAGCGGCGGGACACGGATCGGCACGACCGAAAGCCGGTGATAGAGATCCTCGCGGAAGCGTCCCTCCGCGATCTCCGCCTCCAGGTTACGACCGGTGGACGAGACGATCCGCACATCGACCGAGACTTTCGCGGTCCCGCCGACGCGCTGGAATGTCTGATCGACCAAAACCCGCAGGATCTTGTTCTGGGTTTCGCGCGGCAGATCGGCGACTTCATCTATGAACAGCGTGCCGCCATGCGCTTCTTCAAGCGCGCCGGTGGTTCGCCCCTCGGTCGACCCGTTCGCCCCGTTGGAGCGGTCCACGCCGAACAGTTCGGTTTCCATCCGTTCCGGCGTGATCGCCGCGGCGTTGATGGCGACGAACGGTGCGTTAGCGCGCGCCGACAACGCATGCAGCGAACGCGCGACGAGTTCCTTGCCGGAGCCGGGCGGGCCGACGATGAGGATGCGGCTGTTGGTGGGGGCCGCTTTCTCGACCACCTGACGAAGCTGGGTAATAGCCGGCGATTTTCCGATAAGTGTCGTGGCGGTCGGCGCCAGAGCCTTGAGCTCCCTTACCTCGCGCCGCAGGCGCGACGTTTCCAACGCGCGATCGGCAACGAGGCACAACCGGTCGGCCTTGAAAGGCTTCTCGATGAAGTCGTAAGCACCGAGCTTGGTGGCAGCGACCGCGGTTTCGATATTACCGTGACCCGAGATCATCACCACCGGCAGATCGGGATGTTCTTTCTTCACCAACTCCAGGAGTTGCAAGCCGTCGAGCCGGCTTCCCTGCATCCAGATGTCGAGAAACACCAGATTAGGGCGGCGCGAGGCGATCGCGTTCAGCGCGTCGTCGGCATCGCGCGCCGTACGCGTTGTGTATCCTTCATCCTCAAGAATGCCGGCCACCAGATCGCGGATATCCGCCTCGTCGTCGACAATCAGAATTTCCGAAGCCATTGTCGCTCCACTCAATTCAGTTCTCAGCCTTGTACTTCAGCCTGTACTCATTGCCGCGCGGCCGAGGCCGCCTGCGGAACGTCGGCAAAGCGCAGCGTCATCCAGGCGCCCTGCTGTCCCGGAAATTTCTCGGATGCATCGCGCAACTCGATCGAGCCTCCATGCTCCTCGAGGATACGGCCGACAATGGCGAGACCGAGGCCCGTGCCCTTCTCGCGCGTCGTCACGTAAGGTTCGAGCAACCGGCTGCGGCCTTCCTTCGGTAATCCGATCCCGTTGTCGATCACATCAATGACAATGTGGTCGCCGTCGCGTGTCGCCGTGACGCGGATATGCCCGCGCTCGGCGCCTGGGGGACGCGCGGCGATCGCTTCTGTCGCGTTCTTGACGATATTGGTCAGCCCTTGCGAGATCAGCCGCCGATCGAAATGCGCCAACATCGGATCTTCGGCGGTCTCGACGTCGAAATCGATTTCGGAGTTGGAGACCTTCTGCAGGAACACTGCCTGACGCACCGTATCAGCCACATCCTCACGCGCGATCACCGCTTTCGGCATTCGCGCGAACTTGGAGAACTCGTCGACCATGCGGCGGATATCGTCGACCTGGCGCACGATCGTATCGGTGCACTGCTGAAACACAGCCGGATCGTCGGTGATCGATTTTCCGTATTTGCGGCGCAACCGCTCGGCCGACAATTGGATCGGCGTCAGCGGGTTCTTGATTTCATGCGCGATGCGCCGCGCGATGTCGGCCCAGGCCGAACTGCGCTGCGCCGCCACCAGTTCGGTGATGTCGTCGAGCGTGATGACATAACCATGATGCGCTTCGCTGGACTGCTCGCTGGTCACCCGAACGGACAGATTACGGTCGCGGCCGCCGCGCGTCAGCGTCACCTGGTCCTGCGCCACGCGCGTGCCGGACTGCGCCGACTCCATGATCTGCGCCAATTCCGGCACGACAGTCGCGACCGGATGCCCGAGCGCATCGGCTTCCTGGCACCCGACCAGTTTCTCAGCCGAGCGGTTCATGATGCTGATCCGCCCTTCTCCGTCGACGCCGATGACGCCGGCGCTGGCGCCGGACAACACCGCCTCGGTGAAGCGGCGTCGGCTGTCGATGGTGTCGCGCGCGCGAACGATGTCGTTGCGTTGCGCGCGCAATTCCTGCGTCATCCGGTTGAAGGTTTCGCCCAGTTGCGCGAGATCGCCTTCGGAGCGGCGGATCGGGACCTGAACGTAAAGGTTGCCGGTCGACACCACATTGGCGGCGCCGATCAACCGGCGGATCGGCGCAACCAGACGGTTGGCAAAATTGAGTCCTATCCAGACAGCCGAGAGGAGGACAATCAGCGCGATCACCGTGTACATCAGGGCGAACGCGACCTGCACGCCGAGACGGCGCGACTCCACCAGCGCGTATTCGGTGGCGGTCACCTGGGTTTCACGCAATTGCGCGATCACCCGGGGATCCATCAGCCGCGCAATATAGAGGTATTTGTTGTCGTAGCCGCGGAGCTTGATCACCGCAGCGACGTAGCTCGTATCCGGCAGGAGGACGATCTGCGGTTCGTCCTCCTTTACGGTGGCAAGCTGCTCGCGCGACGGCGTGGCGAATGTCTGCTGAATCAGGACGTTCGCCCGTGCCGCGACGGTGAGATCCTCGTTGAGGATAATCGCCGCACCGAGACCTCTGACATTGGCCTGCAGCGTCAGAAGCTGGTTCATGCGCTCGCGGTTGGTGTCGAACAGTTCCTTGGCGCGCGCCACCTCGAACGACAGCACGATAATGTCGGACCGCGTCATCTGCGCGTGGTCACGCAAATAGGCTTCAGCGACGATCACTGAATTCTCGATAGCCATGCGCGTGCGGCTGGAGAACAGCCGGTCGAGGCCACGATCGAGCGTCACGCTCGCGACCACAGCGACAAGGATCGCCGGTACAGCGGCGATGATCGAGAACAGGCCGACGATGCGCACGTGCAGCCGCGCCGCTGCCCGGCCCTTCCGCCGCGCCTGCACCACTTGCCAGACCTCGCGGGCGATGATCGCCAGCAACAGCGCGACAGTGACGACATTAACCAGCAGCAGCGTGACGACCACGTAGTGGGTCGGCGCGATCGGCGTCAGGTCGGCCAATACCAGAAAAGTCGCCAATGCCGACAACAGCGCGACGCCGACTGCGATCGGCCCGAAAATCCCGATTTCGCGCGAAGCGACCGCGGGCGGGCCCAGGCCGGTTTCGGCGGTCGCGGTCTGTTCGACGCTCACTGTTCGACGCTCATGCGGCGCAGTAATCCCGAAAAAAGCCAGTTCTGAAGCGGGTCCAGGTCCCGGCAGGAAAAGCCAGGAATCGAAGTGGGTTAGCTGCCCACCTCGTCGGTGATGCTTTTATACAACATTGTTGCCGAATTGCGACAAAACGGCGGCGCCGATCTCGTGCCGTCCACAAACGTCGCCGAACTCGCCGGAAAGGCCGTCAGTTGCCGCCGCGATAGACCTGAATATCCAGATCGCGGACCTTTTTGCGCAACGTATTGCGATTGAGCCCAAGAAGCTCTGCCGCCCTGATCTGGTTGCCCCGCGTTGCGGTCAGCGCCGCCGACAGCAGCGGATATTCGATCTCCCGCAACACACGGTGATAAAGCCCCGCGGGCGGCAACGCCTCCTGGAAGCCGGCAAAATAGACGGCGAGATGTCGCTCGACCGAGCCGGAAAGCGTGTCGGCTCCGGCCTGCCCCTCTCCCGTGTCCGAAGGCATCGATGGCGGTGTCAGTTCGGTGTCGATCACAGCCGCGGTAATCGTGTCCTGCGGATAAAGCGCTGCAAGCCGGCGCGCGAGATTTTCCAGTTCGCGCACATTGCCGGGCCAACGATGTTTCTTCAGCCTGTCGAGGCCGGCCTGGTCGATCTGCTTCAGCGGCAATCCCTCACGCGCGACCAGCGTGAGGAAATGGCGCATCAGATCGGGTACGTCCTCACTCCGCTCACGCAGCGGCGGCAGCCGCAGCGGCACCACGTTGAGACGGAAGAACAGGTCCTCGCGGAACAGGCCCTGCTGGATGAGGAGGCGCAGGTCCTTGTTGGTGGCGGCGACGATTCGCACATCAGTCTTGATCGGCGTGCGGCCGCCGACAGTCGTATATTCGCCCTGCTGCAGCACGCGCAGCAATCGCGTCTGCGCATCCATCGGCATATCGCCGATCTCGTCGAGGAACAGCGTGCCGCCTTCCGCTTGCTCAAAGCGGCCGGACGCGCGTGCATTGGCGCCGGTGAAGGCCCCCTTCTCGTGACCGAACAATTCGGACTCGATCAAGTCGCGCGGGATCGCCGCCATGTTGATCGCGACGAACGGTCCGTTGCGCCGCTTGCCGTAGTCATGCAACGCGCGCGCAACCAGTTCCTTGCCGGTGCCGGATTCACCGACGATCATCACCGTCAGGTCGGTCTGCATCAGCCGCGCCAGAACCCGGTAGATTTCCTGCAGGGCCGCGGAGCGGCCGACCAGTGGAATGGAATCGACTTCTTCCGGTTTCGCGGTCACGCCGCTCTTTGCCTTCGGCTCGGACAGCGCCCGGCCGACGATCGCCACCAACTCCTTGAGATCGAACGGCTTCGGCAGATATTCGTAGGCGCCACGCTCCGATGCGCGGATCGCGGTCATGAACGTGTTCTGCGCGCTCATGATGACGACCGGCAAATCCGGGCGCATTTTCTTGATACGCGGCACCAGATCGAATGCATTTTCGTCAGGCATAACCACGTCGGTGATAACGAGATCGCCGTCGCCCTGGCTGACCCATCGCCACAATGTCGCGGCGTTGCCGGTCGAGCGGACTTCATATCCAGCGCGCGACAAGGCCTGGTTCAACACCGTGCGGATCGCGGCGTCGTCGTCGGCGACAAGAATGCTTCCGGTTGGCATGTCAGAACCTCAAGGAATGGTCGGCGGCGCGTCGTCGCCCGTATAGATCGGCATCAGCACACGCAGCGCTGTCTTGCGTGGTTGCGATTCACATTCGACGACACCGCCGTGATCGCCGATGATCTTCGCCACCAATGCAAGACCGAGACCACCGCCGCTCGGTTTCGTCGTGACGAACGGATCGAACAGATGCGGCAACAGGTCGTCCGGCACGCCCGGCCCATTGTCCTTGACGCAAAACTCCAGCGGCAATGATACGCGTGTCTTCACGCCCGGTACGGAGAGACGCACGCCGGGCTTGAATGCGGTCGTGAGGTGGATCTCGCCATCTGTGGCATTTTCGCCGATGGCTTCGGTGGCATTCTTCACCAGGTTCAGGAACACCTGAATCAGTTGATCGCGATTGGCATGAACCGGCGGCAGCGACGGGTCGTATTCCTCGACGAATTTGATGTGGCGGGCAAAGCCGGACTGCGCCAGCCGCTTTACATGCTCCAGCACCACATGGATGTTGACCGGCTCGCGTTCGACGGGCCGCTCGTCGCCGAACACCTCCATCCGGTCGACGAGTTTAACGATGCGATCGGTTTCATCGCAGATCAGCGTCGTCAGCGGCCTGTCTTCGTCGGCGGCGGACTGTTCGAGCAATTGCGCGGCGCCACGAATGCCCGACAGCGGATTCTTGATCTCGTGCGCCAGCATCGCCGCCAGCGCAATCACCGACCGCGCGGCGCTGCGATGAGTCAACTGGCGATCCATCTTGTCGGCGATGGTCCGCTCCTGCAGCATCACCACCACATGGCCGGACATCTCCGGCATCGGCGCCACATGCAGATCGACCAGCCGGTCGCCGGGATTGCGCGGCGTCGACAGGTCGACCTTGTATTCGTTGACCGGCGCGCCGTGACGCCGCGCCTGATCGACCAGAGCGAGCAGCGGTGAGCCGAACGGCACCAGCTCACGCAATTGATAACGCCGCAGCATCGTCGCGGAGGATTCGAAGAACTGTTCGGCGGCGACGTTGGCGTCGACGATCCGCCCGTCCTGCGCCACCATGATCAGGGGGATCGGCAGCGCATTGAGCATGGCATCGGCATGCGAGGTCGTCACCGGCTCGAGCGATGCCTGCCGCATCACGCAGCACTCCGGAACGAGGAAAAGGCGGCGGCGAGCCGTGCGCGCGTCTGCTGCGGTTCGTCCGCTGTCAGCACATGATGCCGCGCGGCGCGCAGGCGCTCGTCGTCGATGCCCGCTGTTTCCGCCGCCGCATCGAGCGCCCAGCCGAGGTGTTTGCGCGCATGCCTGGCGCCGATCCGCACGCCATGATGTGCCAGCATTTCCTCATAGAGCGCGTCGACCATCGACAGTTGCACGCCGAGGTCGGGGGCAGTCTCGCGTTCGCCACCCGCGAGATAGCGCGCGACCTGACCGGGAAACCACGGTTTCCCTTGCGCTGCGCGGCCGACCATCACCGCATCGGCGCCCGACTCCGTGAGCGCTTGTTCGGCGTCCTCGAACGAGCAGATGTCGCCGTTGACGATCACCGGGATCGTCACGGCGTCTTTGACGCGACGCACCGCCGACCAGTCCGCCTCGCCTTTGTAAAACTGACAGCGGGTCCGTCCATGCACGGTGACGAGCTGCACGCCGGCAGCCTGCGCGCGCCGCGCCAGCTCCGGCGCGTTCAGCGATGCGTGGTCCCAGCCGAGCCGCATCTTCAGCGTGACCGGCACGCGGACGGCGCCGATCGTCGCCTCGATCAGCGTCATGGCGTGATCGAGATCGCGCATCAGCGCCGAACCCGACGCGCCGTTGGTCACATGGCGAGCCGGGCAGCCCATATTGATATCGATGATGGCGGCGCCGGCGGCCTCCGCCATGCGAGCGCCCTCCGCCATCCAGTACGGTTCGCAGCCGGCGATCTGCACCACATGGGTGCCGACGCCCTCGCCTTCCATGCGCAACAGCGCGTTCTGCTTGCCGCGCGCGAGCGCCGCGCAGGCTGTCATTTCCGAGACCACCAGCCCGGCCCCGAGACGAGCGACCAGCCGGCGAAACGGCAGATCGGTCACGCCCGACATCGGCGCCAGGACAACCCGATTGGCGATTGCGATATCGCCAATGGTCATCGGCCGAGGGGTTTCCAAGGTCTCTGCGGTCATGAGCGCAGGCGTGCTTTCTTTTTAATCAATAGCGTTTACTGCTCAGAGTTTAGCCAACCGCAATCCGAAGGCAAGTGCTGCAGTGCAAAATAATTGGCGTATGGAACGGGCGCGGGCATTTTGGCCACACAGCCCTTGCGATGCCGGGCAAACCCGCTAAAGCCTCGGAGTATGGGGGATTTGTCGACAAAACGTGTTGCTGTGGTGGTGGTTGCCGCCGGACGCGGCAGCCGCGTCGGCGGGCCATTGCCGAAGCAGTTCCGCCTCCTCCATGGCGAGCCATTGGTCCGAACGACCTTGCGGGTGCTGGCACGGCACACGCAGATCAGCGCCATACAGCCGGTGATACACCCCGACCACGACGCCCTCTTCAGGGAGGCTGTCGGCGATTTGACGCTGCTAGCCCCCGTGAGCGGCGGCGCCACACGGCAGGCCTCGGTCCACGCCGGGCTGAATGCGCTCGCGGCGCAGGGTCCAGCGCCGGATGTCGTTCTGGTTCACGACGCCGCCCGGCCCTTCCTGAGCGCCAGCTTGATCGGACGCGCCATCGCCGCCGTGGAGACGGCGCCGGCCGCCGTCCCCGCGCTTCCCGTATCCGATACGGTCAAGACCGTCGATCCGCACGGGCGTGTGACCGGGACGCTCGATCGCACGACGCTGCGAACCATACAGACCCCACAGGCGTTTCACTTCGCGACGCTGCTCGACGCGCATCGCCGGGCGGAACAGGCCGGCCGCGACGACTTCACCGACGATGCGGCGCTGGCGGAATGGGCCGGAATTCCGGTCGCGGTGTTCGAGGGTGAGGCAGAGAATATCAAGATGACGACCGCGGACGATTTCAATCGCATCACCGCGCGCGCCGCCGATCAGCTCGGCGATATCCGCACCGGTTTCGGTTTTGACGTCCATGCCTTCGGCGACGGCGATCATGTGACCATCGGTGGCGTGGCTATCCCGCATCCGCGGGGCTTGTCCGGGCATTCGGACGCCGATGTCGGCCTGCATGCGCTGGTCGATGCTATACTCGGCGCGCTCGCCGACGGCGATATCGGCTCGCACTTTCCGCCGTCCGATCCGCAATGGCGCGGAGCCGCGTCCGACCAGTTCCTGCGGTTTGCCGTGGAGCGCGTTTCCGGGCGCGGCGGCATGGTCGCGCATCTCGACCTCACCGTGGTCTGCGAACTGCCAAAGATCGGCCCGCACCGCGACGCCATGCGCGCGCGCATCGCCGACATTGCCGGCATCGCCATCGATCGCGTGGGGGTGAAGGCGACAACTAGCGAGCGGCTGGGTTTCACCGGGCGCGGTGAAGGCATAGCCGCCTATGCGACGGCGACCGTGCGTCTTCCGTGGCTGGATTGAGGGAGCGAACCGATGCTCGATGACGATATCGTCGCGGCAGCCCGACAACTGCTCGATATCTGTAAACGCAAGAACACGCTGATCGCGACCGCCGAGTCGTGCACCGCCGGGCTCGTCGCCGGCACGCTCACCGAGTTGCCGGGCGTGTCGAGCATCCTCGATCGTGGCTACGTCACCTATTCCAACGAAGCCAAGCATCAGATGCTCGGCGTCTCGCGCGAGACGCTCGACCGCTACGGCGCCGTCAGCCGGCAGACCGCCGAGGAAATGGTGCGCGGTGTGCTCGGCCATTCGCGCGTGCATCTTGTAGTCTCGGTAACCGGCATCGCCGGCCCGGACGGAGGTTCGCCGGAGAAACCGGTCGGTCTCGTGCATTTCGCGGCGGGCTCGGTGTCCGGCCGGCTCGATCATGCGGAAAAGCGGTTCGGCGATATCGGCCGCTCGCAGGTGCGGAAACTGTCGGTGCTGCAGGCCTTCCGCATGCTGCACGATCTGGCGGAAGCGGAGCCCAGCCGCCCGTCGCGTCAATCCATCTAGATCAATTTAAGCCGTCTTGCGGCCGTAGACCACGTCGGCGCGTTTCTCGAACGCTTCGGCGAAGCGGCGAAACGCCGTGTCGAACATCGCGCCCATCAGCATGCCGAGCATCCGGCTTCTGAATTCGTAATCGATGAAGAATTCGACGGTGCAGGCGTTGTCGCCGGTCGGCTTGAAGGTCCAGCGGTTCTGCATCTTGCTGAACGGTCCATCGAGATATTCGACGAGGATCTGCAGCTTCGGCTTGTCGAGCGTCACGCGGCTGCGAAAAGTCTCGCGGATCAGCTTATAGGCGACCGTCATATCGGCGACGATCGCGGTGACGCCCTCGCCTTTATCAGTGCGACTACGCACCACCAGGGCCGAGCACAGCGGCACGAACTGCGGATATTTCTCGACGTCGGCGACGAGATCGAACATGTCGGACGCGGCGTGACGGACGCGCCGGTTCGTCGAGAACGACGGCATGCCGATCTAGCGCGCCGTCTGCGCCGCAAGCCGCGCGGCTTTCAGCCGGGCAAAGTCCTCGCCGGCGTGATGCGACGAGCGCGTCAGCGGCGACGCCGACACCATCAGGAAGCCCTTGGCGTAAGCGACCGTCTCGTAGGACTTGAACTCGTCGGGCGTGACGAACCGTGCCACTTCGTGGTGCTTGCGGGTCGGTTGCAGATACTGGCCGACGGTGAGGAAGTCGATCTGCGCGGCGCGCATGTCGTCCATCACCTGCATCACCTCGTTCCGCTCCTCGCCCAGTCCGACCATGATGCCGGATTTGGTGAACATGGTCGCGTCGATTTCCTTCACCTGCTGCAACAGCCGCAGCGAATGGAAGTAGCGCGCCCCCGGCCGCACCTTGAGATAGAGCGACGGCACGGTTTCGAGATTGTGGTTGAACACGTCAGGCTTCGCCTCGACGACGACGCGCAGCGCGCCTTCCTTGCGCAGGAAGTCGGGCGTCAGGATTTCGATCGTCGTTCCGGGGCATCGCGCGCGGATCGCCTTGATGGTGCGCGCGAAGTGCTCAGCGCCGCCGTCCGGCAGATCGTCTCGATCGACCGAGGTGATCACCACGTGGCTGAGGCCGAGCTTGGCGGTCGCCTCCGCCACATGCTCCGGCTCACTCGCGTCGAGCGCGCCGGGCAGACCGGTCTTCACGTTGCAGAAGGCACAGGCGCGCGTGCAGGTGTCGCCCATGATCATGAAGGTGGCGTGCTTCTTCTCCCAGCACTCGCCGATATTGGGGCAGCCGGCCTCTTCGCAGACCGTGACCAGCTTGTTCTCGCGCACGATGGCGCGCGTGTTCATATAGCCGGGGGAGACCGGTGCCTTGACGCGAATCCAGTCCGGCTTGCGCGCGATCGCCTTGTCCGAGCGGTGCGCCTTTTCCGGGTGTCGGGGGCGCGGATTGTTGATCAGGTCGAGAACGACGGCCATGGGAACTCCCTGCCCTTACTTACGAAGCGTCTGCCCGCTTCGCAAGCCGGCTTAACCCCGCTGGCGGATCATCCGCCACAAAGCGATCAACAAGGACGCACCGACGATTGCCGCAACCAGCGTCCGCCAGAAGCCGAATACCGGGATTTGCAGCACCTCGGCGAGCTTGCCGCCGACGAAAGCGCCGGCGATGCCGACGACGATGTTGGTGAACAGCCCGTGGTCGGATTTCGTGATCCGCTCGGCGATCCAGCCAGCGAGCGCGCCGATCACCAGCATCATGAAGAAGCCGACGGTCGGCTGACCGAAAGCGTATTGCATGTCGTTCATTGCCTGCCCCTCACATATTCAGAACACGACCGTAAGCGTCGAGCACCGCTTCCTTCATCATCTCCGACAGGGTGGGATGCGGGAAGATCGTGTGCATCAACTCTTCCTCGGTCGTTTCCAGATTCATCGCGACCACATAGCCCTGGATCAGTTCGGTGACTTCCGCGCCGACCATATGCGCACCGAGGAGCTGGCCGGTCTTCTTGTCGAAAATCACCTTGATCAGCCCCTGATCCTCGCCGAGCGCGATCGCCTTGCCGTTGCCCGCGAAGGGGAAGCGGCCGACGCGGATGTCGAGTTTCTTGTCCTTCGCCGCCTGCTCGGTGAGACCGACCGAGGCGATCTGCGGCGAACAATAGGTGCAGCCCGGGATCATCTGCTTGTTCATGGGATGCACATGCAGGCCCTTGATCGCCTCGACGCAGATCACCCCTTCGTGCTCGGCCTTATGCGCCAGCATCGGCGGACCGGCGACGTCGCCGATGGCATAGATCCCCGGCACGCTGGTCTTGCCGTAGCCGTCGATGACGATGCAGCCGCGCTCGGTTTTCACGCCGAGCTTCTCGAGACCGAGATTTTCGATGTTGCCGACCACGCCGACCGCAGAGATGACCCGCTCGAATTCGACCGTCTGCGGCTTGCCGTCGCCGCTGTCGATCATTGCGACAACGCTATCCGCCTTCTTGTCGAGCTTCGTCACCTTGGTGCCAGTCAGTATCTTGATGCCCTGTTTTTCGAACTGCTTGCGGGCGAAGGCGGCGATCTCCGCATCCTCGACCGGCAGCACCTGCGGCAGCACTTCGACGACCGTGACGTCCGAACCCATGGTGCGGAAGAAGGACGCGAATTCGATGCCGATGGCTCCCGAGCCGACCACCAGCAGCGATTTCGGAATCTTCGGCGCGACCATCGCCTCGAAATACGTCCAGATCAGCTTGCCGTCCGGCTCCAGACCCGGCAGCACGCGCGGCCGCGCGCCGGTCGCGACGATGATGTGCTTGGCCTGATAGGTGCCCGCTCCGAGCGAACCCTTTGGCTGCTCAGTCTTGTATTTGGTTTCGGTGGCCTTGACGGTGATCTTCCCGGGGGCGTCGATCGTCGCCTCGCCCCAGATCACCGAGACCTTGTTCTTCTTCATCAGGAAGCCGACGCCGTCATTGAGCCGCTTCGACACACCGCGCGAGCGCTTCACCACGGCCTCGGCGTCGAAGCCGATATTGTCGGCCTTCAGTCCGTAGTCCTTGGCGTGCTGCATGTAGTGATAGATCTCGGCCGAGCGCAGCAGCGCCTTGGTCGGGATGCAGCCCCAGTTGAGGCAGATGCCGCCGAGATGCTGCTTTTCGACGATCGCTGTCTTGAAGCCGAGTTGCGCCGCGCGGATCGCGGTGACGTATCCTCCCGGACCCGAACCGATGATGATGATGTCGAAATTGGTGTCAGCCACGAAATGCTCCACTTGTCCGCCGGATCGGCGCGTCTTTCAATCTTTACAACTGATCTTCATGGTGTCGGCGAAACCGCCGCAGAAACCACCACTGAATCGCGACAATGACCACCGCTGGCAGCACGATCTCGGCGATGATCTGCATGTCATAGCTGGTCGGGAGGGCCCAGTTATTGCGCGCCATGCCAAATGCCAGCAACCCTGTGATCAGGAATAGCGCCAATAACAGTGCGATGCCCCCGCCGATATCGATCGGCCGCGTCCCGGTCCCGGCGATGAAGGCCATGGTCAGTACGGCAAGACTCACCACGGCGAACGCGCCGATGATGAACATGACGAAGATGAATTCATCGCGCGTACCGAACAGAATCGCCAGTTGCTGCGCCAGCGCTTGCGCTGCCACCATCGACAGGAACCAGGCGACGGCGAAAGTGGCGAAAGCGCGCATCTGTTCGGCCTCGCGGCGACCATCGTCGCCTCTTGCTACACCACCATCATCACGGGATTTTCGATCAGCGCCTTGAAGGCGCCGATCAGCTCCGCACCGAGCGCGCCGTCGACCGCGCGATGATCGCACGACAGCGTCACGCTCATGATATGCGCGGCTTCGATCTTGCCGTTGCGCACGATCGCCCGCTCCTCACCGGCGCCGACCGCGAGAATGGTCGCGTGCGGCGGATTGATCACGGCGGTGAAGTCCTTGATCCCGTACATGCCGAGATTGGACACCGCGGTTGTGCCACCCTGATATTCGTGCGGCTTGAGCTTGCGGTTGCGCGCGCGCACCGCGAAATCCTTCATCTCATTGGAGATGATGGACAGCGACTTGAGTTCCGCCTGGCGAATGATCGGCGTGATCAGCCCGCCCGGCATTGCGACGGCAACGCCGACATCGGAATGCTTGTGCTTGAGCATGCCGGATTCGGTCCAGCTGACATTGGCGTCCGGAATACGCTGCAGCGCGACGGCCAGCGCCTTGACGACGAAATCATTGACCGAAAGCTTGTAGGCGGGCTTGCCGTCCTTGTCCTTCGGCGCACCGGCGTTGATCTCCTCGCGCGCGGCGAGCAGCTTGCCGATATTGCAGTCGATCGTCAGATAGAAATGCGGGATCGTCTGCATCGAAGCAGTGAGCCGCTGTGCGATCGTGCGCCGCATATTGTCATGCGGCACGACCTCGTAGCTGCCCTCTTCGAACAGCGACATCACCTGCTGGTCGGACAGCGCCGGCGCGATCGAGGAAGTCGTTGCGCTACCGGTCGCCGCCGCCTGCTTGAGCCCCTTGCCGGATTTTGCATCCGCGACGTCGCGCGCAATGACGCGGCCATGCGGCCCCGATCCGGAGATGCGCGAGACGTCGATTCCGGCATCCCTGGCGAGACGCTTGGCGAGCGGCGACGCGAAAATCCGGTTACCGGTTGCAGGCGCGGTAGCCGGAGCCGATGCCGATGCCGATGCTTTGGCCGGTTCTGCCCCGCGCGCTTGCGCCGGCTTCGCATCTGGCTTCGCGTCCGTTTTGGCCTCCGGCTTTGCTGGCGCAGCAGCCACTTTCGGCGGCGCCGATGCCGCCAAGGACGCCGCCGCTTTAGCGTCCTCGCCTTCGCCGGCGAGCACGGCGATCACCGAATTCACCGCCACGTCCTGGCTGCCTTCCGGCACCACGATCTTGGCAAGGGTACCTTCGTCGACCGCCTCGACCTCCATGGTCGCCTTGTCGGTTTCGATCTCGGCGATCACGTCGCCGGATTTCACCTTGTCGCCTTCTTTCTTCAGCCACTTGGCGAGGTTGCCCTTCTCCATGGTGGGCGACAGCGCAGGCATCAGAATATTGGTCGGCATGACGGCCCTTACCGGTAGCAGACGGCTTTTGCCGCTGCGACCACTTCAGCCACGGATGGCAAAGCGAGTTTTTCGAGATTGGCGGCGTAAGGCATCGGCACGTCCTTGCCGGAGACCCGCGCCACCGGCGCATCGAGATAATCGAAAGCCCGCTCCATGATCCGCGCGGCGAGCTCCGCGCCAACGCCGGATTGCTGCCAGCCTTCTTCAACGGTGACGGCCCGGCCGGTCTTCTGTACCGACTCAATAATCGTCTGCGTATCCAGCGGACGCAGCGTGCGCAGATCGATCACTTCCGCGTCGATGCCCTCCTTGGCGAGTTCTTCGGCTGCCTTCAGTGCATAGTTCATGCCGATCGACCACGAGATGATGGTCACGTCATTGCCGGCGCGCACGACCCGCGCCTTGCCGATCGGCAGCACGTAATCCGGCAGTTGCGGCACCGGCGACGACTGGCCGTAGAGAATTTCGTTCTCGAGGAATATCACCGGATTGGGATCGCGGATCGCCGCCTTGAGCAGACCCTTGGCATCGGCCGCCGTCGACGGCGCGACCACCTTGAGGCCCGGAATGTGCGAGTACCAGGCCGAATAATCCTGGCTGTGCTGCGCGGCGACGCGGGCCGCCGCGCCGTTCGGACCGCGGAACACGATCGAGCAGCCCATCTGGCCGCCGGACATGTACAGGGTCTTTGCCGCCGAGTTGATGATCTGGTCGATCGCCTGCATGGCGAAGTTGAAGGTCATGAACTCGACCACGGGCTTGAGACCCGCGAGACCCGCGCCAACGCCGAGGCCGGCAAAGCCGTGCTCGGTGATCGGCGTATCGATCACGCGGCGGGCGCCGAATTCCTGCAGGAGGCCCTGGGTGACCTTGTAGGCGCCCTGATATTCTGCGACTTCCTCACCCATCACGAAGACGGTGTCGTCGCGGCGCATTTCCTCGGCCATGGCGTCGCGCAGCGCTTCGCGCATGGTCATCGTCACCATCTCGGTGCCTTCCGGCAAATCCGGATCGGGCGCAACCTTCGGCTGCGGCGGAGCGGCGGCGGACACGGATGCCTTCGGCGCCTCTTGCGGCTTGTCGCCGGTTGCCGGCGCGGCGGATTCGTCCGCCTTCTGCTTCTGCGCAGGCGCTTCGCTCTTGGCTCCACTGTTCGCCGATGTCGGCGCCGAAGCGCTTTCGCCTTCAGCGATAATGGTGGCGATCGGCGTGTTCACCGCGACGTCAGCGGTCCCTTCCGGCACGAGGATTTTGCCGAGGGTGCCTTCGTCGACCGCCTCGACTTCCATCGTCGCCTTGTCGGTTTCGATCTCGGCGATCACATCGCCGGACTTCACCTTGTCGCCTTCTTTCTTCAGCCACTTGGCAAGGTTGCCCTTTTCCATCGTGGGCGACAGCGCGGGCATCAATACATCAGGCATGGCTGTCACACAGTCTCACGATAGACATCGGTATAGAGCTCGCTTGCATCGGGCTCCGGATCGTTGGTGGCGAACTCGGCGGCCTCATTGACGCGGTCACGAACCTCCGCGTCGATTTTTTTGATCTCGTCTTCCGTCATGAACTTGCTCGACAGGATGCGCGCGCGCACCTGTTCGATCGGATCTTGCCCGGTGCGGACCTTCTCCACCTCTTCACGCGTGCGGTATTTGGCCGGGTCGGACATGGAATGACCACGATAGCGATAGGTCATCATTTCC
Organism: Pseudomonadota bacterium; assembly: GCA_023386635.1. Taxonomy (GTDB): domain Bacteria; phylum Pseudomonadota; class Alphaproteobacteria; order Rhizobiales; family Xanthobacteraceae; genus Pseudolabrys. The sequence continues at coordinate 27,339 of JAEWJH010000070.1, forward strand.
AGAATGTACGGGCCCTTGCCGGCACGGCACCAGGCCACCGCCTTCTCGCCGGCCGCCTTCACCGCGCGCACGTCCATTCCGTCGACCTGATCGCCGGGAATGTTGAACGATAAGCCGCGCTTGGAGAAATCGGTCTGCGCCGATGCGCGGTTCACCGACGTGCCCATGGCGTAACGGTTATTCTCGATCACATAGATGGCCGGCAGCTTCCACAGCTCGGCCATGTTGAAGCTCTCGTAGACCTGGCCCTGGTTCGCCGCACCGTCGCCGAAATACGTCACCGACACATTGTCGTTGCCGCGATAGTGGTTGGCGAAAGCGAGACCGGTGCCGATCGGCACCTGCGCGGCGACGATACCATGACCGCCGTAGAAGCCCTTCTCCACCGAGAACATGTGCATCGAGCCGCCCTTGCCGCGGGAATATCCGCCGCGGCGGCCGGTCAGTTCCGCCATCACGCCCTTGGGGTCCATGCCGCAGGCCAGCATGTGGCCGTGGTCGCGGTAACCGGTAATGATCTGATCGCCCGGCTTGAGCGTCATCTGCATGCCGGTGACGACGGCTTCCTGACCGATATAGAGATGGCAGAAGCCACCAATCAGGCCCATGCCGTACATCTGGCCGGCCTTCTCCTCGAAACGGCGGATCAGCAGCATGTCGCGATATGCGCTGACCTCCTGATCCTTGTCGAAGACCGCGATCGACCCACTGGCCGGTGCGCCGGACGACCCGGCTGCATCATTGGTTTTGTTTTTGCTGGCGGTGGCCATGAGTCTCCCTAACCCTCACACCCGATTGCGCGATGCGCATAGCCTACATTGCCGCTTGGCGGAAGCGTGGGCAAGTCAATGAAATGTCACAACTGCAATATGCGTGCACCGCACAAGTCATTGCGGCGCCTCACGAAATATCCGCGCGCGGTTAGGGTGTTTTCAGCAATAAGGTTGCGTCGCGCGGGTCCGCGTAGTCGAGCAGCGCGCGGGCGCGTTCGTCCAGCATGTCAGGATCGAGCCGATCCGACTGCAGCAAAGCGACGCGCTGCTCCCATCCGGCACGATCATGCTTGAGACGCGCGAGGTCGCCTTCGAGTCGCGTGATCTCGATCTCGACCTGCTGCTGCGCGCGCAGACCGTGATTGCCGGTAAAGGCATGCACGCCAAAATAGCCGATGAAGGCGGCCGCCAGCGAATAGAGCACCAAGGCGGTGAGAATCGACCGGCGGCGACGATGCGAGATCATCGCCGCACCCTGCCTGAAGGCCGTTAAAGCGGCTTTAACGACGTTGGATCACACGCCGAGAACGAGCCAAAAAGCTCAGGCTTTTGCCGCTGCCTGTTTCAGCACCGCGATACCGTCGAACTTCGCCTGCTTGCCGAGTTCCTGCTCGATCCGCAGCAACTGGTTATACTTGGCGGTGCGGTCGGAACGGGCCAGCGAGCCGGTCTTGATCTGCCCGCAATTGGTCGCGACCGCGAGGTCGGCGATGGTCGAATCCTCCGTCTCGCCGGACCGGTGCGACATCACCGCCGTGTAGCCGGCCTTGTGCGCCATCTCGACGGTCGCGAGCGTCTCCGTCAGCGTGCCGATCTGGTTGACCTTGACCAGGATCGAGTTGCCGAGGCCGTCCTTGATGCCCTGCGACAAACGCGCCACGTTGGTGACGAACAGATCGTCGCCGACGAGTTGGCACTTGGTGCCGATCTTGTCGGTGAGAATCTTCCAGCCTTCCATGTCGTCTTCCGCCATGCCGTCCTCGATCGACACGATCGGATACCGGCCGACGAGTTCGGCGAGATAAGACGCCTGCTCCGCCTTGGAGCGGGTCTTGCCCTCACCTTCATAGACATAAGCGCCGTTCTTGAAGAACTCGGTCGAGGCGCAGTCGAGCGCGAGCATCATGTCGCGGCCTGGCTTGAAACCGGCCTTCTCGATCGACTTCATGACGAATTCGAGCGCCGCGTCGGCGGATTGCAGGTTCGGCGCGAAGCCGCCTTCGTCGCCGACATTGGTGGCGTGACCGGCCGTCTTCAGCGCCGCTTTCAGGGTGTGGAACACCTCGGCGCCCATACGGAGCACTTCCGAGAAGCTCGACCCGCCGACCGGCATGATCATGAATTCCTGGAAGTCGATCGGATTGTCGGCATGCGCGCCGCCATTGACGATGTTCATCATCGGCACCGGCAGGAGTCGCGCGGCGGTGCCGCCGACATAACGGTAAAGCGGTGTGGCGCTGGCCGCCGCGGCCGCCTTGGCGACCGCCAGCGACACGCCGAGAATGGCGTTTGCGCCGAGCCGCGCCTTGTTCGGCGTGCCGTCGAGGCCGATCAGCGTTTCGTCGATCGCCACCTGAGCCTCGGCATCCATGCCGCCCAGCGCGTCGAAGATCTCGCCGTTCACCGCATCAACCGCAGCGCGGACGCCCTTGCCGAGATAACGGCCCTTGTCGCCGTCGCGCTTTTCCACCGCCTCATGGGCGCCGGTCGAGGCGCCGGACGGCACGGCGGCGCGGCCGAGCGAGCCGTCTTCGAGCCGCACGTCGACCTCCACGGTAGGATTGCCGCGGCTGTCGAGGATTTCGCGGCCGATGATGTCGATGATGGCGGTCATGATGCTCTGGAACTCCGGCGGGGATTTTGGCGCGCTTCTACAGGATCAGGCCCGCTTTTGTCATGCCCCGCGCGGCCGGGCCGCTCCCCGATCTTGTCTTTGTCGCGGATTCCGGGTTTTTGCGGGTTAAGGAGACCATGATGGCCAAATCGTCCAAGCCCCGATCGCTGCAGCTCGGTCGCACGACCCGCCTGCCGGAAAAACCCGAGAGCGCCGTGCTCGACCGCGTGCCGAACCCGCACGCCGACACCGACTATGTGGCGCGCTTCACTGCGCCGGAATTCACCGCGCTCTGCCCGATCACTGGCCAGCCGGATTTCGCGCATCTCGTGATTGACTATGTGCCGGACCGCTGGCTGGTCGAATCCAAGTCGCTCAAGCTCTACCTCGCGAGCTTCCGCAACCACGGCTCGTTCCATGAAGACTGCACGGTGGGCATCGGCAAGCGGCTGCGCGACCTGCTCAAGCCGCGCTGGCTGCGGATCGGCGGCTACTGGTATCCGCGCGGCGGCATCCCGATCGACGTGTTCTGGCAAAGCGGCCGCCTGCCGAAAGGCGTCTGGGTGCCCGATCAGGGTGTGGCGCCGTATCGCGGTCGGGGTTAGGCCTCAGCCCTTTCCGAGCGGCGGAGCGTGAGCGCCGTCACCACACCGGTCACGGCGAGGCCGAGGCCGGCGAGAACCAGCATCGGCTCGACGCCAATCCCGGCAAATCCACGGCCATAGAGGACCGGGCCGACAGCCTGCCCGAAATAGAACGCCATCGAATGCAACGCGAGCGCCGAGCCGCGCGCCGCCGGTGCCAACTCGGTCGACGCGACCTGGATGAAGCCGTGCAGGAAATACATGCTGAAGCCGAGCAGCAGGAAGCTCACGGCCTCATATGGCCAGGACAACCGCAGTGCGAGGGCGATGAAGCACAGGCCCATCAGCACGCCGCCCGCGATCGTGAGACGACGCGGCGACACGAACAGCAGCACGCGCGACACCACGAGCGTATAGCAGAGCGCGCCGAAACCGAACGCCGCGATCACCAGACCGGCGATCGAGGCCCGCTCTTCGCCGGCGGCGGCCAGCAGATTGGCGACATAAGGAAACAGGCCGAACACCAGCATCGCTTCGACGAACACAACGCCGAAGCACCATTTCGCTTCCGGGTTGCCGAAGATCGCGCGGTAATTCGGCCCGAGCGTCGACAGATCGAACCGGCCCGGCGCGCGATCCGGCAGACGCCGCAAGCCGATCACCGCCACCACCAGCACCATAAAGCCGACCAGCGCCGTGGCGACAAACACCCCGCGCCATCCGAACAGATCGGCGACCGCGCCGGCGCCGCTCGCGCCGAGCAGATTGCCGATCATGGCCGCGCCGAGCAGCCGGCCAAGGGCGACCTGACGTTGCGCCAGCGGGACGTTGTCCCCGACCACCGCGAGCGCGATCGGAAACACCCCGCCCGAGGCGATACCGGAGATCATCCGCATCGCGAACAGCACTTCGATATTGGGGGCGAACGCCGCGACCACGGAGGCCAGAACGAGCACGAGCAGACAGCCGGTCATCAGCCGCGTCTTGTTGAACATGTCGGCGAGCGCGCCGAGCACCGGCTGCACCGCCGCGTAAGGAAGCGCGAAAGCGGTGGCGAGCAGCGCCGCCGTGCCGGGATCGACGCTGAACGCCGTCGCGACCTGCGGGATGATCGGGTCGGTCGAGCGCGTGAACGTCGATGTCGCGAAGGCGACAAAAGCGACGATGTTCAGGACATTCATAACGTCAGGTCGACGGGCTTTGCGCTTTGGCGATACGGTCGAAGGCCATCAACTGCCGCAACAGCGCTTCCATCTCGCGCAGCGGCACCATGTTCGGCCCGTCGGACGGCGCATGATCGGGATCTTGATGCGTCTCGATGAACACGCCGGCGACACCGACCGCGACCGCGGCGCGCGCCAGCACCGGCACGAATTCGCGCTCGCCGCCCGAGGCCGTACCGCGCCCGCCAGGTTGCTGCACCGAATGGGTGGCGTCGAAAATCACCGGCGCGCCGGTGTCGCGCGCGAGGATCGGCAGCGCCCGCATGTCCGACACCAGCGTGTTGTAACCGAACGACACGCCGCGCTCCGTCACCAGCACGTTCGGATTGCCCGCGCTCGTCACCTTGGCGACAACGTTCTTCATGTCCCAAGGGGCGAGGAACTGCCCCTTCTTCACATTGACCACGCGGCCGGTTTCAGCGGCCGCGACCAAGAGATCGGTCTGGCGCGACAGGAAGGCGGGGATTTGCAGAATATCGACAGCCTGCGCGGCCAGCGCGCATTGCTCGATCTCGTGCACGTCGGTGAGCACCGGCAGACCGAGCGTCTCGCGAATCTCGGCAAACACCGGCAGGGCCTGTTCGAGACCGACGCCGCGTGCGGCATTGGCGCTGGTCCGGTTGGCTTTGTCGAACGAGGTCTTGAACACGAGGCCGATGCCGAGACGCGCCGCGATCTCCTTGAGCGCCGCCGCCATTTCCAGCGCATGCGCGCGGCTTTCGAGCTGACACGGGCCGGCGATCACCGCGAGCGGCAACGCATTGCCGAACCGCACGGCTGACTTTTGGCCGACCGTTACTTCCGCCTGAGCTTTCGTTTGCACGCTGCTCGTCACCGCATCACCTGTTCGGAGAAATCGGCCGGACCATGACCGCCCGGCCGCGGCCGGTCAACGGCCCTCCTCGAACACGACCGTTGCGCCCATCGCGGTTCCGGCATCGATCACCAGACGATCGGATTCCACCCGCGCCTCGATCTCGCCGGCTGCCAAGGCATCTTCCGCGGCGGCGATGTCGGTGACGGCGAAGCGGAGCGCCGCGAGACGCGCCCCCGCATCCGCCGCCGGCGCGGCCACAGCATAGTCCGCTGTAAAAGCCGACGGCGTCATCACGTTGATCGTGCCGCGTGCGGTGTCTACGACAAGACCGGTGTCACCGTCCCGCACGTCGCGCCCGGTGAACGCTGCGAGGAAATCGCGATGCGCCGCCGGATCGGTGGCGACGATCACCACGCTGGCGATGCCGGTCGCGCTGTTGGCGTGATGCTGGAATTCCGGATTCCAGAAATTCTCCGGATGGTGCTGCTGACAGGTCGCGAAATGAATCCACGGCGCCGCGCGATCCTCGGCGAAGGCGAGCGAAAATCCGACCCGCACCGCGCTGCCGTCCGGCCGCTTGCCCTCGCGATCGAACCGCATCGCTTCGCCCACGGCGATTCCGCCGGCCGCGAACACCGCGGCGTCCGCCGACGCGTCCTGCGATTCCAGGATCAGCAGCGAGGGTCCTTCGCCGCGCTCCAGGAATGATTGGTTGTATCCGCCGAACAGCCGCGAAAACCCATCGTCACCGAGTTTCTCCGGCTCGGCGACCGTAAGCATCTCGATGAAGAAACCTGGCAACTGGACCAGCACATTGTGCGTGCCCCAGGGATGCCGGTTGCGCGCGCCCGTGGTGAAGCCAAGACGGCGATACAGATGCGCCGCCGCGTCGAGATCGCGGACGGCATGAACGACGTGGTCGAGTCCGTTTGCCATCGGCTATCGATAGCACGGAAAGACGCCGGCATGCGAAAGGGCGGACCGGCCGTGAAACCGGTCGACCCCTCGTCACCGGAGCGCGGTTGGGAACGCAGCCCGGCGAACTCGCTGGAGGCTGAATCGCTTGTGCCGCTTATTTCCGGGAACGCTTTGCCATGCGGCGATGCGACCGCATCGCGCGCGACGGCGCGCAGGCCTTCCAGTAACCAAAGCCGAGATCGTTGTTGGTCGAGACCCAGCAATTGGCGCCGGACTGCACCGGACCGCCGGCATAGTGGGCCTCTTCGGCGCGCGCACCGACGCTGGCTGTAACGAAAGCCGCGGCCAGCATGCTGGCGATGATCATCGTTCGCATTGTTCAATCCCCCGAACGGGTTTGTTAGACACCGGCAGAGCGTCATCGGAGCAATCGGCATTTCCAATCGCGGCGCCCGGAAATTTGCGCCGCGCGGTCGTAATTTTCATGCAAAGAAAAAGGAGGCCGGCGGCTGGCAGTATCCAGCGAAAATTCAGCGAAATCCGGCGCTTGCGGCCGGATCATGCGCCGCTAACGGCATATAAATTTTTAAAAGCGCGGCGCTCGCGAATGAGGCGTTAAACCAGCCGGCTCTGCTCCAGCGCCGCCTCGATGAACGAGGCGAACAGCGGATGCGGCTCGGACGGCCGCGATTTCAATTCCGGATGGAATTGCACACCCACGAACCACGGATGGTCGTCGATTTCGACGATCTCCGGCAGAACGCCATCCGGCGACATGCCCGAGAATTTCATCCCGTGCTGTTCGAGCCGACCTTTATACGCGGTGTTGACCTCGTAGCGATGGCGGTGCCGCTCGGAGATGTCGGTCGAGCCGTAGATTTTCGCGACGCGGCTGCCACGCGCGAGCGTCGCCGGATAAGCGCCGAGCCGCATCGTGCCGCCGAGATCGCCGGCGGAGGTGCGCTGCTGCAACTCGTTGCCCCGCAGCCATTCGGTCATCAGGCCGACGACCGGTTCACCGGTTTCGCCAAACTCCGTCGAATTGGCGTTGGTAATGCCGCACAGATTGCGGGCGGCTTCGATGACAGCCATCTGCATGCCGAAGCAGATGCCGAAATATGGCACGCGCTTCTCGCGCGCGAACTGCACCGCCTTGATCTTGCCCTCGGCGCCACGCTGGCCGAAGCCGCCCGGCACCAGGATGCCGTTCACATGATCGAGGAACGGCGTCGGGTCTTCGTTCTCGAACACCTCGGACTCGATCCAGTCGAGCTTGACCTTCACCTTGTTGGCAACGCCGCCATGCGCCAGCGCCTCGATCAGCGATTTATAGGCGTCCTTCATGCCGGTATATTTGCCGACGATCGCGATCGTGACGTCGCCTTCCGGATTGCGGATGCGATCGTTGATGTATTCCCACGAGGACAGGTCGGGCGCCGTATCCGACTCCATGCCGAACGCGGCCAGCACTTCGCGGTCGAGGCCGGCGGCGTGATAGGCCTGCGGCACCGCGTAGATGTTGTCGACGTCGAGCGCCTCGATCACCGCGCTTTCGCGCACATTGCAGAACAGCGCGAGCTTGCGGCGCTCGCCTGCCGGGATCGGCCGGTCGGACCGGCACAGCAGAATGTCAGGCTGGATACCGATCGAGCGTAGCTCCTTGACCGAATGCTGCGTCGGCTTGGTTTTCAATTCGCCGGCGCTCGGGATGTAAGGCAGCAACGTCAGATGGATATAGACGGCGTGATGGCGCGGCAGATCGTTGCCGAGCTGACGGATCGCCTCGAAATACGGCAACGCTTCGATATCTCCGACCGTGCCGCCGATCTCGCACAGCACGAAATCGAAGTCGTCATTACCCTCGCGGACGAAATCCTTGATGGCGTTGGTGACGTGCGGAATGACCTGAATCGTCGCGCCGAGATAGTCGCCACGCCGCTCCCGGGTCAGGATGTCCTGATAGATCTTGCCGGTGGTGATGTTGTCGCGCTTGTTCGCCGGACGTCCGGTGAACCGCTCGTAGTGTCCGAGATCGAGATCGGTCTCGGCGCCGTCGTCGGTCACGAAGCACTCGCCGTGCTGATACGGCGACATCGTGCCGGGATCGACGTTCAGATAGGGATCGAGCTTGCGCAGCCGCACCTTGTAGCCACGCGCCTGCAGCACCGCGCCGAGAGCTGCGGATGCGAGGCCTTTGCCAAGGGAGGAAACCACGCCGCCGGTGATGAAAATATACCGCGCCATGGGAATCAACCTTTAGGTCCCGGGCTGCGATTCGACGAGACCGGATTCGGCAAGGCTGCCCCGCATCCCCAACTCAGCGGGGTCGGTGCACAGGAAAATTCCACCGCCCCGGGGTTCATCGTCGTCGCCAGCGTCATCGTCGTGTCTCAAATGTGAGAAGGGCCGGTTTCCCGGCCCTTCCGAAGTGGATTCTACTGCGAGCGCGGCACCTGCGGTCCGCTGGGGGCCGCCGGCGCATCCGGCGGATTGGTGCTCTGGCGCAGCGTGTCGAGGATGCCGCCGCTGCCGCTGTTGAGCGGCGGGACTGCGCCCGGCGCCGCCGGCGCAGTCTGATTGCCGCCGCCGAGGATCGAGGTCGGCTTGCGGTCGATACCGGCAAGGATCGACAAGACCAGGCTGGTGATGAAGAAGCAGCCGGCGATGATCGCCGTGGCGCGGGACAAAGCGTTGGTGGTGCCGCGGTTGGTCATGAAACCGCCGCCGCCACCGATGCCGAGCCCCCCGCCTTCGGAGCGCTGCAGCAGCACGACGCCGATGAGGGATAGCACCAGCATCAGATGGATGACGATCACGACGTGCTGCATAAGGCCCTCAAGCGTGCGGAACGGGCTACCCGGCCCGGACAACCCTGCGGTGTCATATAGGAATTCGCCGCGTCTCTACACCAGCCCCCGGCGGATTTCCACCCCGACGAGGGTCAGCGGTAGGCGCCCAGAATCCCGAGAAAATCGGCTGCTTTGAGGCTCGCGCCCCCGACCAGCGCCCCATTGACGTTGGCGACCCCCATCAGTTCCACCGCGTTGGACGGCTTCACCGATCCGCCATAGAGGATCCGCATCCCCCGGCCCTCAGCCCCGAACCGCTTCACCAGATGCTCCCGGATGAACGCATGGACCTCGGCCACATCGGCCGCGGTCGGGGTCAAACCGGTGCCGATCGCCCAGACCGGTTCATAGGCCACCACCAGATTGGCGGCGGTCGCCCCGTCCGGCAGGGAGCCGGCGAGTTGGCGGCCGACCACATCAAGGGTCTTGCCGCTCTCGCGCTCGGCACGCTGTTCGCCAACGCAGACGATGGCGGTGAGCTTGGCACGCCGGGCCGCCTCCGCTTTCGCTCTGATTTGAGCGTCTGTTTCGTTGTGGTCGGTGCGACGCTCGGAATGCCCGACGATCACAGCGTCGGCGCCGGCATCAGCCAGCATCTCGGCAGCAATGTCCCCGGTATGCGCGCCGGAGGCGGCCATATGGCAGTCCTGCCCGCCGATCCGCACTTTCGAACCCTTGGTGGCCGCGGCAAAAGACGCCAGCAGCGTCGCCGGGGGGCAAACCATGGTTTCGGCCTTGGTAATGTCGGCCGCACCGTCAACGATCTTGCGCAGTTCCACGAGGGCCGTGGAAAGCCCGTTCATCTTCCAGTTGCCCGCGACCAGCGGACGTGGCGTCGCATCCGTCATGTTGCCCCTCTTTTCCGTGCCGGTTACCAGAGCCGACGACGATGTGCCAGACGGCATTGTCTTGCTATGGCTATCCCCCGCATCGCCTTCCATTCGCGATCCCTGTTTGGTTGCAAGGCCTTGGCCCCCCCTCTATAGTGCGCCGCAGCACCGCCGCTGCGCCCGCGCAGCGGCTTTCCCTTATCCCTTACATCAGGCGTGACGATGCTTCGCGGTATTCAGGAAGCCTCCAAGAACTGGCTCGGCAAGGTGGTCATGGCCGTGGTCATGGGGCTTTTGGTGATCAGCTTTGCCATCTGGGGCATCGGCGACATTTTCCGGGGATTCGGCCTGTCGACGGTCGCCAAGATCGGTAAGACCGAGATCGGCATCGAGCAGTTCCGCACCTATTACAACGAGCGTCTGCAGGCTTTGAGCCGCCGGATGGGCCGCCCGATCACGCCGGATCAGGCTCGCGCGCTCGGCCTCGATCGCCAGTTGATCGGCCAGTTGATCGCCGAGACCGCGCTCGACGAACGCGCGCGCGACCTGCGGTTGACGCTCTCCAACGAGGAGATCGCCCAGCAGATCGTCAACGACAAGAATTTCGCGGGTCCGTCCGGCCAGTTCGACCGCAACCGCTTCGAGGCGATCATCCGCAATGCCGGCTATTCGGAATCGCGCTTCGTCGCCGAGCAGCGCCGCACGCTGGTCCGCCGCGAACTCACCGACACGATCGCAGGCGGCATCACCCCGCCGAACGCGCTGATCGCTGCGATCCAGCAATTCCAGAACGAGACGAGGACGATCCGCTATCTCTCGCTCGGTCCGGCGCAGGCGGGCGACATTGCCGCGCCGACCGCCGATGAACTCGCCAAGTATTTCGAGGAACGCAAGGTGCTGTTCCGCGCGCCGGAATACCGCAGCATCGTTCTCGTCGAATTGACCCCCGACAGCCTCGCGCAGTGGCAGACGATCTCCGATGCCGACGCGCGCAAGGTTTATGACGAAAATCCGGACAAGTTCGGCACGCCCGAGCGCCGCCACCTGCGGCAGATTCTGTTCCCGAACGCGGACGAAGCCAAGGCTGCGTCTGAGAAGATCGCCGGCGGCGCGACCTTTGAATCCATCGCTGAACAGCGCGGCCTGAAGGACACCGACACCGATCTCGGCACGCTGACCAAAGCCGGCATCGTCGATCCGGCCATCGCCACCGCCGCCTTCGCGCTCAAGGAAGGCGACGTCAGTGCGCCGGTCCAGGGTCGTTTCGGCACGGTGCTGATCAAGGCCGTGAAGATCGAACCGGGCCAGATGAAAAGCTTCGAGCTGGCGGCGCCCGAGATCAAGAAGGAGCTGGCGCTCAATAAAGCGCGCGGCGACGTGATCGACACCCAGAACAAAATAGAAGACGCGCGCGCCGGCGGCGCGACACTCGCCGAAGCCGCACAGAAAGTCGGTCTGACACCGCGCACCATCGAAGCGGTGGATCGCTCCGGACGCGGCACCGACGGCGCGCCGGTCCCGAACCTGCCAAAGAACGTCGACGTCTTGTCGCAAGCCTTCGCCACCCAGGTCGGCATCGAAACCGATCCGGTGCAAATCCCGGGCGGCGGCTATCTCTGGTACGAAGTCACCAAAGTGACGCCTTCGCGCGAGCGCAACCTCGACGAGGTCAAGCCCCAAGTGGAAACACGCTGGAAGGACGATCAGATCGCCCGCAAGCTCAAGGAAAAGGCCGACGACATCGTCGCCAAGCTCAAGGCCGGCGGCAAGATCGACGAAATCGCCAGCGCGAACGGCGTGACGGCTGAAACCGCCGCCGATCTCAAGCGCAACACGACCGGCGGCGCTGTGCCGGCGAGCGTGGTCGACCTCGCCTTCCGCACCGCCAAGGACACGCCGGTTGCGAGCGAAGGGGCGCGCCCGACCGAGATGATCGTGTTCGCCGTGACCGCGGTGAACGATCCGAAGTTCGACGCCGCCGCGGCGGAGACCAAGCAGATGGCCGACGGCCTCAAGCCGGCGCTGACGGAAAGCCTGCTCGCCGAATATGTCGCCCAGTTGCAGGTGGATTACGGCGTCAGCATCAATCCCACGGTATTCAATCAGATCGTCGGTGGCGGCACCGCCGCCAATTGATGCGATGCAGGTCGAGCCGGCCGAAGCTGATTTTGCCGAACGCTATCGGCGCGGCGACGCGCAGGTGGTCTGGACCACACTGGTCGCCGATCTCGAAACGGCCGTGTCCGCTTATCTGAAGATCGGCGGCGGACAGCCGATGAGCTTCCTGCTGGAGTCCGTCGAAGGCGGTGCCGTACGCGGCCGCTATTCGGTCATCGGTCTCGAGCCAGATCTGATCTGGCGGATGCAGGACGGCCGCGCCGACATCAACCGCACGGCACAAACCCATCCCGATCAATTCCAGCCCTGCGCCGACGCGCCGTTCGCGGCACTGCGTGCGCTTCTGGCCGAAAGCCGGATCGACTTGCCTGACACATTGCCGCCGATGGCGGCCGGCGTGTTCGGCTATCTCGGCTACGACACGGTGCGGCTGATCGAGGACGTTCCCGCGACGAACCCCGACCGTACCGGCATTCCCGACGGCATCCTGATCCGCCCGACTCTTGTCGTCGTGTTCGACGCGGTGGCGGACACCATCACCATCGTCACGCCGGTCCGTCCCGCCGACGGTGTCAGCGCCGCGGCCGCCTATGCGCGCGCCATCGACCGCCTCACCGGCGTGATCGACAGTCTCGACCGGCCACTCGACAAGAGCGCGGAGGTCGAGACCGGGCCGATCGTCGCGACGCCGGTCTCCAACACCAGCGCCGACGACTACAAGGCAATGACGCTGCGCGCGAAAGAGTACATCGCCGCCGGCGACATCTTTCAGGTGGTGCTGTCGCAGCGGTTCGAGGCGCCGTTCACGCTGCCGCCGTTCGCGCTCTATCGCGCGCTGCGACGGGTGAATCCGGCCCCGTTCCTGTATTTCCTCGACTTCGGGCCGTTTGCGATCGCGGGCTCCAGCCCGGAAATTCTTGTGCGCGCGCGCCATGGCCGCGTCACCATCCGGCCGATCGCCGGCACGCGGCCTCGCGGCGCGACGCTCGCACAGGATAAGGCACTGGAGGAAGAACTCCTCGCCGATCCCAAGGAGCGCGCGGAGCACCTGATGCTGCTCGATCTCGGCCGCAACGATGTCGGCCGCGTGGCAAAGCTCGGCAGCGTCACCGTGACCGATCGGTATTTCGTCGAACGCTATAGCCAGGTGATGCACATCGTCTCCAACGTCGAAGGCGACATGGCCGAGGGCCGCGACGCGCTCGATGCGCTCGCCGCCGGCTTTCCGGCCGGCACCGTTTCAGGCGCGCCGAAGGTGCGGGCCATGCAGATCATCGACGAACTGGAGAAGGACAAGCGCGGGCTCTACGCCGGCTGCATCGGCTATTTCTCCGCCGCCGGCGACATGGATACCTGCATTGCGTTGCGCACTGCGCTGATCAAGGACGGCAAGATGTACGTCCAGGCGGGCGCCGGTATCGTCGCCGACAGCGACCCAGCTGCCGAGCAGCAGGAATGCGTCAACAAGGCCAAGGCATTGTTTCGCGCCGCCGAGGAAGCGCGCCGCTTCGCCAGCGCCGCAATCCGCGGCCAATAACCGGGTTCTCTGCCGGCTCCTTGACCCTCCCCCGAGCGGGCCTTAAGACCTTGAGAACACGCAAGTTCCGCAAGAAGCGACGAACACCAACCGGCTGACATGATTGTCCTGGTCGACAACTACGACAGCTTCACCTTCAACCTCGTCCACTATTTCGGCGAGCTGGGGGCCGACATTGTCGTGCATCGCAACGATGCGCTGTCGGCCGACGACGTGATCGCGCTTGCGCCGGAAGCGATCGTGCTTTCGCCCGGCCCCTGCACGCCGAACGAAGCCGGGATCTGCCTCGACCTGATCGAGAAAGCATCCGTGACCATCCCGATGCTCGGCGTCTGCCTCGGCCATCAGGCGATCGGCCAGGCCTTCGGCGGCCGCGTCGTGCGCGCGCCGCAGCCCGTCCACGGCAAGGTCTGCGACATCGCCCACGAAGGCGCCGGGGTGTTTCACGGCATCAACGGGCCGTTCAAGGCGACGCGCTACCATTCGCTGGTGGTCGATCATACCGCCATGCCGGCGAGCCTCACCGTCACGGCGCGGACCGATGGCGATCTGGTTATGGGCCTGTCCCATGTGGAGCGCCCGGTGCATGGCGTGCAGTTCCATCCGGAGAGCATCGCTTCCGAGCACGGCCATCGCCTGCTCCGCAATTTCCTCGATCTCGCAGCCCGGTGGAACGCGACGCGCAGGGGCGCGTCGTCCCGCGCGCTGCATTGACCAAGAACACGGTGAGTAAACGTTATGGCCGATGAATTCCGCGCACTGATTGCCAAGGTCGCCACCGGCGCCGCCTTGACCCGCGACGAGGCGGCGATGGCATTCGACCGGATGATGTCCGGCGAGGCGACGCCGTCGCAGATGGGCGGCCTGCTGATGGCGCTGCGCGTGCGCGGTGAAACCGTCGACGAGATCACCGGCGCGGTGACGACCATGCGGGCGAAGATGCTCAAGGTCACGGCGCCTTCCGACGCGGTCGACGTGGTCGGCACCGGAGGCGATGCGTCCGGCTCCTACAACATCTCGACCTGCGCGGCGTTCCTGGTCGCCGGCGCCGGCGTCCCGGTCGCCAAACACGGCAACCGCGCGCTGTCATCGAAATCCGGCTCTGCCGACGTGCTGGCCGCGCTCGGCGTCGCCATTGATCTCAATCCGGCTCAGGTCGGCCGCTGCATCCGCGAGGCGGGCCTCGGCTTCATGTTCGCGCCGGCACATCATCCGGCGATGAAGAACGTCGGCCCGACCCGGGTCGAACTCGGCACCCGCACGATCTTCAATCTGCTCGGCCCGCTGTCGAACCCGGCCGGCGTGAAACGGCAGATGATCGGCGTGTTCTCGCGCCAGTGGATCGAGCCGATGGCGCAGGTGCTCAAGAACCTCGGCGCAGAGTCGATCTGGGTCGTGCACGGCTCCGACGGTCTCGACGAGATCACCACCACCGGGCCGACGTCAGTTGCCGCGCTGGAGAACGGCGCGATCCGCACCTTCGAGATTTCACCGAAGGATGCCGGCCTGCCGCTGGCAAAGGCGGAAGACCTGCGCGGCGGCGACGCCGCCCAGAACGCAGAGGCGTTGCTCGCCGTGCTCAGGGGCGAGAAGACCCCGTTCCGCGATGTCGCAGTGCTCAACGCCGGCGCGGCGTTGATCGTCGCCGGCAAGGCGAAAACGCTCGCCGACGGCGTCGCGATGGCGCAGCAGGCGATCGACAGCGGCGCGGCCAAGGCACGGCTCGACCGGCTGATCGCCGTGTCTGGAGCCTGATGCGATGTCCGATATCCTCACCAGGATCGAGGCCTACAAGCGGGAAGAGATCGCCGCGGCGAAGCGCCAGCATTCGCTTGCCGACCTCGAGGCGAAGGCGAAGACCCTGCCGCCACCGCGTGGCTTCCGGCAGGCGATCGAACGCCGCATTGCCGCCGGCGACTACGCCCTGATCGCCGAGATCAAGAAGGCGTCGCCATCGAAGGGGTTGATCCGCGCCGACTTCGATCCGCCGGCGCTGGCCAGGGCTTACGAGGCCGGCGGCGCAACCTGCCTTTCGGTGCTCACCGACGCGCCATCCTTCCAGGGCGCGCCGGAGTTCCTGACCGCCGCCCGCGAGGCCGTGCGGTTGCCGGCGCTGCGCAAGGACTTCATGTTCGAGCCCTATCAGGTGGCGCAGGCGCGGGCCTGGGGCGCCGACTGCATCCTGATCATCCTCGCCTCGGTCAGCGATGCACAGGCCCAGGAACTGGAAGATGCGGCCAGATCGTATGGGATGGACGCGCTTCTTGAAGTTCATGATGAAGATGAACTTGAGCGCGCTACCAGTTTGGAATCAAAGCTCCTTGGCGTGAACAACCGTAATCTACGGACATTCGAAACCTCGCTCGCCACCAGCGAGCGCCTCGCGTCGAAAATCCCGAATGACCGGATCGCCGTCGGCGAGAGCGGCATCCACACCCCCGCCGACCTCGCCCGGCTCGCGGCGGTCGGCATTCATACGTTCCTGATCGGCGAAAGCCTGATGCGGCAGGCAGACGTCGCCGCCGCGACCCGAACGCTCCTCGCAAAGCCTCAGGCGAAAGCAGGCTGATCGTGGCGCCACGCACCTCCAAAGCCCCGGCCGGCAAAACCCTCACCCACCTCGACGCGCGGGGTGCTGCGCATATGGTCGACGTCTCGGCCAAGGCCGCGACGGAACGCATCGCCATCGCCGAGGGCTATGTGCGGATGCGTCCGGCAACCCTCGCGCTGGTGCTCAAGGGCAATGCCAAGAAGGGCGACGTGCTCGGTGCCGCCCGCCTCGCCGGCATCATGGCGGCCAAGCGGACCCACGAATTGATCCCGCTCTGCCATCCGCTCGCTTTGACCAAGGTCACCGTCGACCTTGCCAAGGATGGCACGCGCGGCCTGCGCATTGAGGCCATGGCCAAGGTTACCGGCCAGACCGGTGTCGAGATGGAAGCGCTCACCGCCGTATCGGTCGCGTGCCTCACGGTTTACGACATGGTCAAGGCGGTGGAACGGACCATGCGCATCGAAGGCATCCGCCTGATCGAAAAGAGCGGCGGCCGGTCCGGCCATTACCGCGCCCGGAGATAGAGAGCCGTGGCATTGATGCCGATCGCGGAGGCGCTCGCCCTTGTCCTCAAGGACGCGCATCCGCTCGGCATTGAGGAAGCGCCGCTCGCCGATGCCTTCGACCGGGCGCTTGCCGCCGACCTTCCCGCTTTGCGGACCCAGCCGCCGGCCAATGTCTCCGCCATGGACGGCTACGCCGTACGGGCCGCGGATGCCGCTACCGTCCCGGTCGCGCTCAAGGTCATCGGCGAGGTCGCCGCAGGCCATCCCTATACCGGCGCCGTCGGCCCCGGCGAGGCCGTGCGGATTTTTACGGGCGGCGTGATCCCGGGCGACTGTGACGCCGTCGTCATCCAGGAAGACACGCGGCGCGACGGCGACGCGGTGACGATCAACGAAGCCGCGCGCCCCGGCCGCCATATCCGCCGCGCGGGCATCGACTTCAAGGAAGGAGAGGTGCTGCTCGCGCGCGGCAGACGGCTCGGCGACCGCGATCTGATGGTCGCGGCATCCATGAATTATCCGCGTGTGCCCGTGTACCGGCGGCCGTCGTTGGTTCTGTTCGGCACCGGCGACGAGCTGGTGCCGCCCGGAACGCCGGCCCGCCCCGGAGAGATCGTCTATTCCAACGGCTACGGCATCGCCGCGCTCGCATCCCGTGCCGGCGCCAGCGTGACGCACGCCGGCATCGTCGCCGACCGGATGGACGACATGATCGCGGCGATCCGCAACGCCCGCGATGGCGGCGCCAACATCCTCGTCACCACCGGCGGCGCGTCGGTCGGCGACTACGATCTCGTCCACAAGGCGCTCGCCGCCGAAGGCATGAGCCTGTCGTTCTGGAAGCTCGCCTTGCGCCCCGGAAAACCGATGCTGCACGGCCGGCTCGGTGACATGCATGTGCTCGGCCTGCCCGGCAATCCGGTCTCGGCCTATGTCTGCGCTTACCTCTTTCTGGTGCCGCTGATCCGGAAACTCTCCGGCATCTCTACGGTCGAGCACGTGACCGAGCCCGCGATCCTCGGCCGCGACGTGCCGGAGAACGACATGCGCGCCGAATACATGCGCGCGACGCTCTCGCGAAATTCCGATGGCGCGATCGTCGCGACTCCCTTACCCGTGCAGGACAGTTCGCTGATGGCGACGCTGTCCCGGGCTGACTGCCTGGTGATTCGTCCGCCGCATGCGCCTGCGGCCAAGGCCGGATCGTCCTGCACGATCACGAAGCTCGGCCTGTAGCGGTCGTTCGCATTCTTCATTCCAAATTAAAGGTTGCGGAACACATATCGAACAGATAGTGTTCGTTCATGATTTGTTTCGGAATTGGCTGACCCACAGGGTGGAAAAGTTCCACGGTAAGCCGTGGCAAGCCGGTTCCGGAGGGGAGACTTTGAGATGCTGACCCGCAAGCAGTTCGAGTTGTTGCGTTTCATCCACGAACGGCTGACGGAAGCCGGCGTCCCGCCCTCCTTCGACGAGATGAAGGATGCGCTCGATCTGCGCTCCAAGTCCGGCATCCACCGGCTGATCACCGCGCTCGAGGAGCGTGGCTTCATCCGCCGCCTCCCCAATCGCGCCCGCGCCATCGAGGTGATCAAGCTGCCCGACTCGGTCGGTCACGGCCTCGGCGGCGGCCGCACCCGCAAATTCACTCCGAGCGTAATCGAAGGCGATCTCGGTCGCGTCCGTCCCGTCAGCAGCGAGGACGATACGTCGACGCCGGGCCGGCCGATCGCCATCCCGGTGATGGGTCGCATCGCCGCCGGCACGCCGATCGAGGCGATCCAGTCGCGCAGCCACACCATCAGCATGCCGCCGGACATGCTCACCGCCAGCGGCGACCATTTCGCACTGGAAGTGCGCGGCGATTCGATGATCGAGGCCGGGATCCTCGACGGCGACATGGCCGTGATCCGCAAAACCGAGTCCGCCGACACCGGCGATATCGTCGTCGCACTGATCGACGACGAAGAAGCGACGCTCAAGCGCTTCCGCCGCCGAGGCGCCTCGATCGCGCTCGAGCCGGCCAATACCGCTTACGAGGTGCGGATTCTCCCGCCCAACCGCGTGCGCATCCAGGGCAAGCTGGTCAGCATCATGCGCCGGTATTGAGGCTGTGCGGCGGCCTCCGGTCGCTGAACCTTACTTGCCTCACTCTCCCGCTTCCAGATCCTCGCTGCGCGGCGTCGCATCCGGCGCTGGTCGGCGGATGGTTGTCGATGGCGTGTGCTGCTGCACGTGCATCGACCATGGCCGCGCCGTGCCGCGCGGCTGGGCGGGCGTCAGCACGAAACCATTACCATCCCGCCGCAGCGTGATCGCGCCCTGCGCACGCCACACCGGCCGGTCGATCAGTTGCGCCGCGCAGTCACGTTGCGCCACCCGTGCACTGACGACCACAGCCGCGCGACGGCAATCCTCCGGAAATGCCTCCGGCGTTTTCGCGAACGCGACCAGCCGCCCGTCCGGCAGGGGCAGGATGCAGCCGGCCTCGTCGCAGCGCACACCCTCGCCGAGCGTCGGATCGTTCACGGCGCGCGTATCGCCGTCGGCGGCGAGCCAGTCGCGCACCGCGAAGCTGTCGCTGCCGGCGCGCGCGACGCCGAGGCGGCCATGGGCGTTGCGCACCGCCACCGCCTGCCCGTCTGAAGCAACCAGTACATCCGGCTGATGCGTCGCGGTGGCCAGCACGATCGCAAGCGCGACGGCCACAACACCGGCAAGCCGCAGCGGCGTGCGCAGCAGGCAGATCAGCAACATCCCGAGCGTACCGATCAGCAGCGGCCCGGTGCCGAACGCGGCGATATGACCGACCGCGCCCGGTAGTTGCGTCACCCACAAGGCGACGCCGGTCATCCAGTCGAGGCCCTTGCCCATGAGCTCCCAGAACACGCCGTCGAAGCCGAACGGCATCGCCAGCGCGCCGAGGATGCCCATGGGCATCACGAAGGCCGACACCACAGGCATGGCCGCGAGATTGGAGATGACGCCGTAAGGCGCGAGCCGGTGGAAATGAAACGCCGCGTAAGGCGTGGTGGCGAGACCGGCGACGATCGAGGCGAGCACCAGGCCGATCAATTCGCGCGCGCCCCACAGCGTCGCGCGCGTGCCGAGACCGGAGTCGTGATCGGCGCGCCACGGCAGGCCATAGCGATAGCCGGCCACGAGCGCCAGCGTCGCCGCGAACGACATCTGGAAACTCGGATGAACGACGCTTTCCGGCGTGAGGATCAAGACAAGCATCGCCGCCACGGTGAGCGTGCGCACCGTGATCGCCGGGCGGTCGATCATCACGCCGGCGAGCACGATCGCGATCATGATGTAGGAGCGCTGGGTGGCGACCTCGGCGCCCGACAGCAGCAGATAGAATGTCGCGGCGGCGAGCGCGACGAATGCAGCCCATTTCTTGATCGGATAACGATCCGACATGGTCGGGATCAGCGCGAGCAGCGCGCGGATGACGAAGAACACAAGCCCCGCCACCACCGCCATGTGATAGCCGGAGATCGACAGGACGTGCGCGAGGCTCGACACATACATCGCCTCGTTCACCGGAGCGGATATCGTATCGCGCTTGCCGGTGATGAGCGCCGAGGCGATTGCGCCACGATCGCCCGGCAGCACCGCGCGAATGCGGTTGTCCATGCCGTCGCGCAGCGTGTCGACCGCGGCCGCAAAGCGCAGCCGCCAGCCCAGCGGCGTCGGCGCCTCCGCTTGCGAAATCCGACCGAGCACGAAGCCCGACGCGCCGATCTCGTGGAAATAGAGGTCTCGGGCGAAATCGTACCCGCCGGGCCGCAGCGGCTGCAACGGCGGCGACAGCCGCGCCTTGAAACTGACGAACGCCCCAACCGCCGGCGCGGTGCCCTTGCGCACGGACACACGCACGCGCGCCAATTTCTCGCGCGTGCCGTCGATGCTGTGGACCCGCACGACGATGCGGTCACTGCGCTCGCGCTCCTCGCGGGTCTCGACAAAGCCCGTGACAGCCGCGCCGAACACCGGCACCGACAACACCGGATGCGCGATCAGTTTGGTCTTCAGCGTGGCGATGGCAAAGCCGGACGCAAGGGCGGCGATGCCCACGGTGAACACAAAGATAGCCGGCCGTCGGCGCGCGGCGATGGCGCCGACAATGGCGAACACCACAACGACGAGCGGCGCCCACCACAGCGGTTCCTGCGCGGCGGTGAAATAGAGCACGATGCCGAAGCCAAAGGCGACAGCGCCCCACGGCACCAGTTGACCGGGCGCAAGCTCGGCGGCACACCAGCGCCCGAGCACGTCGCGCAGCGACCGGGCCGGCGCGGCGAGGACGTCGGGCCACAGCGACGCGGCGCGCGGCTCATCCCAGAGCGCGTCTCCAGCAACGTTTTTGGCGCGTGCGCGTGACCGTTTCGGCGACGCCATCCCGCATCACCCCTGCCCGGAATGATGGTGGCACGGTGCATGCGAAGCGACTACGGGACCGAACCGCGAACATTTCTCTCCGCCTCATCCCAAGGAGGCCGCGGAGCGGCCGTCTCGAAGGGGCGATGCGGTCCGTTTCCCTTGCTCTCAATCCTTCGCCTTGGCGTAGCTGTCGCGCAGCCCAACGGTGCGATTGAACACCGGTTTGCCCGGCGCGGAATCCTTGTCCGGACAGAAATAACCGAGCCGCTCGAACTGCACCGCGCCCGGCGTATTTCCGGTGGCGGCGGCCGGTTCGAGCTTGGCGTTGGTGATCACCTCGAGGGACTGCGGATTGAGGTCGGCCGCAAAACCTTCGCCGCCGGACGGCGCCGGCGACAGGAACAGCGGATTGTAGAGCCGCACCTCCGCTTCCACCGCGTCGGCGGCGGCGACCCAGTGCAACGTCGCCTTCACCTTGCGGCCGTCCGGCGCGTTGCCGCC